>JBEVDR010000026.1:0-14387 GCA_040513215.1 Microbacteriaceae bacterium | reverse complement strand
TGCGGCCGTGCGCGATGAGCTCGTCGCGCGACGGCATGTTGATGCCGTAGACGTGGGGGAAGCGCACGGGAGGCGCGGCCGAGGTGAAGGTGACCTTGTTGGCGCCGGCCTCGCGGGCCATCTGCACGATCTCCTTGGAGGTGGTGCCGCGCACGATCGAGTCGTCGACGATGAGGATGTTCTTGCCCTTGAACTCCGTCGACATCGCGTTGAGCTTCTGCTTGACGCTCTTCTTGCGCTCCGCCTGCCCGGGCATGATGAAGGTGCGGCCCACGTAGCGGTTCTTGTAGAAACCCTCGCGGTACTCGACACCGAGCTTCTGGGCCACCTGCATGGCGGCGGGACGCGACGAGTCGGGGATCGGCATGACCACGTCGATCGCACCCGAGGGGGTGTACTTCGCGATCGTGTCGGCGAGGCGGTCGCCGAGACGCAGACGCGCCTCGTACACCGAGATGCCGTTCATGATCGAGTCGGGGCGGGCCAGGTACACGTACTCGAACGAGCAGGGGATCAGGCGCGGGTTGGCGGCGCACTGGCGGGACACCATCTCGCCGTTCTCGGTGATGAAGATGGCCTCGCCCGGCGAGACATCCCGCACGATCTCGTAGCCGCCGGCCTCGAGCACGAGCGATTCGCTGGCGACAATCCACTCATCCGGTTCGCCCTCGACGTGGCGCACGCCGAGGATCAGCGGACGGATGCCGAACGGGTCGCGGAACGCCAGCAGGCCGTACCCGGCGATCAGCGCGATCGCGGCGTAGGAGCCTTCGACGCGCTCGTGCACCCGGGAGACCGCGTTGAAGATCTGGTCGGGGTCGAGGTCGAGTCCGGAGACTTCCTGCTGCAGTTCGTGCGCGAACACGTTCACTAGCAGCTCGGTGTCCGAGGAGGTGTTCAGGTGCCGGCGGTCGATGGTGAACAGCTCGCGGGTCAGTTCGCGCGTGTTGGTCAGATTGCCGTTGTGGATCAGGGTGATGCCGTACGGCGCGTTCACGTAGAACGGCTGGGCTTCCTCTTCGGCCGATGCGGTGCCGCGGGTGGCGTAGCGCACGTGCCCGAGGCCCATGTTTCCGAGCAGGCTGCGCATGTCACGCGTGCGGTATGCCTCGCGCACCTGGCCCTTGGCCTTCTGCATGTGCAGGATGTTGCCCTCGGCGGTGACGATGCCCGTGGAATCCTGTCCGCGGTGTTGCAACAGAGCGAGGCTGTCGTAGACGAGCTGGTTAACGGGGTGGGACGAGACGATGCCGACAATGCCGCACATGCTTTAAGTGGGCTCCTGGGGTGAGGTGCGATGCGCCCGGATTTGGCGCCCGCCCAGTCTCCCACATCCGTCTGTGAGCAGAGGGCGGGGCTGCGGGGAGCGGATGCCGCGCCGTGCGCCCCGGTACGCTTAGGGGGTGACCGAGAACTCCTCCAACGCCTACCGGGATGCCGGCGTCGACACCGCTGCCGGCGACCTCGCCGTGGAGCTCATGAAGTCGGCGGTGTCCAAGACCCACAACGCCAGCGTGCTCGGCGGGGTCGGCGGGTTCGCCGGACTCTACGACGTGAGCTTCCTGACCAAGTACGACAAGCCGCTGCTGGCGACGTCGACGGATGGCGTGGGCACCAAGGTGGCTATCGCCCAGGCGCTCGACAAGCATGACACCATCGGGCAAGACCTGGTGGGCATGGTCGTCGACGACATCATCGTGGTCGGTGCCAAGCCGCTGTTCATGACCGACTACATCGCCTGCGGCAAGGTGGTTCCGCAGCGCATCGCCGACATCGTGCGCGGCATCGCCGAGGCCTGCTCGGCCACCGGCACCGCGCTGGTCGGCGGCGAGACCGCCGAACACCCCGGCCTGCTCGGCCCCGACGACTACGACGTGGCGGGAGCCGCGGTGGGCGTGGTCGAGGCCGACGCGACGCTCGGTGCCGAGAGGGTTCGCCACGGCGACGTCGTGATTGCGATGGAGTCCAGCGGCCTGCACAGCAACGGCTACTCCCTGGTGCGGCACCTGCTCGCCGGCCGCGACCTCGGCTACAGCGACCACTCCGACGACCTCGGCGGCGTCATCGGCGAAGTGCTGCTCGAACCGACCCGGCTCTATACCGGCCCGCTGGTCGGCGTGCTCGAGGAACTGCCCGGCGCCATCCACTCTCTTTCCCACGTGACCGGCGGCGGCATCGCCGCCAACCTCGCCCGCGTGCTGCCCGTCGGCTCCTGGGTTGAGGTCGACCGGTCCACCTGGTCGCCCGCACCCGTGTTCCGCGTGCTCTCCGACTGGGGCTCGATGAGCCTGGAACAGACCGAGGGCACCTGGAACCTCGGCGTCGGCATGTTCGCCGTGGTGGCAGCGGATGCTGCCAGCTCTGTTCTGCACGCACTCGAGACCCGCGGCATCCGTTCCTGGGTCACTGGCCGTGTCAGCACCGAGAAGCGCGACTTCACCGGGTTCGAGCAGGGCGCCAAGGGTGTCAACGGCGGCGCGGTGCGCCTCGTCTCGGCCTACGCCAGCTAACTCTGCGCGCGAAACCCTCCGCTCAGGTACTCCGGAGCACCCCGGAGTACCTGAGCACTCAGCCTCAGGCCGGGTCGAGCACGAAGTCGTACGTGACGGCTTTGCCCTGAGCGTCGGACCGCTGCTGCGGGTCGAGGATCAGCGACTGCTTCACCGCAGACGCGATGTCATCGGAGATGTGCGTGTCGCCGGTGAAGTACAGCTGCGTCGTGATCTCCAAGTGGTCGGGTGCCGACACCTTGAGGTGGATATGGGCCGGACGCCAGGCGTGCCAACCCGCGGCCCGGATCAATGCGCCGCAGGCGCCATCCGTGGGGATCTGGTACGGAGCCGGCTGCATCGTGTCGATGTGGAACTGCCCGTCCGATTCCACCGGGACGGTGGCCCGCAGGTTCCACTCCGGCAGGCCGGGGGCGAACTGCGAGTAGAAGCCGAGGTCGTCGGCGTGCCAGATCTCGATCTTCGCGTCGGGCAGCGGTTCGCCGGCGACGTTGGTCACGCGGCCCTGGAACAGCAGCGGCGTTCCCGGCTCGTCATCGCGCATCGGCAGCTTGGTCGGACTCTGCTGCACCGGGGAATCGGGCACGTAGTACGGGCCCTCGATTGACCCCTGCGAACCGTGCCGGTTCTCGTTCGCGACCTGCTCGACCGAGTGCTCGATCCAGACGTCCAGGAACAACGGCCATTCGCCGTCCTCACCCACCTGGATCAGCCACGCCTTAAGCGCGTTGTACTCCTCGTAGGTCACCTTCTCGTCGAGCACGGTGTCGTTGACGGCTTTGATAACCCGGGAGGCGAGCAGGTCGACGCGCTCCTTGCTGATTCCCGTCGCCCCAACCCGCCCGCTCTCGCGGAAACGCTCGGTGGCGTGCTGGCCCGACGCTGCCGCGGTCGCGGTGGTCTCATCACGTGTGTCAGTCATAACTAACTCCTCTGTCAGTGCTTATTGTCAGTGCTTTTGTCGGTGGTCTGGTGTGTGGTCAATGGATCGAAGAAGGATGCTGGGCAAGAGGGGTGACGGTGATGGTCATGTAAGGGAACAACGGCAAGCCCGCGAGGATGTCGTGCAACTCGTCGTTGCTCGCCACATCGAACACCGAGTAGTTCGCGTACTCACCGACGACGCGCCAGATGTGCGCCCACGTGCCGTCGCGCTGCAGCTGCTGCGAGTACGTCTCCTCGGCGGCCTTGATGGCCGCCGCGTCGTCAGCGGGCATGGTGGTGGGGATGTTGACATCCATACGTACGAGGAAAAGCATGGGGTCTCCTAATCTTTGTCCTGGCGGTAGCGGGTGAGCTTGTCGTCGTCGATCACGGCCCCGACTCCCGGCACGCGCCGGGCCGAGATGGCGCCGTCGCGGATGACGAGCGGCTCGGCTAGCAGATCGTCGCTCATGTCGAGGAAGTTGGAGAGCTCGCCGGCGCGGCGGGTGGTCGCGGCGAAGGCCGACCCGAAGGTGACGGTGGCGAGCGTGCCGATCTGGGTGTCGATCTGGTTGCCCATCACGACATCTACGCCGAGCCCCTCGCAGAGGCCGAGGATCTGCTGCGCCTCGGTGAAGCCGCTGCGGGCCGTCTTGATGCTGATGGCATTGCAGCCGCCGCTGAGCAGTTCGCGGGAGACGTCCCCGGGGGTCGGCACGCTCTCATCTCCCACCACGGGAATGGGGGACTTATCGACCAGGCGCCGCCGGCTCATCACCTCTTTCGCGTCGCACGGTTCCTCGAGCAGGCTGAGACCGACATCCGCGGTCTGCCGCAGCACCTCCAGTGCCTCGTTCGCGGTCCAGCCGCGGTTGGCGTCCAGGTACAGGTCTACGTCCTCGCCCAGTCCCTCGCGCAGCACGTGGCAGGCCTCGATGTCGAGCCCGAGCGGACGGCGGCCGACCTTCAGCTTGAAGGTGCTGATTCCGTAGTCGGTGCGCATGTGCAGCGCCTCGTCGAGCAGCTCCTGCGCCGACGCGAAGCCGAGCATGTGCGACACGCGCATCGAGTCGGTGAAGCCTCCGAGCAGCGTAGTCACCGGCGTGACGGTCGCCTGCCCGATGATGTCCCAGAGGGCGATGTCGATTCCGCCCTTGGCGGTGTTGTTGCCGATCGTGCGGCCGAGCACCTGCTGTACCTTAGACCGTTCGAACGGGTTGACTCCCTCAAGCGCCGGGGCGAAGATCCGCTCGACGACCGCGACGATCGAGTGCTGCGTTTCGCCATAGGTGTACGGGCGGGGCGGGGTGTCGGCCACCCCGGTGATGCCTTCGTCGGTGTGCACGCGAATCAGCACGTGGTCGGCGTCCGTCACCTGGCCGCTGGCGAACTTCAAAGCCTTGCGGTACGGGATCGAGTACGGCACAGCTTCGATGCGCGTGATTCTCATCGGTGAGTTCCCTGCAGCGGAGTGAGTTCGACGGTCTTGTTCTCGCCCAGCTCGCGCAACATAGCAATGAAATTCGCGACCAAGGGCGAACTCTCGTCGGCGCGCCACGCGATGGCGAGGTCAACGGTGGGTGGGTCGGCCACCTCGCGAAATATGGTGCCGTTAATCACGACGGCCCGAGCTGCGGCAGGGACGAGCGCCACTCCGGTGCCCGCCGCAACCAGTGAGAGCAACGTCGACGTTTCCTTGGCCTCCTGCAGGATGTGCGGGCGGAACCCCGCTGCCTGGCACGCATTCATGATTGCCCCGGCCACGCTCGAATCGCCTGGGTATCCGACAAACGGAGCCTCGGCCAACTGGCTGAGGGTCAGGACCTCGTGGTTGCCGAGCGGTGAATCTGCCGGGAGCACGGCAACGAGGGGTTCACGACTGATCACCTCGAATGCGATTTCCGCGGAGTGAACCGGAGGGCGCAGGATCGCGACATCCAGACGGTGTTCCAGGAGTTCCGCCACCAACTGCGGGGTGAGCATTTCACCGCGGATGTTCAATGACAGCCCCGGCAGCCGCCGCTCGGCTTCCCGAACCGCTTTCGGCATCAAGTCGTACGTGGCAGATCCGGTGAAGCCGACACGCAACACTCCGAGCGCGCCTGCGCCGACCTGCTGGACATCACCGGCGATGGCGTCGAGTTCCTGCAGCACTCGTCTGCCTCGCTCCAGCAGCAGCGCACCGGCAGGGGTGAGATCCACTCTGCGGGTGGTTCGCACCAAGAGTGCCGTGCCGAGGGCTTGTTCAAGCTGACGGATCTGCTGGGACAACGGAGGCTGCGCCATCCGAAGCCGTTCGGCGGCACGCCCGAAGTGACGCTCTTCAGCAACCGCGACAAAGTACCGCAGTTGGCGTGTGTCCATCACGTGCTGGCAAATCCCTTCGCGCGGCACCCTCGCCGCTTACTAAGGCGACGATAGGACGTGCGATTGATAAAAGGAAGTACCAACTACGTCTGGACTAATATCCAGCGGCTCTCAATCCGGGGGGATGTCGCGTGCCCACGCGTGGACATACTGCGCCGTCGGCCAGCAGCCTAGGCGATGTTGGACTCGTCCTCGTCCGTGGCGTATTTGTCGGTTTCCGCCACGTATTCCGGCCACTTCTCGAGGTCTTCCTCAAGCCGCGGGTTACCCGACAGCTCTTTCTCGAGAGCGCCGTAATTGGTGTCGGGGCTGAAGTACTTCAGCTCCCGAGCCACCTTCGTGTGCTTTGCCTTTTGACGGCCGCGCCCCATGCGTGACCCCCTTTATGAATCGAAAATGGCGAACAGGGACTAAGAAATCTAGCGGGTAGTTTACCATGCGGGCGCGGGTATCCCGGCTCGGCATGGGGTCTGCCCCCGGTAACCTTATGCACGTGAACCCAGGCCGCTATGACACCGAGGTTATCGTAATCGGTGCCGGCCAAGCCGGACTCTCCGTTGCATACTACCTGCGACGTCTCGGGCTAGAGCCGGGGGCCGAGTTCCTGATGGTCGATCGCGGCCCCGGCACGGGTGGCGCCTGGCAGTTCCGCTGGGACGCGCTGCGTCTCGGATCTGCGCACAAGGTCAACGACCTGCCGGGCATGGCCGAGCTCGGGCTCAGCTTCGACACCGCCGACCGCCAGATGCCGGCGAAGGATGTCGTCGCCGACTACTACCGGCAGTACGAACAGCACTTCGACCTGCGCGTGCTGCGACCCGCATCCGTCACCCACGTGGAGAACGACGCGGCAGACCTGGCCGTGCAGCTGACCGGGCCGGAGGGCGACCGCCGGCTGATCACCAAGATGATCGTGAACGCCACCGGAACCCGGGGCTCGCCGTTCGTGCCCTGGTACCCCGGCATGGACAAGTTCGGCGGTCGGCACGTGCACACCGCCGACTACAGCGCGGCCGAAGAGTTCGCCGGGAAGAACGTGGTTGTCGTCGGCGGCGGCACCAGTGCGATCGGGTTCCTGATGGAAATGGAAGAGGTGGCCGCAAACCTCACCTGGGTGAGCCGCACGCCGATCGAATGGCTGCACGACCAGAACCTCACCCTCGAGGCGGCCGTCACCGCCGTGTCCGCGCAGGATGAGGCCGCGCGGGCCGGCAACGCCCTGCCGAGCATCGTCAGCGGCACCGGGATTCCGCGCACCCGCCGCATCCAGGCCGCCATCGACCGCGGCCTGCTGACGCCGCATCCGATGTTCACCCGCATCGAGCCGGATGGCGTGCGGTTCGCCGATGGCACCTTCGTGCCCGCCGACGCGATCATCTGGGCCACCGGGTTCCGGCCCGAGCTGCGCCACCTTGCCGCGCTGAAGCTGCGCGAGAAAGCGGGTGGTATCACGGTCGGGGCGAACGCGTCGTGGAAGGATCCGCGCATTTTCTTCGCCGGTTACGGCCCCACAGCCAGCACCATTGGCGCGAACCGGGCCGGCCGGGCGATCGCCCGCCAGGTGGTCGCGAGTCTCTCGAGGATGTCATGAGCGAATTTCCCACCCTGCTGTTTATCGTTGTGCCGGTCACGTTCGCGGTGATGATCCTCGTCGTCTCGGCGATCTTCCTGATCGTCGTGCTGCCGCCGGCCCGTAAGCGGGTGCGTGAGGAACGGATGCGGCAGGAGATCGAGCGTCGCGCCGCGGGCGAGAGCAAACCGGATGAAGGTAAGGGCGAGCCGGATGCCGGTAAGGACGAGCCCACCACTAACTAGGTGAGGCCGGAGGCGACTGCTGACTAGATCAGCGCGGCGGTGAGCGCGTACCCACCTAGTGCCAGGCCGATGCCCGCCGCGAGGCTCGCGACCACGTTCAGCGTGGCGGTGCGCCAGCGACCGTCGCGCGCCAGCTCGATGGTCTCCACGCTGAAGGTACTGAACGTGGTGAGCCCACCGGCGAACCCGGTGACCAGCACCAGACGGATGTCGCCGCTGATCGCCGCCGCATCGGCCAGGGCCAGCGCAACGCCCGCCACTGCGGAACCCACCGTGTTAACCGCGAGCACACCCCACGGCAGCGGCAAGACGAGGGTGGCGAGGTAGCGGAGGGTGGCGCCGAGTCCGCCGGCGACCGCGACGGACAGCGCGAGGGTGAACGTCAGCGTCACTGTTCGGGCCCGACTTCGACGGCTGCGCGCCGGTTGTGGCCGAGACGCAGGCCAGCCGCGGCGGCGAGCAGCCCGAGCACCACGGATGCCGCGAGGTAGATCGCCGCGAGTGCCGGGGTGAGCGTCAGCGTGGCCGCCATCACCGCGGAGAACGTGGTGAAACCACCGAGCAGGCCGGGACCGAGCGCCGCGCGTACCCAGTGCGGTGCTACCGGCCAGACGCGACCGACGAGCCAGCCGAGCAGCAGTGATCCGAGCACGTTGATGCCGAGCGTGGCGGTGGGGAACGCGTCATCCGGATGCCGCGCCACGCTGTCGATGCCGAGCCGCAGCGCGGTGCCCACGGTGCCGCCGAAGAACACGGCGAGCAGCATCAGGGGCACGACACGAGAGCCTAGCGTCGAGACCCCCTCCGTAGACTTGACCGGTGGGTAACCGGAGAGTAAGCAAGCGGCGCTGGCCGTGGATCGTGGGCGCGATCGCCCTCGTGCTGCTCGCCACGATCGCGATCTACGCGGTACCGATTCTCACCCACCAGAACGCCGGACAATCCGCTCAGGACCCGTTCACCGACGAGTGGCCACTCACCGCTACCGCGCACGGGGCAGACGACCGTGACCGTCGCATCGACATTCTTTCGGCCGACCCGGGTGCGTCCGTCGACACCTCCGCGCTGGCTGCGGGGGACCGCCTCGTGGTCAGCGGAACCGGGTTCGACGCCGCCCTGGGCATCTATGTCGCGATCTGCGTGATCCCCGAACCGGGTGGCAAGCCCGGCCCGTGCCTCGGCGGTGTGCCGTCAACCGAGGAGGGCGAGACCATCGCCGAGGGCAGTATCCAATTCGCGCCGAGCAACTGGATCAACGACGACTGGGCCTGGCGACTGTTCGGTGCGCGGAGCTTCGACGACGCGACATCCGGAACCTTCACCGCCTACCTCTACGTGCCCGCGCCCGCCGGCGAGGGCATCGACTGCACCACGGATGCCTGTGGCATCTTCACCCGCAACGACCACACCGCGGCGAACGACCGGGTGCAGGACCTCTACGTGCCGGTGCGCTTCCAGTAGCGAGCCGCGGCATCCCGCTACAGCGTCCGCCGCACCTCGTCGAGCCGGCTGCGCAGGTCCGCGACGGTCTCGGGGGTCAGCTCGCCGCGCGCCGTACGGTTGCGCAGTTCGGTGCGCACCTCGTGCCGGAACTCGGTGAGCACGATCTCCGCGTCGCGCAGCGCCTCCCGGGCGCCGAGGGCCGTGGTCTTCACCCGGCTCGGGCCGGGTGTGCCGGTGCTGGAGGCGGTTCCCTCGCTGCGGGCGTCCCGCGCGGCGGAGGCCAGGTCAGCGCGCAGCGTCTTCATGGCGGCGTTCACCGAGCTGCGTACCTCATCCGCGAGCCGTCGCACCGAGTCGGTGAGCTCGCTCTCGATACCGTCGAGCTCGCTCTCCCGGCTCGCGAGCTCGGCGCGTCCGGCATCCGTGATCTCGTACACGGTCTTGCGGCCGTCCGCGATCTTGGTGACCAGCCCGTCTTCCTCGAGCTTCGCCAGCCGCGGGTAGATGGTGCCGGCGCTCGGCGTATAGGTGCCGCCGAAGCGTTCCTCGAGCGACTGGATCAGCTCATAACCATGCTGCGGCCGTTCGGCGAGCAGGCTCAGGATGTAGAGCCGCAGGTGGCCGTGGCCGAAAACCGGGGGCGTCATGCGCTCACCGCGTGCAGCACGCTGATGTTTCCCGAGACCGTGTTCACCCGCAGTTCGAGGGCTGAGGCGTCCAAGGTCCCGTACTTGCCGGTGAAGCTGCCGCGGACCCCGGAAATCGCCGAGTCGTCGAGCTGCAGCCGTCCACTGACGGTGTTGATGCGGTACTCCGCCGGCTGCCCGGCGGTCAGTCGCGTGGTCAGCGCCCCGCTCACCGTGTTCACCCGGATCTCGGCGGGCTGGCCGGTGATGTCGAGGAACACGTCACCGCTCACACCCTCGCTGAGGTACTTGGAGATCTCGCCGGTGACGGTGATGTCGCCCGACACGGTGTGCGCCCGCACCGCACCGCGGTGGTTGCGCACCGCGATCTCGCCGCTGACCGCGTTGAGGTTGATGTCACCGGTTACCCCGTCGACGACGATGTCACCGGAGACCGTGCTGATCGAGGCATCCGAAATCAGCCCGCTGATCAGGGCGGATGACGAGACGACACCGAACTTGAGGGCGACCTCGCGCGGAACCATGATGCTTACCTCGGCGCGCGCCTTGCCGTTGAACGAGGCGAACACGTCGATGAAGTTGTCCCAGCGCAGCTGCGGGTGATCGATCTCCAGGGTGTCGCCGTCGATCGAGATCTTCAGGTCGCGACCGCTGACCGAGTGCACCTCGACCCGGGCGCCCGGCTCATCGTGGCCGACGATGTCGACCTGGCCGGCGATCAAGCTCACCTTGAGCTTGCGCACCAGCTCCACATCGATGACCTTCGGGCCATCGAGTATCCACTCTTCCTGCGGCATGATGTCTCCTTCACGGCATCCGCTATCGCGATATATCGCGTCTTCTGGAACTCAAGATATATCGCGTTGTGGCGCGGCGCAAGAGGGTTTCTTCCAGAGCCCCTTGACCTTTACGTAGCGTCAACTTCTACGGTGGTTTCTGAGAGGAGGCCGGCATGAGAACCGAGCTGGACTGGTCGATTCAGGATGTCGCGCGCCTCGCCGGCACCACGAGTAGAACCCTGCGGCACTACGACGACATCGGACTGCTCGAGCCCAGCCGGGTCGGCGGCAACGGCTACCGCTACTACGACGCGGACGCCTTGACCCGATTGCAGCGGATCCTGCTGCTGCGCGACCTCGGGCTCGCCCTGCCCGCCATCGCCGAGGTGCTGGCCGGTGAGCGCAGCAACGCCGAAGCGCTCGGCACGCACCTGCGCTGGTTGCAGCAGGAGAAGCTCCGGATCGACCGGCAGATCAGCAGCGTGGAGACGACGATCCTCAAGCTGGAGGGAGGTGAACAACTGATGGCAGAAGAGATGTTTGACGGCTTCGACCACACCCAGTACCGGGAGGAGGTCGAGCAGCGGTGGGGAAAGGACGCATACGCGCACAGCGACTCCTGGTGGCGCTCGATGAGCGACGCCGAGAAGAAGCAGTGGCAGCAGCGGATGCAGTCCCTCGGCGCCGACTGGCTGGCTGCGACGCAGCAGGGCCTCGCCGCGGACAGGGACGAGGCGCAGGCGCTCGCGCAACGCCAATTCGACTGGCTGCGGGGGATTCCCGGCACGCCGGGCGGCGGCACGACCGGGCCGACCAAGGAGTACTTCCTGGGACTGGCCGAGATGTACGTGGCGGATGAGCGCTTCGCGGCGAACTACGGCGGAGTGGAGGGCGCCGGCTTCGTGCGCGACGCGATGACGGTGTACGCGGAGCGGAAGCTGTAGGGCCGCTCCGCGTGCCCGCTATGGCCGGACGGCGGCCTCGGCCGGTTGTGGCTCCGGCTGCTCGTGCTTGCGCCCCCGCTTTGCAACCGGGGCCGGCACGAGCAGCAGGCGCATCATCGGCTGCGCCATCGGACCGATCAGCAGCGCGAACGCCACCGTGCCGAGCCCGACATTGCCGCCGAGCAGCCATCCGATTGCCAGCACGGTGACCTCGATGCCGGTGCGCACCACCCAGATCGGCCAGCCGGTCACCCGGTGCAGCCCGGTCATCAGGCCGTCGCGCGGTCCCGGTCCGAAGCGGGCACCGATGTACAGGCCGGTGGCGACGGCCACCACCGCGAGTCCGGCCGCGAACGACAGAATCTGCAACACCGGATGCGTCTGCGCGGGTATCAGCCAGAGTCCGACCTCAGCCGCGGGGCCGACGAGCAAGGCGTTCGCGACCGTGCCGAGACCGGGCTTCTGCCGGATCGGGATCCAGATCAGCAGCACCACGAAGCTGGTCAGCACGACGATCAGGCCGAACGACCAGCCGGTCTGCTTGGCGATGCCTTGTGAGAGCACGTCCCAGGGCGCGACGCCGATGGCGGCACGCAGCATCAGGGCGATACCGATGCCGTAAAGAAAGAGGCCGACTGCTAGTTGCAGGATGCGGCGGACCATAGTTGCTGCGGGAGACACGTGTGCAATCCAATTCCATAATTGGCCCGCAATCAAGAGGCCAATCCGAGGTGAGTGGCCTCCCTGGCTCGCCGAGTAGTGCTTAACGAACGAGGGGCCCGACTTGACGTGCAAGTCGGGCCCCTCGGCGGGTGTTAGGCGTTCGGGACGCCGTCCCGCTCGGCGACGGGGCCACCGTCCGCGGCATCCGCGTCAGTCTCGCGACCCGCGACATCCGCCGCGCTCTCCTCGGTACGCGACTCCGGGGTGGTGCGCCCGTCGTCCGTCGTGCCCTGCAGGCCGATCAGCGTGAGCAGCGCGGCGGCCAGCGCAGCGACAGCGCAGACCACGAAGGCGAGCGAGAACCCGTTGCCGAGCGACTGCAGTGCCAGCTCGTGCGCCGCCGAACCGGGGACTCCCGGCGGGAGGCTGTTCAGGGCGATCGGTCCGCCGGCCTCGAACACGCCGAGGGCTGGTCCCGCCTCCGAAGCGGGCAGCCCCGCGGTCGGTAGCGTGGCGCCGATCTGACTTGCCGCACCGCTGAGCGCGACCGCTCCGGCGATCACCGGGCCGAGTGCGAAGCCGAGGTCGCGCAGCAGGTTGGTGGTGGCGCTTGCCATGCCGGCGAGGTGCCGTGGCACTGTGTTCAGTGCGATCGCGGTCATTGGGCTGAGGGTGAACGCGAAGCCGATGCCGATCAGCAGGGCGGGCAGAATGAACGGAACCAGGTCGGGGTTGCTGACATCCAGGCGTGAAGCGAGCAGCGCGCCGACGGCCATCAGTCCGAGCCCGGAGGTGAGCACGAAGCGCGGCGGGAACCGGTGCTGCAGCCGGGAGATCACCGGGATCAGCACGAACGCCGGACCCTGCAGCAGCAGGAACAGCAGTCCGGTGAGGAACGGGCTCTGGTGCTGCACCGGTCCGAGCCACATGCTGAACGAGAAGCAGGCGCCGAGGAACGCGAACATGCCGACGACGGCCACGATCGACGACACCGTGAACGCCCGGTTCTTGAACAGGTTCAGCTGCAGCAGCGGGGAGGGTGCGCGCAGCTCGATCGCGACGAACGCGATCAGGAAGGCGGCGCCGATGATGAACGCGGCGAGCACAAGCAGGCTGGTCCAGCCGTCCTCCGGGCCTTGCACCAGGCCGAAGAGCACCAGGATCAGGCCGATCGCGAAGGTGACCTGACCCCACGGGTCGAGGCGGCGGTCTTCAGCCTTGGCCGACTCGATGGCCTTCCAGTAGGCGAGCCCCACGGTGACCAGGCCGAGCACGCCGACCACGGCGTACGAGCCGCGCCAGGAACCGAGGCTGGCGAACACGCCGCCGAGCAGCGGCGACACCGCGGCGCCGGCCGAGAGGAAGCCGGCCCACATCGCTATGGCCTTGGCCCGCTCCCGCGAGTCGTGGGTGACCGCGGCGACCAGAGCGAGCGACGCGGGGAAGATCGCGCCGGCACCAAGGCCGTTGATCGCCGAGCCGATCCACATCACCTCGACCGTCGGGGCGACCGCGCAGACCACGGAACCGACGAACACCAGCAGCGATCCGCCGACCACGAGCTTGCGGTGGCCGAACTTGTCGCCGAGCACGCCGAAGGTGAGCTCGAAGACCACCACGGGAATCATGAAGGCGGCGGTGATCCAGGTCAGCTGCGAGCCGACGGTGTTGAACGTCTCCTGGAACAGGCCGTTCAGTGATCCGGGCAGCGCATTGGCAAGCTGCGCGAGCAGGGCCGCGATCGACGCGGCGAAGATCGTTCCCTTGACTCGATTCGAGCCGGCGGCGGATGTCGCGGCCCGGGTCGAAGCCGAGGGCGAGGGCGAGGGCCAAATGTTCTTGGCTCATGGAGAACTCCTTTGTTCACGGCAACGCACGGGCGGCATCGCTGCTGCGACAGAGTGGCCCGTGGATTTACAAGATGTCAAGTCGGTGGTTCGGATTTCGGGTTTTGAGACGCGGCCTCGCTTCGCTCGGGCGCTCCTCAACCAACGAAGGCCGATATTGGCCTGCCCGTCGCAAGGCCAATTAGCTAAAGTGGCCCCATGCAGGTAACAGCACGTGCGCTCGACTCGCTTCTGGCCGGCTGGCGCACCACCGCGTCCGGCCCGGCCTACACGGCGCTCGCCGACCGCATTCGCCTGCTGATCCTCGATGGCCGCGTCGTGCTCGGCAGCCGACTGCCCGCGGAGCGCGACCTCGCCAGCCAGCTCGGCATCAGCCGCACCACGGTGAGCACCGCCTACGCGACGCTGCGCGACTCCGGCCACATCGCCAGCGTGCGCGGCTCCGGCA
>JBEVDR010000025.1:0-4177 GCA_040513215.1 Microbacteriaceae bacterium | reverse complement strand
CCCCGGCGGGGCCCTTGCCGGCCCCCCGACTGGGCGAGCACTAGTTAGAATCCCCAACCAGTGCGAATCGGCGACCCCCCCCGGGGTGCGGCGCCGATTCGCGTGTGGCGTGTGTCCGATTCAGACGCCCGTGCCACGGCGAGCGTCGCCCTCGACGTCCGTGTCGATCCGCTCCTTGCGCACCTTCTCGGTGACCTGCACGTCGTCGGTCACCGTCTCGGTATCGAGTCGTACTCGTTCCACCGGAACGGTCTTCTTCTCCACGACAGGCTCTTCGGCGTGCAGGGTGACCTCATGCTCCGCTTCGGAGATGTCGGGCCCGCGCAGCGCGTCATCGCGGTTCGTGCCGGTGATCGGCTCCCGCTCGATGCGCACTTCCTCGTGGCTGACCGGCACCGTCTTGGTGACGTTCTCGGTGACCACGTACTTGCGCAGGCGAACCTTGCCCGTTTCATGGCGCTCGGTGCCGACTCTGACGTGCTCCTCGGAGCGGGTCATCGCGTCATCCGCACGGTCTCGATCGTCCCGCGTGGTGTCTGCGTATCCGGTGGTGTCGGTACGGCCGCTCGCATGACCGACCGTGGTGTCGCGGCGAAGGTCGCTGTCGCCCGTGCCATAGTCGACGTCCTCCGTGCCGTCGTAGTCCAGCGCGTAGTACTCGTAGAGGCGCTGCTCTTCGTCCTCATCGAGGTGCCGGTCGGCGTCGACGCGGGGAGCGTCCTTCACCTTGTCCTTGTCGTAGGGCACCGTGACGTCGTCACCGCTGACAGACGCATCGCGCAGCGGCACGAAGGATTCGGATGTCCCGAACAACCCCGTAGACACAGTGAGCCATTCCGGACGCCCGGTCTGGTCGTCGAGATACACCTGGCCGACCTTGCCGATCTTGTTTCCTGCCGCGTCGTACACGCTGCCGCGGCGCTGTGTCAGGGTCTGAATCTGGTTGGTGTCAAGCATTGTTGTTCTCCGTTTCAGAATCTCGGGAGGGGCGAGACCGCCGGGCTCGCCGCCGTCGTCCCGAGCGTTTGTCGAGTGAGAGTCTCAATTACGCAGGCAGCCACGGAATCACGCAACCGGGTTGAATCGGCCAAATCCATCGGTTAACGTCGCCGGTTTACGTACCCCGCAGCGGGGTACGTAACGTACGTCAAACCCCCACTCCGGCCCGGATAGAATAGACAGTCGGTATGTGAACGTGTAGGAGTCCGTGTGAGCTTGATCGTGCAGAAGTTCGGTGGGTCATCTGTCGCCGACGCCGAAAGCATCAAGCGAGTCGCGAAACGCATCGTCGACACGCGGAGGGCCGGCAATGACGTGGTCGTCGTGGTGAGCGCCATGGGTGACACCACAGACGAACTGCTCGACCTCGCCGGCGAAGTCACGCCGATCCCGGAACCGCGCGAGCTCGACATGCTGCTCACCGCGGGCGAGCGCATCTCGATGGCACTGCTCGCCATGACCATTAAGGGCATGGGGCACGACGCCCGCAGCTTCACCGGCAGCCAGGCCGGCATGATCACCGACGCCCGGCACGGAGCCGCCAGAATCGTGGATGTCACCCCGGTGCGTCTGCGCGAAGCGCTCGACGAAGGCGCCATCGTCATCGTCGCCGGCTTCCAGGGCTTCAACCGCGACACCAAGGACATCACCACCCTGGGTCGCGGAGGCTCCGACACCAGCGCCGTCGCACTGGCCGCCGCACTCGACGCCGACGTCTGCGAGATCTATACCGACGTCGATGGCATCTTCACCGCCGACCCGCGCGTGGTGAGCAAGGCCACCAAGATCGACCGCATCTCCACCGAAGAGATGCTCGAACTCGCGGCCGCCGGGTCGAAGGTGCTGTACATCCGCGCTGTGGAGTACGCCCGCCGGCACGGAGTTACCCTTCATGTGCGCTCGTCGTTCAGTAACGCCGAGGGCACCCTGGTCATCAATGCACAAGATGGAGAGAACGTGGAAGAGGCAATCATCTCGGGCGTCGCGTCCGACTTGAGCGAGGCGAAGGTCACCGTGGTCGGCGTGCCCGACATCCCGGGCAAGGCCGCCCAGATCTTCACCATCCTCGGTAAGGCCAACGCCAACATCGACATGATCGTGCAGAACGTGTCGGGCGCGGACACCGGTCGCACCGACATCTCGTTCACCCTGCCCAAGGCGCAGGGTCCCACGGCGCTGCAGGCGCTCCGCAGCGAGCAGGAGTCGGTGGGCTTCGAAGCGCTGCAGTACGACGACCAGATCGGCAAGCTCGCGCTGGTCGGCGCCGGCATGCGTACCAACGCGGGTGTTTCGGCGCGACTGTTCCAGGCGTTGTCCGATGCCCGGATCAACATCGAGATGATCTCCACCAGTGAGATCCGCATCTCGGTCGTGACGCGCGCCGACACCATCAACGAGGCGGTGCGTGTTGTACACACCGCGTTCGGACTGGATTCCGACGGCGAAGCCGTCGTCTACGGAGGAACCGGCCGCTAACCCGGCGACACCTCAAACCGCGTCATCCGCGCCGCGGTTCGCGCGTCACGCGTACCCAAAACTGCACACCACACACACGCAGCACAGCAAGCAGAGGGAGAACCTTGTGGCAGAAGCACTGAACGTCGGCATCGTCGGCGCCACCGGTCAGGTCGGCGCGGTCATGCGTCGCCTTCTCGAAGAGCGGGACTTCCCGATCAAGAGCATCCGCTTCTTCGCGACCGCACGAAGCGCCGGTAAGACGCTGCCGTTCAGGGGCCAGGAGATCCTCGTCGAAGACGTCGAGACCGCCGACCCGACAGGCCTCGACATTGCCCTGTTCAGCGCCGGGGCGACCGGCAGCCGGGCGCAGGCCCCGCGATTCGCCGCCGCCGGCGCCACCGTGATCGACAACTCCAGCGCCTGGCGCATGGACCCCGACGTGCCGCTGGTGGTGAGCGAGGTCAACCCGCACGCCATCGCCGAGGCAAAGAAGGGCATCATCGCCAACCCCAACTGCACCACCATGGCCGCCATGCCGGTGCTGAAGGTGCTGAGCGAAGAGGCCGGCCTCGAGCGTCTGATCGTCACCACCTTCCAGGCGGTCTCCGGCAGCGGCCTCGCCGGCGCGCACGAACTGATCAGCCAGGTACGCGCCGTCGTCGACCAGAACCTGGAAGGCCTCGTGCACGATGGCGGTGCCGTCGACTTCCCGGCGCCGGTCAAGTACGTGCGCCCGATCGCGTTCGACGTCGTGCCGCTCGCCGGTTCGATCGTCGACGACGGGCTCTACGAGACCGACGAAGAGAAGAAGCTGCGCAACGAGAGCCGCAAGATCCTGGAACTGCCCGACCTGCTGGTCAGCGGCACCTGCGTGCGCGTACCGGTGGTCACCGGCCACTCGCTCTCGATCAACGCCGAGTTCGGCAGCGCCCTGACCGTCGAGCGCGCGCAGCAGCTGCTGCAGGATGCCCCGGGTGTACAGCTCACGGATGTCCCGACCCCGCTCGAAGCGGCCGGCAAGGACCCCAGTTTCGTCGGGCGCATCCGCCAGGACCCCGGGGTTCCCGGTGGCCGTGGCCTCGCCCTGTTCGTCTCGAACGACAACTTGCGCAAGGGTGCCGCGCTGAATGCAGTGCAGATCGCGGAGCTGATCGCCGCCGCGAAGTAGCCCGTTACCCAGACACGACGAGGCCCAGCGAACACTGTTCGCTGGGCCTCGTGTTGGTATCGGGTGGCGGGCGGTCCGCCGCGGGACCGCGCGTGGCGGTCAGTCGAGTGTTGGCGCCGCTCCCGCGTGGCGTCCGCGCTTGCCGAAGCCAAACAGCTTCAGCAGCCCGGCCGACCCGCCAAAGAGCAGGGCGCCGGTGCCGGCCACCGAGATGCCCGCCATGAGAGCAGCGGATGTCGCGGGGTTATCGCCCAGGGGACTGGTGGCGCTGGTGCGCTCGAGCTGCTCGTCGTTGTTCTTGTCGTTGTTCTCGTCCGTGCTTTCCCGTTCCGAATCCGACGTGCGATCTGAACCAGACTCGCCTGCGGGAGTGGGGGAGACGCCGGACTGGGTCGGCGCGGTCTCATCAGCGGGGGTCGTGGCATCGGGCGTGACCGATTCGGCGTCCGTGTCGCTGGATGACTTGGCAGGGGTCTCGGGAGCTGACTTGCCGGGTGCCGGGGCGGGGGCGCCAGGAGCCGGGGCGGGTGCCGGTGCTCCCGGAGCCGGAGC
>JBEVDR010000024.1:0-2814 GCA_040513215.1 Microbacteriaceae bacterium | reverse complement strand
GCCAGTGTCGTGGTGCCGCGCGAGATCGAGGCCGAGATCGCCGCGCTGAAGGGCATCGTCGCGGCATTCGTGATGGAGCACGACAGTCGGCAGCCGCTCTACGTCGAACAGCGCGAGGTGCTCACCCAGCTCGCCGACGGGCTCTGGGCGGCCGGCCCCGGCGCACTTGATGTGGGCTTCGCCGCCGACTTCGACGCGTCCGAATCGGATGCCGCGCGCCGCCGTGTCATCATCGACCAGGTCGCCAGCCTCACCGATCAATCCGCGATGACCCTGCACGCCGGAATCGCGAGATAGACCCGATGCGCGCTTCTAAGATGGCTCCATGGCTGGACTGATTCGACGCGGTGACATCGATGAGGTTCGATCCCGGACCAACATCGCTGACATCATCGGCGATCATGTCACGCTGAAAAACGCCGGCGTCGGCTCGATGAAGGGCCTCTGCCCCTTCCACGAAGAACGCAGCCCCAGCTTCCACGTCCGGCCCCAGGTCGGGTTCTACCACTGCTTCGGCTGCGGCGAGGGCGGCGACGTATTCACCTTCCTGCAGAAGGTCGACCATGTCAGTTTCCAGGAAGCGGTCGAGCGGCTCGCCGCCCGCATCGGGTTCCAGTTGCACTACGAGGACGGCGGCGAGGCCGTGGCCGATCACGGCAACCGGGCCAGGCTGCTCGCGGCAAACAAGGCGGCAGAAGACTACTTCCGCACGCAGCTCACCTCGCCGGAGGCCGCGGAAGCCCGCAAGTTCCTCGGCCAGCGCGGGTTTGACCCGGCCGCCGCGGAACGATTCGGGGTGGGCTTCGCGCCCAAGTCGTTCGACGCCCTGTCGAAGGCGCTCAAGGCGCAGGGGTTCACCGAGAACGAACTCGTCACCGCCGGACTGCTGAGCACCGGCGACCGCGGCAACTCCTACGACCGGTTCCGCGGCCGCCTGACCTGGCCGATCCGTGACGTCACCGGGCAGACCGTGGGCTTCGGCGCGCGCCGCCTGTTCGACGACGACAAGGGACCGAAGTACCTGAACACCCCCGAGACGCCGGTCTACCACAAGAGCCAGGTGCTCTACGGGCTTGACCTGGCCAAGCGGGACATCGCCAAGGGCAAGCAGGTGGTGGTAGTCGAGGGCTACACCGACGTGATGGCCTGCCACCTTGCCGGGGTAACCACCGCCGTCGCCACCTGCGGCACCGCGTTCGGCGTCGACCACATCAAGGTGGTGCGGCGGGTGCTCGGCGACGTGGCCAACGTCGACACCACCGGCACCGGCGAAGTGATCTTCACCTTCGACCCGGACGAGGCAGGGCAGAAGGCGGCGAGCCGCGCGTTCACCGAAGAGCAGCGCTTCGCGGCACAGACCTTTGTGGCCGTCGCACCCGACGGCCTCGACCCCTGCGACCTGCGACTGAACCGCGGCGACGACGCCGTACGCCGCCTGGTGCAGACCCGCAAACCGATGTTCGAGTTCATGATCCGCCGGGAACTCACCGAGCACGACCTGGAGACCGTCGAGGGGCGCGTCGCCGCGCTCCGCGCCGCGGCACCCGTCATCGCCGGCATCCGCGACCAGTCGCTCAGCGTCGGCTACGTGCGCAGCGTCGCCGGCTGGATCGGTATCGACCCGGCGGACGTCAGCCGCGCCGTCGCGAGCGCCCGCAAGAGCCTCCCCGCGCGAGGCGCCGCCGAGCCACGCGGCGACTCCCGCAGCGGACCCGAGGCGCGCGGCGCAGAAGGCTCAAACGCAACCGGCCCCCGACCCTCCCTCGGCCCGGTCGCGCCGGCCGAGCAGTACCTGGCAGAGCCCGCGGTCGTCGAAGCGCCGCCGGTGTCGATCATGACCCTGCCGACCGACCCGTCGACCCGGCTGGAACGCGACGCGATGATGGCGATCCTGCAGCAACCCGCAGCGATCGGCCGCGACCTCGTCGAACGCGCATCCCGAGTTGGCTTCCACAACCAGCCGCTGGCCATGGTGCGCGATGCGGTCGCGGCCAACCTCGACCACCTCGAGGCGCCCAACTGGCTGACGGTGATCGTGCAGGCCGTTCCCGGGCCGGTCGCCCGCCTCACGGAGGAACTCGCGGTCGCGCCGATCCCGGAGCGGCCAGGCCAGCTGGCGGCGTATTGCCGAGGAATCACCACGTCTCTGGTCGATCGCGATCTCGCGCGCCGCAAGGCGGATCTGCTCGGGGGACTGCAGCGCACCGACGCCGCGGCCGACCCGGAACGCTACACGCAACTGCAGCGCGACCTGGTGCAGGTGGAGCACGACCGACGCGCCCTGCGCGAAGAATAGCTGTTCCACCCCCTGTTCGGGGGCCATCCGGGGGTAGAATCTCGTCGAGGTGCGCGGTGCCACAGGGTGCCGCGCGGTAGTTCCTTTGCAACGAGAAAGAGGTAGGCCGACATGGCACTCACTAACAGGCGCCGGCGAACGCTGGGCGTACTCGGGACCACGGCGGCAGCAGCATTAGTGCTCGCCGGATGCGCGTCCACCGGCGACACCAGCGCCAGCCTTGACGGCATCATCGTCGGAACTACCGATGTCATCACCTCGCTGGACCCCGCCGGTTCCTACGACAACGGCTCGTTCTCGGTCAAGCTGCAGGTCTTTCCCTTCCTGATGAGCACGCCCCTCGGCAGCACCGAGGTGGAGCCCGATATCGCGGAGTCGGCAGAGGTCACGGCTCCCGACGAGTACACCGTGAAGCTCAAGGAAGGTCTCACCTTCGCCAACGGCAACGAGCTCACCTCATCCGACGTCAAGTTCTCTTTCGACCGGATGGTCGCCATTGCCGACCCGAACGGCCCGTC
>JBEVDR010000023.1:0-13710 GCA_040513215.1 Microbacteriaceae bacterium | reverse complement strand
TCGACATCTTCCCAATAGAGGAAGTAGTCGGAAGAGAACCCGCCCAATTGACGCCATGCCGCCGCCGGCACGAGCAGGCAGGCTCCGGTAAGCCAGTCGAGTTCAACATCGGGGCCAGTGGGATCGGCGTGCGTCGCCACAATCCTGTGGCGATCAAGCACGCCTCCGCGGAACCACGTCTGTCCAATTCCGTTCAGGATGATCGGGGACATGATCGCGTCGGGATCGGACGCGGACACGGAGGAGAGGTGGAGTACCTGCTGCTCTGACACATGCACGTCGGGGTTCACCAGAAGCACCCGTTCCACTCCGCGCTCGATGAGCTGGCCGACTCCACGGTTGACCGCCTCGCCGAATCCTGAGTTCGTCGGCGAACGAATGACGTCCGCCCCAGCTTCCGCGGCGAGGTCTGCGACACGCACCTGTTCGTCGGTCGACGTGAAATTGTCGACAACGACGGCGGGAAATGCCGCGAGCACATCCGAAAGGTTCGTCCGGATGAGGTCTGAGGATCCAAAATTTACAACTACCAGCCCCATCGAGCTGTGCTCGACCGTTGACCTCTTCACGTTTACTCCTCCTTGCGGACGAGCCAACTAGCCCATGCGCGGCATCCAGCGACCTATCGTAAACGGCACAGGAGGGGCTCGGTAGACTCAAGCGCGTGATAAAAATTCTCGTCACCGGCGGCGCCGGGTTCATCGGCTCGAACTTCGTGCACTACGTGCTGGAGCACACCGACCACAGCGTGACCGTGCTCGACAAGCTGACCTACGCGGGCAACCTCCACTCCCTTGAGGGCCTGCCGGACGACCGTTACACCTTCGTGCAGGGCGACATCGCGGACGCCGCCCTTGTCGACCAGCTCTTCGCCGACCACGACGCGGTGGTGCACTATGCGGCCGAGAGCCACAACGACAACTCGCTGAACGACCCGCGCCCGTTCCTCGACACCAACATCGTGGGCACGTACACACTGCTCGAGGCGGCGCGCAAGCACGACATCCGCTTCCACCACATCTCCACCGACGAGGTCTACGGCGACCTCGAACTGGATGACCCGAACCGGTTCACCGAGGACACCCCGTACAACCCGTCGAGCCCGTACTCGTCGACCAAGGCCGGCAGTGACCTGCTGGTGCGCGCCTGGGTGCGCTCGTTCGACGTCAAGGCCACCATCTCGAACTGCTCGAACAACTACGGCGCCTACCAGCACGTCGAGAAGTTCATTCCCCGGCAGATCACCAACGTGCTGCGCGGAGAACGCCCCAAGCTGTACGGCTCCGGCGAGAACGTGCGCGACTGGATCCACGCCAATGACCACTCCTCTGCGGTACTTACCATCCTGGAGAAGGGCGAGATCGGCGAGACCTACCTGATTGGCGCCGACGGCGAAAAGAACAACAAGGATGTCGTCGAACTGATCCTGACCCAGCTGGGCCAGCCTTCCGATGCCTACGACCATGTCGTCGACCGTCCCGGCCACGACCTGCGGTACGCCATCGATTCCACCAAGTTGCGCGACGAGCTGGGCTGGGCCCCGCAGTACTCTGACTTCGACGCGGGACTCGCTGACACCATCGCGTGGTACCGCGACAACGAGGCCTGGTGGGCACCGCAGAAGGACGCCACCGAGGCACGTTACAAGGAGCAGGGTCAGTGACCCGCTACCTGATCACGGGCGCTGCCGGGATGCTCGGCCGCGATCTGCAGACCGTCCTCGACGGGCGTGACGTGACCGCACTCGGTCGCGCTGACCTCGATGTCACCGACCTCGACGCCGTGCGCTCCGCTGTCGGCAACCATGATGTGGTCATCAACGCGGCCGCGTACACCAAGGTCGACGATGCCGAATCCCACGAGGACGATGCGTTCGCGGTGAACGCGGTCGGGGCAAAGAACCTCGCCCTGGCGGCGGCTCACATCGGCGCCCGGCTCGTGCAGGTGTCGACCGACTACGTGTTCGACGGCACGGCGACGTCTCCGTACGACGAGAAGACCCCGCTGAATCCGGTGTCGGCGTACGGCCGGACCAAGGCTGAGGGCGAGCGTCTGGCGTTCGAGGCCAACCCCCACGCCACCTACGTTGTTCGCACCGCGTGGCTCTACGGCGAACACGGGCCGAACTTCGCGAAGACGATGCTGCGGCTCGCGGCGTCGCACCCGGAGGTCACGGTGGTGACCGACCAGGTGGGGCAGCCCACGTGGACGATGGACCTCGCGAAGCAGATCGTCGCCCTCGCTGATTCCGCTGCGCCGGCGGGCGTCTACCACGGCACCAACGCCGGGCAGGCCAGCTGGTTCGACTTCGCCCGGGCGGTGTTCGCCAGTGCCGGACTCGACCCGGAACGGGTGAAGCCCACTGACAGTTCCGCGTTCGTGCGCCCGGCGCCGCGACCGGCCTACTCCGTGCTCGGACACGATGGATGGGCACAGGCGGGACTTCAGCCCATGCGCCCGTGGCAGGACGCTCTCGCCGAGGCGGCCGCGACAGGGGCCGTCGCGACGTCATGATCACGTTGCGGGTAGTTCTCGACGAGATGCTCCTGCCCGGCGGCGTCGCTCGGTACACCGAGGAACTCACGCGCGAACTGATTCACACGGCACCGCGCGACTGCCAGGTTGCGGGGTTGGTGTCGTCGTCGCCGGAAAGTGACTACGACAAGATCGGGACCCTGCTGCCAGGGCTCGCAGACCTGTACAAGACGACCCTCGCGCGCCGCGAACTGGTCGGCGCGTGGACGGCAGGTCTCTACCCGCACCACGGCAGGGGCATGATTCACGCGCCGAGCCTGCTGGCCCCGCTGCACCGGCATGATCGACTCAACGATCTCGGCAACCAGACGGTCGTGACGATCCATGACGCCAGCGCCTGGACACATCCCGACACGATGCCGGGCATCGCCGTCGCCCGCCAGAAGGCGTTGGCGAAGCGGGCGCAGAGGCACGCCGACGCGATCGTCGTCCCCAGCCACGCGGTCGCGGATCAGCTTGAGGGCGTCCTGCCCGTGGGCGACCGGATTCGGGTCATCGGCGGCGCGGTCGGCTCACGGCTCAGGCTGCCGAGTGACGCCGATGCGCGCGCCGCGGCGATGGGCCTTCCACCCGAGTTCATCCTGACCGCCGGTACCGCCAACCTCCGACGCGGACTCGGCGATCTGATCGCCGCCATGGCGACCGGAGCCGCTCCCGCGCTGCCGCTCCTGGTCACCGGGCCGCGCCAGGGCACCGCGCTCGATATCGCGATCGCCGAACACAACCTCGGGCCGGACAGGATTCGCGTGCTGGGGATGATCGATGACGCCGACCTGGCCGTGGCGCTCGACCGCGCGACGGTGTTCGTACACCCGGGCGTCGCCGAGGGATTCGGCCTGCCGCTGATTGAGGCGCTCCACTTCGGCACCCCGGTGGTGCACTCCGACTCGCCGGCGTTGGTGGAGGTTGCCGCAGGCGCCGGGGTCGTGGTGCCCGTCGGAGATCGCGCCACCTATCCGGCTCGGCTGGCGACCGCCATGACCGAGCTGATCCGCGACCCTGCGGAGCAGCAACGCCGCAGCGTGATCGGGCGCGACCGCGCGAGGGTCTTCAGCTGGCGGGACTCTGCCGAAAAGGTGTGGCAGCTGCACGCTGACCTGTAGCTCACCCGTCCGCCCAGGCCGATACATTGGACCAGGCCCCCACCGACCGACCAGAAGGCACCTTCGTATGGCGACACCGTCTCTCATCGCGTTTGACCTCGACGACACTCTCGCGCCGTCGAAGTCGCCGCTGCCGCCTGCCGTCGCCGAGTTGCTCGTGCGGCTTCTCGACGTGGCGGAGGTGTGTGTGATCTCCGGCGGCCAGTTCGGCCAGTTCAAGTCACAGGTGATCGATTCGCTTCCGCACGCCAGCACCGAGTCGCTCAACCGACTGCACCTGATGCCCACCTGTGGCACCCAGTACTTCCGCTTCGAAGAATCGGACTGGACGCAGATCTACGCCCAGAACCTCACCGAGGACGAAAAGGCTCGCGCGCTCGATGCCGTCGAGACCAGCGCCCGCGAACTGGGCTTCTGGGAAAGCAAGACCTGGGGACCGATTCTCGAGGACCGCGGATCACAGATCACCTTCTCGGCGCTCGGACAGGCGGCTCCGGTGGCGGCGAAGGTCGCGTGGGATCCGACCGGAGCCAAGAAGAACGCGCTGCGCGAGACCGTGGCCGCCCAGCTGCCCGACCTCGAGGTGCGCTCTGGCGGCTCGACATCCGTCGACATCACCCGCAAGGGCATCGACAAGGCGTACGGCATGACGCGACTGGCGGAGCTCACCGGAATCACCCTCGATGCCATGCTGTTCGTCGGCGACCGCCTCGACGAGGGCGGCAACGACTACCCGGTGAAGGCCCTCGGGGTGCCCTGCCACGCGGTGACCGGCTGGGAGGACACGGTGGAGTTCCTGCAGGCATTGATCCCGACGCTGACCGAGCGAGCGGCATAGCGCTGGCGGCACTCAACAGCTGCCGTCGGGCCGCTGCCTCCCGTCGAACGCTCAACAGTCGCCGCTCAGGTATTGACCGCCACCTAACCGCCGGATGACGCCATTCTCGGCGCCGGCGTCGGCCCCCCAGCGCCCCAGTTCGTTGTCTTCACCGATGTCGTAGTGCACTGACTCATACCGCACCCCGTCGAACTCGGCGACCTCCACGGGAGCATCGGGCACCGCCGCGATCAGCTCGGCGACTGATCCACCCACCGACGACCCCGTCGGTGTCTCGATCCTGACGCCGGCCACCTCGTCTACCACCGCCACCGTCTGAAACTGCAGATCGGCGGGAAGCGGCAGCTCGGGGCCATAGACCAGGATGAACGAATCCGTACCCCACTCGGCGACGGTGCGCGCGTGAGCGCACTCCTGCTGGGGATGGTCACGCACTTCGGGGGCGGACCCGAGAACATCGGTGAGCACGTCGACCGCGCCGGACGGATCGTCGGAGTACGACAGTTCGTGCAGGACCGTCCCTTCCGTGGAGTGCACGGTCAACTCGCGCGCTCCGATCACGATCACGGCGGGGTCGGGACTGGGCGTTTCGGTGGCAGACGGGGATGGCAGAAGCGTCTGCGGCGGCGTGGATGACCCACCGGGAACGGTTGGGGAAGGTGAGGCACAGCCGACCAGCAGCACCGCCGCACACACCGCGCCCGCGGCGAAGGGCGCAACACGAGCCTGAACCATGAGGGCAATGTACCGCTCGGAGCAAGGCCAGCGTCGCGCGTTCGCCGAATCGTTACGACGGAGCGCCGACCGAGCGCCGATTCGGCTACTCGGCGGGCGCCGTGAGGGCAGCGACCATCTGGTGCACCGCCGCGTAGTCGGGGTGGATATGGTCGATCTGCGGCGGCACCAGCTCGAGGTTGGTGATCGGCTGCGACTGGGCCTTCGTGCCGAGCTCCGTGAAACGGCCGAGCATGCCCTGCGGAATGTCGGTGCCCACGACCTGCACCCCGGCCTCCGCCACAGCCTGGAACTTCGACAACACGTTCGCCGGTTCGAACTGGGTGAGGATCGCGGTCTGCACCTGCCGCTGCCGCTCCATCCGGGCAAAGTCCGTGGTCTCGTACCGGCTGCGCGCGTACCACAACGCCGTTGCGCCATCCATGTGCTGCGGCCCCACCTCGATCGCGCCGATCGGTTTGGCGCCATTGATGCCGAGCACGACCCGCTCGGCCACGTCGATGTCCACGCCGCCGAGGGCGTCGATGAGCTGCGCGAAGCCCTGCATGTCGATCAGCACGTAATACTGCATGGTGAGGCCGGTGACCCCCTCGACCGCATCGCGCATTGCTTCGATGCCGGCGTGACTGCCCTGGCTCTCGGCATCCGGATACAGTTCCGGATGCTCCTCACCATAGGTATAGAGGTAGCTGATCAGGCACTCGTCGCCGCAGTCGTACCCGTTCGGGTATTCCTGCAGCAGCGGCGAATCGGCGCTGAAGGGCGCCCGATACAGGTTGCGCGGGATGCCGATCATCGTCGTCGCGCCCGTTTCAGCGTCAATGCTGACCGCGGTGATACTGTCCGGCCGGAGGCCCATGCGGTCGGGTCCGGCGTCGCCGCCCAGCAGCATGATGTTGTAGCGACCGTTGATGGGCTCGGCGACGTTGCCACCGCCGAAGATCGACTCGATGGTGCCGCGGCCGACACCGGTGAGGTAAGCGCCGTACGCGGCGGTACCTGCTGTCGCCACGAGGGCGATGACGGTGAGCCCGGCGACCAGCGGCCTGGCGCCCGGCTTGGCTCGGATCAGCCGCACTAGCCGGAGCGTATCGATGGTCAGGATCACCCAGAGCACGGCGTAGAACGCCAGCCCGAGCTGTACAGCCCACAGCATCCAGAAGTTGGTCATCAGCGTGATGGTGAACTCGCGCGCGGTGAACCAGAGCACGGCGAGGACGACGAGCACGGTCCAGAGCAGGAGGGTGGCGCCGAGCCCGAACCGGCCGAGCTTGCGGTTGCCCGCGAGCACCTGGGCGGAGCCGGGAATCAGCACGTTGAGCGCGACGAGCCACCAGGCCCGCTTGGTCATGACGTCGGGCGAGGCGCTGTCGGGGTTACGGACAGGTGTGCTCACAGGCTGTTCTGGAGGGCCGCGTTCTTCTCTTCGACGAGCGTCTTGAGGCCCTCGGCGTAGTCGGAGAGTTGTTGTGAGAGGTCGGGGTCGGATGTCGCGAGCATGCGCACCGCGAGCAGGCCGGCGTTGCGCGCTCCCCCGATCGACACGGTCGCCACCGGCACCCCGGCGGGCATCTGCACGATCGACAGCAGGGAATCGAGGCCGTCAAGCTTCGCCAGCGGCACCGGAACACCGATCACCGGCAGCGTGGTGACCGAGGCGAGCATGCCGGGCAGGTGCGCGGCACCGCCGGCGCCGGCGATGATGGCGCGCAGGCCACGTCCCGCGGCATCCGTTCCGAAGGCGATCATCTTCTGCGGGGTGCGGTGCGCGGAGACGACCTCGACCTCGTGCGGGATTCCGAATTCGGTGAGGGCTGCTGCGGCATCCTTCATGACTGGCCAGTCAGAGTCGGAGCCCATGACAATGGCGACGAGTGGTTGAGACACGTCGCCCATAGTACGGCCGCTCACTGGAAGTGCGACGCGGCGGCGCGCGCACGATACGCCACGTCGTCAAGCTCGTCACCGGTGACGGTGACGTGACCGACCTTGCGGCCAGGCCGCGGGTCCTTGCCGTAGTTGTGGATCTTCGCGGTCGGCTGCGCCGCCATCGCCGCCGAGTACCGGTCGGCGAGGGTCCCCTCGGCCGGTCCGCCGAGGATGTTGATCATCACACTGGACGGCGCCGTCGGCGCGGTCGAGCCGAGCGGCAGGTCGAGCACCGCTCGCAGGTGCTGCTCGAACTGGCTGGTCACCGAGCCCTCGATCGAGAAATGCCCGCTGTTGTGCGGGCGCATGGCCAGCTCGTTGACGAGCAAGCGTCCGTCTGTGGTTTCGAACAGTTCCACGGCCAGCACCCCGGTGACACCGAGTCCCTCGGCGATGCGCCGGCCGATCTGTTCGGCCAGCGGTGTGGCGACGGATGCCTCGGCCGGGGCGATCACCTCGGCGCAGACACCGTCCTGTTGCACCGTCTCGACCACGGGCCAGGTGGCGATCTCGCCGTTCGGGCGGCGGGCGACGAGCTGGGCGAGCTCGCGGCGGAAGTCAACGAGCTCCTCAACGAGCAGCGCTCCCCCACGGCCATCCTCGGCCAGGGTGCGGAACCAGTCCTCGGCTTCAGCAGCCTCCCGCACCACGCGGACTCCCTTACCGTCGTAGCCGCCGCGGGCGGTCTTCACGACCGCAGCCCCGCCGTTATCCGTGAGGAACTGCTCCAGCTCTGCCTCGGTCTCCACGCGCGCCCACACCGGGACGGGCAGGCCGAGCTCGCTGAGCCGGGCGCGCATGTCCAGCTTGTCCTGGGCGAAGCGCAGGGCGTCCGGCCCGGGGTGCACCTGGTGGCCCCGGTCGACCAGGGCGTGCAGGATCGCCTGCGGCACGTGTTCGTGGTCGAAGGTGATCGCATCGAGCCCCTCGGCGAAGGCCAGCACGGTTGCCTCGTCGCGGTAGTCGCCGACCGCCGTTGCGGCGAGTCCGGCCGACATGCCGTCGGCCTCGGCGAGGACCCGGATGTCGAGGCCGAGGTTGATGGCTGCGGGGATCATCATGCGGGCGAGCTGGCCGCCCCCGATTACGCCGACTTTCAGGGTCATGACACTCCCGGTAATTAGACTGCGGTACCTACCCCATCTTTCCTTATTTGATTGGCTCCTTGATGCGCGCGCTTCTCGCCCAACTGGTGCGCTTTGGCGGCGTGGGCGCGGTGGGGCTGATTGTGGATGCCGCCGTGTTCAACCTTCTCTGGCTGACGGTGCTGCATCCTGACATGGTCGAAGACGGACCGGTCCTCGCGAAAATCATCTCCACGACCGCCGCGATCCTGTGCAACTGGGTGGGAAATCGCTACTGGACGTTCCGTGAGCATCGCCGGCAAGCCGCTGCGCGCGAGGGATTCGAGTTCGCGGTCGTGAGCATGGCCGGCATGCTGATCAGCGTCGGATGCCTCTGGCTCTCCCGCGAGGTGTTCGGCTTCACCAGCCTGCTCGCCGACAACATCGCCACGAACGGGGTGGGGCTGATTCTCGGGGCGGCGTTCCGGTTCGCGTTGTACCGCTGGTGGGTGTTCGCGCCGCACCGTTCGTCCCGCATGACGCCGGTGGCAGAAGCCGTGCCGGCAGCCGACTGAGCGCGGCAACCGGACTAGACCGCCCGGCACCGCACCGCGCGTGCGGAACTACGCGGAACTAGCTGGCGGCGACCGGCGCGTGCTGCGGTCGGCCGAGCGCCCGGTAGAGCCAGCCAGCCTCACGCCAGCGCTCGGGGTCCAGACAGTTGCGACCGTCGACGATGGCGCGCACGCTGACCGATTCGGCAAACGTGACAGGGTCGAGGTCCTTGTACTGGCGCCATTCCGTCAACACCACCACGGCGTCCGCGCCGGCGGCCGCCTCACCGGGGCTGGCGACATAGGTCAGGTCGGGGTTGCGGCGGCGTGCGGTCTCGATCGCCTGCGGGTCGGTCGCGGTGACGATGGCACCCTCGTCGACCAGACGAGTGGCGACATCCAGAGCCGGCGAGTCGCGGACATCGTCGGAGTCGGGCTTGAAAGCGAGACCGAGCACGGCGATGTGCTTGCCGGCCAGGCTTCCGCCGACGACCTCACGGGTGAGGTCGACCATGCGGCTGCGGCGGCGCAGGTTGATCGAGTCGACCTCGCTGAGGAAGCTGAGCGCCTGGTCGACACCGAGCTCCTCGGCGCGGGCCATGAACCCGCGGATGTCCTTCGGCAGGCATCCTCCGCCGAAACCGAGGCCGGCGTTCAGGAACTTGCGGCCGATCCGGTCGTCGAGACCGATCGCGTCGGCGAGCTGGGTGACGTCGGCGCCGGTGACCTCCGCGATCTCGGACATGGCGTTGATGAACGAGATCTTGGTGGCGAGGAACGCGTTCGCCGACACCTTCACGAGTTCCGCGGTGGCGTAGTCGGTGACGATGCGCGGGGTGTTCGCGGCGAGCGCGGTGGCGTAGATCGCGTCGAGGGCGGCGACCGCGTCGTCGTCACCGCCGGGGCGCACCCCGTAGACGAGGCGATCGGGCGTGAGGGTGTCTTTGATCGCGTAACCCTCGCGCAGAAACTCCGGGTTCCAGGCGAGGCGGGCGCCGGTGGTCTCCACCCGTTCGGCCAGCCGGGCCGCGGTGCCGACCGGCACGGTGGACTTGCCGACGACGAGGTCGCCGGGTTTCAGGTATTCGAGCAACGATTCGATGGCGGCATCCACGTATCGCAGGTCGGCGGCATTGCTGCCCTGCTGTTGAGGGGTGCCCACGGCGATGAAGTGCACGGAGGCCTCTGCCGCCTCGGCCATGTCGGTGGTGAACCGCAGGCGCTCCCCGGCCTCGAGCAGCAGCTCAGGCAGGTCGGGTTCGAAGAAGGGTGCCTCGCCGATCGAGAGGCTTGCTACCTTCTCGGCATCCACGTCCACTCCCACGACGTCGTGGCCCAGTTTGGCCATGCTGGCCGCGTGAACAGCGCCGAGGTACCCGCATCCGATGACAGAAATCTTCACTATTGAACCTTAGCGGCGAGAGGTGTCCAGCCGGTTAAGACCGGATGCTAGGTGCCCCACACCGCGGTTTCGTCGCGCGGCCGGGTCTGTTCCTGCTGACGCCTGGCCGCGATGGGGTTCTGACTGCGTTCCATCAGGTCGTGCAGCGCCGCCTGAACCAGATCGGCGGACGGGACATCCTGCAACACCACCGGGTGATCGAGCCCGGTGTTGATGCGGACGTTGCCGCTGCCGAAGATGACCTGCAGGCCGTTCTTGCGAACCGTCACGTCATAGCCGCGGCTGTGCAGCAGCTCCTGACGCTCCCGCACGAAAAACCCGCGGCGCAACACGATGCGCCGGGTGGTGACGGTGTAGTTGCGTCCCAGCCAGGCGAGTAACGGGAACATCCAGAGCAGGAGTACGGCGAGCGCGCCGGCGCTGAGCACGGCGATGTTCTGCCATGGTTCGACGAATTTGCCGGCGAAGTACGTGGTGGCGAAGACCGCGGCGATCAGCGCGATCGACGGCCAGAACATCGCCCTGGCGTGGGGACGCAGCCGGGCTACGACGACCTCGGGAGCCGGCCCCTGCTGCGGCGCGGAGTACTGCTCAGAGGACATTCCTCATTCATACCTCAGATGCGTGACGTCACCCGCGGCGACAGCCTGAACGTGACCATCCTGTTCTCGAACCAGCAGCCTGCCCGACTCGTCGATGCCGGTGGCCACGCCGATCAGCACGTCATCTCCGGGCAGTTGCACTCTCACCTGCAGGCCGAGCGTGGTGCACGCCGCGGTCAGGGCGGGGCGGATGCCGCTGACCTCAGCGTCTCCGCCGGCGGCGGTGAACGCCCGGTACAGCCGCTGCAGCTCGGTCAGGTAACCGGCCAGGGCGGTGTCGGGGTCGGCGCTGCCGGTGGTGTGCGTATGCAGCCCGACCGACGTGGACACCGGCGTGGGCAGCTCGTCGGCCGGGATCGCCAGGTTGAGGCCGGCGCCGAGGATCACAGCATCCGACGACCCACTCAGTTCGGAGAGGATGCCGCTGACCTTGAGTCCGTCGATCTGCACGTCGTTCGGCCACTTCAGGCCGACCTGGGCGTCGGGCAGCAGTCCCTGCACGGTGCGCGCCATGGCGAGCCCGGCGATCAGCGGCAGCCAGCCGAGGTGCTCGGTGCCGACGCCGGGCCGCAGCAGCACCGACACGGCCAGTGCCTGGCCGGGCGGCGCTACCCAGACGCGGCCGAGCCGACCTCTCCCGGCGGTCTGGTTGTCGGTGACGGCGATCGAGAAGTCTGGCGCGTCGGCGGTCTCACGAAGCTCGTCGTTCGTCGACCCGGTGGTGTCGAACACGGCAAGCTGCGGGAACGCTTCGAGGCTGCGGGGCAGGTGCATGCGTCAAGGGTAGGCCTCCCCGCCGCTAGCGCACTGCGATCTGCACCGGGAACTCGTTCTCGATGCTGCCGTCCTCCGGGTTGTAGTTGAAGGCCACGAGGTCGTAGAAGCCGGGCGCAAGGCCAGCCGGGACGGTCACGAACTCCCCGAACAGTGACTCCACGCCGCCCTCGGCGGTCATCAGGTTGCGGGAGAGAACCGTAGCGCCGGCGGCATCCCGCAACTCGATCGTGAGAGCGGCTTCGAACACGGTGGCCAGCCCCTGCACCGCGAGTGCTCCGCCGGCCGCGACGACATCGCCGCAGATCGGGCTGGTCAGCATGATCGGCGGGTGCTCCGGCGAGAGGGTGAGTGGACGCTCGACCAGGTTGGTGATCGACCCGTCGTTCGCGCTCAACTCATAGGCGCGCAGTGTGACGGGCGCCTCGGTGTCGCCCTGCGGCGCGAAGCCAAGGCGCGTCTGCCAGGTGCCCGGCGTGCCGCTGCCCGAGGTCGCCATGATGTGCCGCATGCACAAGATGTCGCCGGCTTCGGTGAGCAGGTCGACGGTGAGGGCCGCCTCGAAGGTGTTCGCCATCCCGGATACCTCGACCGGCACCTGTACGCGTGTCCCGTCCTGGGGGCTGTCGATCGTGATGGCGTCGGCGGCTGGCGGGGGGGATGGCGACTCAGACGGCGGCGCTGAACCGGGGGACGACGAGGGCGGAGCCGTGGGCGGCGGGAAGGGGAAGTTGGCGCACCCCGCGACGACGAGAAGCCCGACGACCGCAGTCGCCGCACGAATCGCAACTCTGCGCCGAGGCATCGCAGGTGTCCCTTCTTCGGCCGATTTTATCGCCTCAGAGGGATGCCGCGCGGATTCGTTGCCGGACAGTTACCGGCCGCGCGGCCGAACCGACCCGCGCGGGTTTGGCAGAATGACCGGGTGAGCGAATCGACGTCTGGCCCCACCGTGCCGCGCGTGCTCGTGATCACCCCGACCTACAACGAGAAGGACAATCTCGGGCCGGTGCTTGGTCGCCTGTTCGCGGTACAGCCGACCGTGGACGTGCTGGTGGTCGACGACAACAGCCCCGATGGCACCGGGCTGATCGCCGATTCGCTGGCGACATCCGATTCCCGAGTGCACGTGCTGCACCGCACCGGCAAACAGGGGCTCGGCGCCGCGTACCTGGCCGGATTCCGCTGGGGCCTCGGTCGCGGATACGACGTCCTGGTCGAGATGGATGCCGACGGGTCGCACCCACCCGATGCCCTGTCCCGCATGCTGGACGCCGTCGCGAACGGCGCCGGTCTCGCAATCGGGTCGCGCTGGATTCCGGGCGGGCGCGTCGAGGACTGGTCGAAACGGCGGGAACTGCTGAGCCGGGCCGGCAACGCCTACGCGCGCATGGCCCTGGCAATTCCGGTGCACGATGCCACCGCCGGCTTCCGGGCCTACCGGGCGCCCGTGCTCGACCGGCTTCCCTTATCGGAGGTGAACTCGCGCGGCTACTGCTTTCAGGTGGACATGGTGCTGCGGGTGATCGACGCCGGCGAGCGAGTAGTGGAGACCCCGATCACCTTCCGGGAACGGCAGGCCGGCGAGTCGAAGATGAGCTCGTCGATCGTGCTCGAGGCCATGCTCCGCGTCACCTGGTGGGGAGTGCGGAGACACCTCAGCACCGGCCGGCAGCGCTCGCCCAGAGCTGCCGTCCGGTAACGCTGCCCCGCCCGCCCGGATTAACCGTCCGATGGGCCGATCAGCTGCTTCCTGGTGCGCCTGACAAGCCGATCCCGATACACCGGCAGCGCCACCGCCGCTCGGGGGTGCCGGCGAGGGCGAGCTCGACCGGGATGCCGGTGAGCTGCACGGCCACGCCGCCGATCGCGGCGACGCGACGGAGGTCTTCCGCCCGCTCCCGCCGGTGCGGCAGGTAGATGCCCGGTGCCTCCTGCACCTGAGCGGCCACCCAGCGACTGTGCTCGTCGGCAGACATCAACCCGTCAACCACCCGCGCGGTGCCGAGCAGGATGCGGCCAGCCGGAACCCGGATGTGGGGGGGCGGTGGAGCGGGACCAGTCGAACAGGTTGGTGCGCACCTCACCTGCCCGGCGGAACGCGCGCCGTTCCGGCCGGGACGACCCGTAGTAGCTGAACAGGGGTGGGGCGGGCGCGGCGCAGCGCCGACTTC
>JBEVDR010000022.1:0-4563 GCA_040513215.1 Microbacteriaceae bacterium | reverse complement strand
GCTGGGCGCCGTCGAGGTCATGCCGACGCGCGACCAGCCGGTCCAGCGGTGAACCGACCCGTTCCCCTCCGCGTCGAGGGCCCAGGCCAGCGCTCATGGGGGAATCGTAGGCCCGCCGCAGCTCGGGAATGCGTCGAACGGCGCGGTGATGCCAGCCGGTTGCTTGGCACGAGAACTATCTCGGCGAACAAGCAATCGCGCAGGCCGTGCCAGCATTAGCTGGACCCGTTTTTGGTCATCCAGCGCCGCGGTGCCCGCGGGACCGTGTTCGACTGCCGCACGCCGCCCTACCCCACCCTGGCCAGACTGGCTCGAAACATCCGGACCTCTCCCTGGACGCCCCGCAGGTGCCGCGCGGCGGCGAACGACCAGGCAATCCCTGCCACATCGCCGATCTCGGCGCGAGCCGATTCAGCGACCAGCACCGCGCCCGGCGGCGCCGCGTTCGTGACGCGACTCGCGAGATTGACCGGGCTGCCATACCAGTCACCGGCGCGGGTGACCGCCAAACCAGAGGCCACTCCGGCGCGCAGCCGAGGCAAGCCTTCGGCTGCGGCACCTTCCATCACCTCAAGAACAGCGGTCAGCAGCATCTGAGCATCCGGGCTCACCAACATCACCGCGTCGCCGATCGTCTTCACGAAATGAACCGGTTCGGTCACCACGTCTCGGGTCAGGTTGGCCAGCCGGGTCGCGACTTCGCTCAGCTCCTCGGGCGGCAGGGCTTCCCCCAACTGGGTGAATCCCACGAGGTCGGCAAATGCGACCGTGATGGGGCGCCCTCCGGGCAGCGTCCCGGATGCCCGTTCGGCTGCGCCGACGGCCTCGTTCTCAAACGAATGTCGCAAGGCGAGCCGGGCGAGCTCTCTGATCAGGGAGTCGATCAATGGTTCGGTGCCGCGCGCTAGTGCCTCGAAGGCCTCGGCGAGCTCAACTTCGGTGGCACCCGGCCGAAGCAAGGTCTGTAGTCCGCCCTGGCGCATCGCCACGGCTGCTCGCGTCAGGCCCTCCATCAGCAAACGGACGACCAAGATGACCTGTTCGGGGTCGATGCCGAAATCGACCAACGCTTTCGCTGGAAGGATCGATTCTGCATCTGCTCGGGCATAGATGGCCTTGTCGGGATCGACGCGAGCCAGTCCTACCGCACGGTGCAGGCGCGAGATCAAATCGAGAGGGGCGCCGCTGGAGTCGGCGACAGTCCGGGCGGACACCAGCGTGCCATCGTCGCCGTACACGCGGTTTGCGGGTAACAGAATCGGGCTCGGTGTGTTGCGCACCTGATCGACGTCGAAACCGTGGTCCAACAGCCAGCGCAGCAGTTGCTGTCGTTCCTGCCGTGCGCGGCCATCCAGGCCGTCCAGCAGTCCTGGCGGTGCCGGCTCGGGATCCACGGCGTCAACGTACACCGCGTTGGCCCGTCGGCTGTTGGCCTCTTTGAGCCCGGGGCATGTTTGCCGCGTGGCCGATCGCCGTCGAGGAGGCGGGCTGCTGCGCCGAGGGCGGTCAGATGCGGCGTTCGTGGCCGCGCCAGTACGGCTCACGGATGTCCTTCTTGAGCACTTTGCCGTTGGGGCTGCGCGGCAGAGCATCGACGAACAATGCCTGCTTGGGCGTCTTGATGCCCCCGAGCTTGGGCCGGCAATAGGCCAGGAGTTCGTCTTCGGCCAGCTCCGCGCCCTCGTTCAGCTCCACCACCGCGGTGACCGCCTCGCCCCACTCGGGATGGGGGACGCCGATGACCGCACAGTCCTGCACTGCGGGGTGAGCCCAGATGACCTGTTCCACTTCACTGGGGTAGACATTGAAGCCGCCGGAGATGATGAGGTCCTTCTTGCGGTCGGTGATGTGCAGGTAACCCTCGTCGTCGAGGTGGCCGATATCGCCGGTGTGCAACCAGCCATCAATGATCGTCTCGGCAGTCTTTTCCGGCGCGTTGTAGTACCCCTGCATGACCAGATCGCCCCGAACACAGATTTCTCCGGTCTGGCCGGCGGCCAGAATGGTGCCGCTCTCATCCATGATCTCGACACGCACCATGGGCGCAGCGCGCCCCGCGGCCGACAGCCGGGCATCTTCAGCGATCTCGTCACCCCGGAAGTGCTCCTCTGGGCGAAGATACGCGATCGCGGTGGGCGCTTCGGCCTGTCCGTAGCCCTGAAACAGCACCGGCCCGAACACCTCGATCGCGCGGCGCAACTTCTCGGTCGACATGGGTGCTGCGCCGTAGATGAGGTATTTCAGCGAGGAGAAGTCCCGCTCCTCGATTCCCGGGGTTTCCAGCAGCCGGTAGATCACCGTCGGGGGAAGGTACATCTCCGTAACTCGATGCTGCTCAACCAAGTCCAGCAGCAGGTCGAGGTCCACGCGGGTCATCACCACGACGGTGCCGCCGCGCGCCGTGCACGGCAAGGTCAGCGTGCCCGCGGCGTGGGTCATCGGTGCCGCGACGAGGTTGACAATGGGTTCGTCAGTGGAATACGGGGCGGCGAACATGTGGTGCAGCGCGCTCACCGACAGGCTGCGGTGGGTGTTCATCGCTCCTTTGGGCGGTCCGGTCGTGCCGCCGGTGGGCATGATGCCGGCCACCGAGTCCTGATCGGGAATGAACTCCGGCACTTGGCTACTCGCCGCCTCGATGAAGGTTTGCAGCACGACGCCGTCGACCGCCGCAGCGGCCGCGGCGTCGTCGCCCAGCGAGATCACCGTGTGAAGTGCGGTCAGTTCGGTCCGAATCTTATCTACGACTGGTAGGAGCTGCTCCTGGCAGAACAGCACTTCGCAGTCGAAACCTGCCAGGAGGTGCTGGATCTCGTCAGGCGGGCTGGCGGGGTTGACGGGCACCCAGGCCATACCTGCTCGCCACAGACCCAGCACGCAGGCCCACGCCAGCGGGTCGTTTCCGGCCAGCACAGCGCCTTTCACGTCGCGCCCGACCCCGCGTGCCAGCAGCGCATTTCCGACACGACACGACATTTTTCCGATTTCGTCGTAGGTGTAGGAACGTTCACCTGCGATGAACGCCGCGCCGGTGGGATTCGCACGCCAGCCGCGGTCGAAGAAGTCGGTGACAGACATTGCTGCTCCCTTCGTCAGATCCGTCCGCTGCGGTGCAGCAGCGAGGTCAGGTAGCCGAATTTCATGTTGAGAAGATGGTTTTCGCCATCCTCGATACGCGCGGCGCGTGCATCGCGGAACAGTTTTTCCATCGGGTACTCGCGAGTCAGCCCGTATCCGCCGAACAGTTGCAGCCCCTCGTCAGCCACTTCGAAGGCAAGGTCGGTGCAGGTCACCTTGGTGCCGCCCGTGTAGTAGGGATGCTTTGCCGGGGTAAGCAGCGTGTACTCGGTGGCACGACGAGCCAGCGCGCGCATTGTTTCGACTTTGCGAGCCATGGTGCCGAGCCGGTATTGGACCATCTGATGCTCCGCCAGCAGCGCGCCGCCCTGTCGGCGCTCGTTGGTGTACCGAACCGCGTGCTCCAACACGGCGCGAGCCAGACCGGTGATCATTTGACCCATCGCCACACCGGCGGTCGACCAGGTAGCTGCGTGTCCGCGCCAGTACTGTTCGCCAAGCGAAATTGCGTACCGGACAGGGACTTTCACGTCATCGAAAAACAGCTCGCCCTGGGGCAGTGGCCGTTGCCCCAGTTTCTCCAGCGGCTTGCCGTGCGTGACGCCCGGCAGGTCGAGGGGCACGATTACCTCGACACCGTGTGGATGGCCTTCCTCGTCGAAGAATCCGTCTCCGTAGTCGGCGACGATCGTGAGGATTGCGACCTGGGCGACCGCGCCGTTGGATACCCACGCCGAACTCTGCCCGTTGATGACGATGTCGCCGCCGCGGATCTTGGCGGTCAGGTTCCCTTTGTTGCCCTGCGCGGCCCGGGCATGCCGTTCGGCCGGGTAGAGCATGGTTCCGTCGGAACCCCGGTCAGGCTGGGTGGCCACCCAGGCGCCCAGCTTGCCCGCGGTCAGGTCGACGAGTTCTTGATTCCCGATCCTCTTGGCCATCATGTTGGGAAACGCAGCCGCGGCCAGCGAAACTGTCAAACCGACGTCGCCCCAACCGAATTCCTCGATCATGATCGACTGCATGCGAGCCAGGTCCTGCGGTGCCATGTCGTCGGAGGCGGCGTCGAATTCGATGCCCGATGCCGCGACGGTCGCCATGAATTCCCAGTACGGTGAGTCAGGGGCGACGGCTTCTTCAGCGCTGAGCTTGTCGATCGCAATGCCGGCTGGCCGCATGACGTCGTGGGCAAACTTGTGCATAGCCTGTTGGATGCCGCGTTCTTCGTCGTTGAGGACCTCGAATCCCGTCAGCTCCACGTAGGGCAGCTCTGGTCGCACCGCTTCAACCTCAGAGCGCTCAATCTGCTGTGTCATCCTCGTGTTCCTTTCATTCTTCCCGTCTTCTACCGAGCTGCGGCGATCGCCGAGGGAAGGTCGCGTTCGTGATCGGGGTCTTGCAAGCTGGCCAGCAGCTGCAGGGCGTCCTTGACACCCGGCGCTGCGCTTAAGGTGCGCAGCCCGTCGTTCTCGCTGGCGAAGCCGGCGA
>JBEVDR010000021.1:0-26482 GCA_040513215.1 Microbacteriaceae bacterium | reverse complement strand
GATCCGCCTTGTCACGGTCGCCGCTGCGCTTGCGGCCATCCTGTCCGGCTGCGCGTCGGTGCCGTCGCTCGCGCAGTCGCCCACGCCCACGCCGACGACGACTCCGACGCAGACGGCGCCCGCGGCATCCGGTAATAGAGTCTTGCGGATCGGCACGCAGACGGATGCCGCCGCTGGCGGGGGAGCGATCGTCGCCGGCGCTGAGCTGGCCGTGCGCGAGATCAACCAGGCCGGCGGAGTGAACGGCGCCCCGGTGGTGCTGTTCCATCGCGGCGTGGCCGACACCGCGACGGCGGACCTCGTGGCGAAGGGTGCCGACATCATCCTGGGCGGGCCCGGCGTTGCCGCGGCCGACGTTCTGTTGGTCACGGTGGACCCGGCCGAGAAGCCGGATGACGCGCTGGCCGCGCGGCTCGCGCAGATCGACCCTGGCGTGTCTGACTTCACCGGCGCGGTGGAGTCCTACCAGGAGACCGTGCGCGCGGCGCTTGCCGCTGTCGTCACGGGCGATGACGGCAGCGAGTCACTGCGGTTCGGGCTTGAGGCGGTCAGCTCCGGCAGCACCGAGTGCACCAGCTTTGGCGAGTGCAGCGCAGTGCTCGCCGACGGCTTCTCGGTCGCGTATGCGCTTGCACACTGAATAGCGCGTCGAACGACCGAAACACGCACCGATTCCGCGTCAAACGCGCGGATACCGCTGTGGAATATCACGGATTGTAACGATTCTGCCAGTGTTACACGTACGTAACCGCTTTGTATTGTGTCCGACCCGCTTTGTCAATAACTTGGCAGAACGGCAGTGCGGCTTGTGCTGGCGTGACCTGTGATCCATTGACTGCAAGGAGCAACATGAGCGTTTTCGCTAAGGCATTTGCCTCCCGCTCACGCATCCGGAAGGCTGGCCTTGTCGGTATCGCCCTCGTGGGAGCCAGTGCTCTCGTCCTCAGCGGCTGTGCTGCTGCGGACGAGGGAGATGACACAACCGGTGACACCGGCGCTCGCGACCTGACCCTCAAGATCGGAACGGCGCTGCCACAGACCGGTAACCTCGCCTTCCTCGGCCCGCCCGAGAACGCCGGTGTCGCCTACGCGGCATCGCTGATCAACGCGGCCGACGTGGGTATCACCGTCGAGGTCATCCAGGGTGACTCCGGCGACACCGACAACAAGGCGTACGAGACCGAGATCCCGCGTCTGTTGAGCCAGGATGTCTCCGCCATCATCGGCGCCGCATCGTCCGGTACCTCGCTGCAGTTTATTGACCAGGTCGTCGGTGAGGGTGTGGTCCAGTTCTCGCCCGCGAACACGTCTGACGCGTTCACCACCTACGACGACAACGGGCTGTACTTCCGCACGGCTCCGTCCGATGTCTTGCAGGGCGAGGTACTCGGCAACGTGATCGCTGAGGACGGACACCAGACCCTCGGCATGCTCGTGCTGAACGACTCCTACGGAACTGGCCTTGCCAAGTACACCCAGGAAGCGTTCGAGGCCGCCGGTGGAGAGGTCGTCGCACAGCCGACCTACAACACCGGTGACACGAGCTTCGACTCGCAGATCAGTGAGCTGCTGGCTGCCGACCCGGATGCGATCGCCCTGATCACCTTCGAAGAGGTCAAGACGATCCTCCCGAACCTGATCAGCTCTTACCCCAGCGAGAACCTGTACTTCGTTGACGGTAACCTGGCGCAGTTCGGCGACCAACTGCCGGCTGGCGCACTCGAGGGTGCAAAGGGAACCTTCCCGGGCCTGAGCATTGACGACATCGAAGAGTTCACTGGCGCCCTGGACGAGTTCTGGCAGGCCGAAGGGAATCCGGCCCTGACCGAGTTCACCTACGGCGCTGAGTCGTTCGACGCTGTGATGCTGCTCGCACTGGCTGCCCTCGCGGCCAACTCGACCGAGGGTGCCGACATCGCCGCCAAGCTGCAGGAAGTCTCCGGTGGCTCGGGCGACGGTGAGAAGTGCACCACCTTCGAGGATTGCGCGGCGATCATCCTCGACGGCGGTGTCGCCGACTACGACGGCCAGTCCGGACCGATCACCTTCGACGAGGTGGGCGACCCGACCGAGGCCACGATTGGGATCTACCAGTTCGGTCCCGACAACCGGTACAGCGCAGCGGAGTAGTCCAGCGCAGTAACAACAACGAGAAGGGCCTCGGCGCAAGCCGGGGCCCTTCCTGTATGCCCTGCATGGCCTCGTAACCCTCCGTTGGCTGACGAGCGAGCGTCTCGAAACCCCGCACAGCAAGAGGGCCCCGGCGTATTCGCCGAGGCCCTCAGGTCTTTGTAAAGCAGCTACTCGCCGAGCGTGCCCAGGTAGAGCCCGATCACCTTGGGGTCGTGCAGCAGCTCACGGCCGGTGCCGTGGTAGGCGTCGCGGCCCTGGTCGAGCACGTAGCCGCGATCGCAGATCTGCAGGCAGCGCCGGGCGTTCTGTTCCACCATGATCGTGGTGACGCCTGCGTTGTTGATCTCTGACACCCGGATGAACGCCTCGTCCTGACGCACCGGCGACAAGCCCGCAGAGGGCTCGTCGAGCAGCAACACGGCGGGGTTCATCATCAGTGCCCGCGACATGGCAACCATCTGGCGTTCACCACCGGACAGCGAACCGGCGCGTTGACCCAGCCGCTTGCCGATCTCGGCGAAGATCCCGACGACGAAGTCCAGTTGTTCCTTGTAGGCCTTGGGGCGCTGGTACAGCCCCATCTGCAGGTTCTCCTCGATGGTGAGGCTGGGGAACACGTTGTTGTTCTGCGGCACGAAGCCGACGCCACGGGCGACGAGCTTGTTCGCCTTCAACCCGGTGATGTCCTGCCCATTCAGCAGCACCGACCCTTCATGCACTTTGACCTGGCCGAAAATGGCCTTCAACAGGGTGGACTTGCCTGCGCCGTTCGGGCCGATGATGCCGATCAGTTCACCCTTATTGGCGACGAGATTGGCGCCCTTCAGGATGTTGACGCCCGGCAGGTAGCCGGCGACGATGTTCGACGCCTCGATGACGGGGGTGCCGACTGGAGCCGATGAGGATGCCGTGCCCGGCGCGGTGGTGGTCACTTGTTCGTCTCCTTCTGGTCGCCTTCGCCGTGCGCCACAACGTCTTCGACGTCGGCGAGCAGCGTTTCAGCGGCCTCATCCAGTTCGCCCTGCACCCGGCCGGTGACGACACCCAGGTCGACATCCTGATGCGCGCCGAGGTACGCGTCGATCACGGCGGTGTCCTTCATGACCACCTGTGGTGGTCCTTCGGCGACGACCCTGCCCTCAGCCATCACAACGACCCAGTCGGCGATGTGGCGCACCATGTTCATGTCGTGCTCGACGAAGAGCACCGTCATCCCCTGGTCTTTCAGGTCAAGGATGTGGTCGAGCAGCGACTGCGTGAGTGCCGGGTTGACGCCTGCCATCGGCTCGTCCAGCAGTACCAGCTGCGGGTCGGACATCAGCGCGCGAGCCATCTCCAGCAGTTTCCGCTGGCCGCCGGACAGGCTGGCCGCGAAGTCATCCTGCTTCGTATCCAGCTTGAAGCGGGTGAGCAGCTCAACCGCCTTCTCCTCGATGTCGCCCTCCTGCTTGCGCCAGAAGAAAGGGAACATGCTCTGGAAGAACTTCTCCCCAATCTGGTGGCGGGCGCCGAGCTTCATGTTCTCGAGCACGGTGAGCAGCGACAGCACCTTGGTCAGCTGGAACGTGCGCACCTGGCCGAGCCGGGACACCTTGAACGAGGGGATGCCGGACAGCGAGGTGCCGTCGTACACCCAGTTGCCGGTGTCGGGCTTGTCGAAACCGGTCAGCAGGTTGAACAGGGTGGTCTTGCCCGCCCCGTTCGGTCCGATGAGCGCGGTGATCGCGTGGCGGGGGATCTCCAGATGTTCGACATCCACCGCGGTGAGTCCACCGAAGGTGCGGGTGATATTGTCGGCGACCAGGATCGGGTCGACCTTGGGCACTCCGGGAACGAAGTCGCCCTTGTGCAGGCCGGTGGACTTGGCCCGAGGGGTGGGAGGGACCGTGTTACTTGACAAAGGTCAGCTCCTTCTTATTTCCGAGGATGCCCTGTGGCATGAAGATCACGAGCAGCATGAGGGCGATGCCCACAATGATGAAGCGCAGAGTCTGCGCCTGCGTCGTGGACATGAAAGGCAGCACGCCTGAGGAAACGAGCGCCGGCAGGATGTTGCTGAGCAGCGATTGCACAACCCAGAAGATGATCGAACCGAGGATCGGCCCGAACACCGTTGCCGCGCCGCCGAGTAGCAGCGCCGTCCAGATGAAGAAGGTGAGCGACGTGACGTACACGCCCGGGTTCACCGACGAGGGGAGGGCGTACACGATGCCACCGAGGGCACCGAAGACACCGCCGAGCACGAGAGCTTGCATCTTGTAGGAGAAGACGTTCTTGCCGAGCGCGCGCACCGCATCCTCGTCCTCACGGATGCCGCGGATCACACGACCCCAGGGGCTGCGCATCAGCGTCCAGACGATCAGGGCGGCAAGGACCACCAGCACGATGCCGACGATGCGCACCCACCATCCGGTTTCGTTGTAGACCCACGGGCCGAAGCCGTAGGTGCCCGGCGGAATCGGGTTCGCCGCGCGGAAGCTGTTGTGGTAGCCGCTCAGGCCGTCTGCCGAGCCGGTGTACTCGTCGAAAGTGGTGGTGAGGAACAACAAGCGCACGATCTCGGCCGCCGCGATGGTCACGATGGCGAGATAGTCGCCTCGCAATCGCAGGGTGGGTATACCGAGGATGAACGAGAAGATCACCGAGGCGGCCATGCCGACCAGGAAGCCGGCCCACCACGGCAGGCCGAAGGTGAGCACCGAGATCGCGTAGCCGTAGGCGCCGATGGCCATGTACGCCGCGATACCCATGTTCAGTAGGCCCGCGTAGCCGAAGTGCACCGCTAGCCCGATCGCCGCCAGGGCGTACGCCATGGTCGCCGGTCCGAGGATGGACGACGCCGTGTTGGAGAATATCTGCAACCAGTCCATGCCCGGCCCCTATCCGATTCTTTCTTTGCGACCGAGAATTCCTTGCGGCCGGAACAACAGGATGATGATCAGGATGCCGAGTGCACCGACGTACTTGAGGTCGGACGGGATCCAGAGCGTGGACACCTCAACCAGCAGGCCGACGATGAGCGACCCGATCAGGGCGCCGAACGCGGTGCCGAGGCCACCCAGGGTGATGGCCGCGAAGACCAGCAGCAGGATCTGCGCGCCCATGTCCCATTTGATGCCGGGGCGGAAGTAGGCATACAGCACGCCAGCGAGACCTGCCATCGCGGCGGAGATGATCCAGACCCAGCGGACGACCCAGTCGACGTCGATGCCGGATGCCGCGGCCAGTGACGGGTTGTCGGAGATCGCCCTGGTGGCCTTGCCCATCCGAGTCTTCAGCAGCCACCACGCGAACACACCGAGCACGACGAGGCTGACTCCCATGCTGGCAATGTCGATCCAGCTCAGGGTCACCGCCCCGAAGATGGGGAACTTCTCGCTCGCCGAGCCAGGCAGCTGCAGGGTTCCGCCGCCGATGAAGTACTGGAAGATGTACCGCAGCGTGAGCGAGAGACCGATGCTCACGATCATCAGCTGCACCAGGCCCAGACCCTTGTGTCTGAGAGGGCGCCAGAGTCCGGCATCCATTGCCCAGCCGAATACGCCGCTGACGATCACGGCGAGGGGGATGGCGGCGAGCATCGGCATGCCGATGGTGGTGCCGAACAGCAGCGCCATCACGGCGCCGAAGGTCACCATCTCGGCGTGGGCGAAGTTGGAGAGCCCGGTGGTGCCGAACACCAGCGATGCGCCGACCGCCGCGAGGCCGAGCATCAGACCGAAGTTCAGGCCGTTGAAGATGCGCGACACCAGCTGGTCGAAGAAGCTCGTGACGTTGCGCTCGCCCTCGCCGATGAAGAAGTTCATCGTGACGCGGCCGCCCGGCCCGATTTCGACCTCCTGCTCGTTGCCGCCTTCGATCACCGCGATGCCCTCGGGCAGGGTGTCCTCGACGAGGGTGACGGTGTAGGTGTCGCGTTCCGGCACGCCGACGCGCCAACGGCCCTCGGCATCCGTCTCCACCTCGAGATCGACGCCGTTGCCGGTGACCGTGATGAGTACGTCTTCGAGGGGTTGGCCCTCGTTCTGCACGTTTCCGCTGATCTTGTACGGCTCGTCCTGGCCCACCTCATCGGCGTACGCAGGAGCAGCCGTGAGCATGAGTAATGCACCGAGCAGGGCGATGAAGACGAGAAACAGTGCGCGGAGACCGCGCCCCGTCGTCCGGCGAGCTGATTGCACAGAACCTCCAAGACGGGCTCAGTCGGGGTGGGTTAGGTCCCCCAAGACTCCTGTCGCGCCGTCATCGTTGACGTTACTTCTCGTTTGTGACGACTCTGTTTCAGAGAGCAATCACTACCGATGAGGACATTATGACGGCTTGGAATACTCCAGCGTGCATTCCGTTAACATTGACTACCGGGTTTCAGCGCTGCATCCGGATTTACTTTCTCGTTTTCTTCAAGGAGAACTCATGGATCAGCCTGACCCGTTCGGATTCGTCGGACTTACTTACGACGATGTGATGTTGCTGCCCGGCCACACCGATGTCATCCCCAGTGAGGCGGATACGTCGTCGCGTCTTACCCGCAACATTCGGGTGAGCACGCCGCTGGTCTCGGCGGCGATGGACACCGTGACTGAGGCCCGGATGGCGATCGCCATGGCCCGCAACGGCGGCCTCGGGGTGCTGCACCGCAACCTCTCGATCGAGGACCAGGCGCGCTATGTCGACAAGGTCAAGCGCAGCGAGTCCGGCATGATCACCAACCCCGTGACCACCACGCCGGATGCCACCGTCGCCGAGGTTGACGCGCTGTGTGGCCAGTTCCGCGTCTCCGGCCTTCCCGTGGTGGAGGGCGACGGCAAACTCGTTGGCATCATCACCAACCGCGACATGCGGTTCGTCTCGCAGTTCGAGAAGTCGACCACCCTGGTGCGCGACGTCATGACGAAGCTGCCGCTGATCACCGCGAAGACCGGCATTGACCCCGACACCGCGATCGCGATCTTCGCGCAGCACAAGATCGAGAAGCTGCCGCTCGTCGACGACAGCGGTCGCCTCACCGGGCTGATCACGGTGAAGGACTTCGACAAGACCGAGCAGTACCCGAACGCGACGAAGGATGACGAGGGTCGCCTGCGTGTCGGCGCGGCGATCGGCTTTTTCGGCGACGCCTGGGAGCGTGCCGGTGCCCTCGCTGACGCCGGTGTTGACATCATCGTCGTCGACACCGCGAACGGTGACTCGGCGGGCGAGATCAACATCATCCGCAAGCTGAAGTCCGACCCCGCGTTCCGCGGCATCGACATCATCGGCGGCAACGTGGCCACCCGCTCTGGCGCGCAGGCGCTGGTCGAGGCCGGCGCCGACGCCATCAAGGTGGGCGTGGGCCCCGGATCCATCTGCACCACCCGCGTCGTCGCAGGCGTGGGCGTGCCCCAGGTCACCGCGGTGTACGAGGCATCCCTCGCCGCCCGCGAGGCCGGCGTGCCGGTGATCGCCGACGGCGGACTGCAGTACTCCGGTGACATCGCCAAGGCGCTCGTCGCCGGCGCCGAGACTGTGATGCTCGGATCGCTGCTGGCCGGAACCGACGAGAGCCCGGGCGACCTGGTCTTCGTCAACGGCAAGCAGTTCAAGAACTACCGCGGCATGGGCTCGCTCGGTGCGATGCAGACCCGCGGCCAGAAGACCTCCTACTCCCGCGACCGTTACTTCCAGGCGGATGTCCCGAGCGACGACCAGCTCATCGCCGAGGGCATCGAGGGCCGGGTGCCGTATCGCGGACCAGTTGGCTCGGTCACCTACCAGCTGCTCGGCGGACTGCGCCAGTCGATGTTCTACGTCGGCGCCCGCACCATCGAGGAGCTGCGCAACAAGGGCAAGTTCGTGCGCATCACCGCGGCCGGGCTCAAGGAGTCGCACCCGCACGACGTGCAGATGGTTGTCGAGGCCCCGAACTACAGCAAGTAGCTGACTCGCGCTGACTCCTCAGAGAATGCCCATGTGCACCACGCACATGGGCATTCTGTGCATAACCACGGATGACGCCACCTCGCCGAGTGCCGGTTGCCGAGTCAACTGGTGAGCGCTGCGGAAACGGCCGAGCGCGCCCGCCGCGGGCACGCGCGCTCGCCCGAAAACGCAGCGCTCACCACAGTGCGGGCCCCGCCAGCCACGTCGCGGCGGCCCGACCGCGGAACCCACCCGGAGGCCGCGTCGGAGCGCGGCGGTAGGCTGGGGTAGTGACTGAGATCGAGATTGGCCGCGCCAAGCGCGCCCGCCGTGAGTATTCCTTCGACGACATTGCGATTGTCCCCAGTCGCCGCACCCGTGACCCGCGCGATGTCTCGGTGAGCTGGTCGATCGACGCGTTCACGTTTGAGGCCCCGGTGATGGCCGCTCCGATGGACTCCGTGGTGTCGCCCGCCACCGCGATCGCGATCGGCAAGCTCGGCGGACTCGGCGTGCTCGACCTCGAAGGCGTGTGGACCCGGTACGAGAACGCCGAAGCCGTCCTCGCCGAAATCCGCGACCTGCCCGCCGAGGCCGCCACGGCGCGGATGCAGCAGATCTACGCCGAGCCGATCAAGCCTGAGCTGATCAAGGAGCGCCTGGCCGAGATCCGCGCCGCCGGTGTGCCGGTCGCCGGTGCGCTCAGCCCGCAGCGCACCCAGGACCTGCACCAGACCGTGGTCGACGCCGGTGTCGACCTGTTCGTCATCCGCGGCACCACGGTGAGCGCCGAGCACGTGTCGAAGAACGCGGAACCGCTCAACCTGAAGAAGTTCATCTACGAGCTTGACGTGCCGGTGATCGTCGGCGGAGCCGCCACCTACACCGCCGCTCTGCACCTGATGCGCACCGGTGCGGCCGGTGTGCTGGTCGGCTTCGGCGGTGGAGCCGCCTCGACCACCCGCGCCGCTCTCGGCATCCACGCTCCGATGGCCACCGCGGTGGCGGATGTCGCCGGTGCGCGCCGTGATTACCTCGACGAATCCGGCGGCCGCTACGTGCACGTCATCGCCGACGGCGGACTGTCCACCAGTGGCGACATCGTCAAGGCGATCGCCTGCGGCGCCGACGCCGTGATGCTCGGCACCGCCTTGGCCCGCGCCGACGACGCCCCCGGCGGCGGATGGCACTGGGGACCCGAGGCGCACCACTCCGAGCTGCCGCGCGGCAACCGGGTTCACGTCGGCAGCGTCGCTCCGCTCGAGCAGATCCTGTTCGGGCCCTCAAGCGCGGCCGATGGACGCAGCAACCTGATCGGCGCCGTGCGCCGGTCGATGGCCACGACCGGGTACTCCGACCTCAAGGAGTTCCAGCGGGTCGAGGTCGTGGTCGCTCCGTACCATCGGGGCTAGTCGTACACAGCAGTGGGTCTGAGGACCGAGGGGGCCGGAGGTGGGCATGGCCAGGCAGAAGCCGGTGACCAGATCGTCAAAGTTGGGGCCGGAAGAACGCGCGGCCGCGATTGAGGCGCTGAAGACCAAGGAACTCGACATCCTCGTGATCGGCGGCGGCATCGTCGGAACCGGTTCCGCGCTGGATGCGGTCACCCGCGGGCTCAGCGTCGGCATGGTCGAGGCGCGAGACTGGGCAAGCGGCACGTCGAGCCGGTCGTCGAAACTCGTGCACGGCGGCATCCGTTATCTGGAGCAGCTGGACTTCCGCCTGGTTCGCGAGGCGCTGATCGAGCGCGGCCTGCTGCTGCAACGCATCGCCCCGCACCTCGTGAAGCCGGTGCGCTTCCTGTACCCGCTCACCAAGCCGGTGTTCGAGCGCCTGTACGTGGGCGCCGGGATGCTGCTCTACGACCTGTTCAGCTACAGCGGAGGCCGCCCGCCCGGTGTCCCGCACCACCGTCACCTGTCCCGGCGGCAGCTGCTGCGGGCGGCTCCCAGCCTGCGCGGCGACGCTTTCCGCGGCGGGCTGGTGTACTACGACGCCGAGGTCGATGACGCCCGCTACGTGTCGAGCGTTGCCCGCACCGCGTCGTTCTATGGAGCGCACGCGGCCAGCCGTGTGCGCGTCGAGGGGTTCCTCAGGGTGGGCGAGCGTGTGGTCGGCGTCACCGCGCATGACCTCGAGACCGGGGAACGGTTCGAGATCAAGGCCCGCCAGGTGGTGAACGCCACCGGAGTGTGGACCGATGACACCCAGGCGATGGTGGGGGAGCGCGGCCAGTTCAAGGTGCGCGCCTCGAAGGGCGTGCATCTGGTGGTGCCGCGAGACCGCTTCCAGTCGAAGGTGGGCTTGCTGCTGCGCACCGAGAAGAGCGTGCTGTTCGTGGTCCCGTGGGGTCGGCACTGGCTGATCGGCACCACCGACACCGACTGGAATCTCGACAAGGCGCACCCGGCTGCCACCGCGGCCGACATCGATTACCTGCTCGACCGGGTGAACCAGGTGTTGAACGTGCCGCTCACCCGGGAAGACGTGGAGGGCGTCTACGCGGGGCTCCGCCCGCTGCTGGCGGGGGAGAGCGAAGAGACCTCCAAGCTCAGCCGGGAGCACATCGTGGCGCACACCGTGCCAGGCCTCGTGGTTGTGGCCGGTGGCAAGTGGACCACCTACCGGGTGATGGCGAAGGACGCGATCGATGCCGCCGTCGACGCGCTCGACGGCAAGATCCCGGCTTCCACCACCGAGCATGTCGGCCTGCTCGGCGCCGAGGGCTACCAGGCTGCCTGGAACAAACGCGGCAAGATCGCTCGCGCCTTCGGCATCCACAAGGTGCGGGTGGAACACCTGCTCAACCGGTACGGCGTGCTCACCGACGAACTGCTCGACCTGATCCGCTCCCGGCCGGAACTCAAGGAGCCGTTGCCCGGCGCCGACGACTACATCCAGGCCGAGGTGGTCTACGCGGCCACGCACGAGGGAGCCCTGCACTTGGACGACGTGCTGGCCAGGCGCACCCGGGTGTCGATCGAGGCGTGGGACCGTGGCGTCTCTGCCGCACCGGTCGCCGCACGCCTGATGGGTGACGCGCTCGGCTGGGACGACGCGAGGATCGACCGTGAGGTCGCCTTCTACCTGAAACGGGTCGAGGCCGAACGGGCGAGCCAGCAGCAACCGGATGACGCGTCCGCCGATCGAGTCCGCCTGGAGGCGCCCGACATCGGCATCCCGTCAGCGTCATAGAACCGCTGCCGTAGACTGGATCGACCGCCACCAAACCCCCCGAAAGGGCGCATCTCCATGGTTGATGTTCGGCGCGTCCAACTCCCGGGCGTCGGAATACTGCACACCTTCGTGACCGAGGACGGCGGCAAAGTCGGCGTGGTCACGCACCGCTCCGGACAGAGTGATCTGATCAGCTTTGCCGACGAGACAGCGGAAGGGGCGGATGCCGTCAAGGTGTCGTTGCGTCTGGACGAAGACGAAGCGCGCACTCTCGCGGAACTGCTTGGCGGAACCCAGATCACTCAGTCTCGCTCAAGCCTGTCGCAGATCCCCGGGCTGGCCATCGACTGGTTCCCCGTCGACTACGACGATTACATCGCAGGTAAGCCGCTCGGCGATCTCGCCGAGCACGGTGCCGTGGGCTGCACCGTCGTCGCGGTGGTGCGCGGCGATGCCACCAACCCGGCGCCGTCCGACGAGTTCAAGGTCTTTCCCGGCGACACCCTCGTGCTTGCCGGCGCGCCAGAGAAGGTTGCCAAGGCGTTTCAGTTCTACCGCACCGGCGACGTGAAGCCCAAGGCTGCCAGCGCCGCAGCGCCGCCAGGAGAGTAGCGGATGCACCTCGGCGAAGACCTCCTCGTCCTCGGCATCCTGTTCATTCTCGCGTACGCGCTCGGCAGGGCCGGCAAACTGATCGGGCTGCCGGTAATCCCCATCTACATGGTGGTCGGTCTGCTGGCGAGTCCGCACGTCGGCTGGTTCCCGCTCGACTTCGACACCCAGCGGGTCGAGCTGATCGCCGTGTTCGGCTTGATCATGCTGCTGTTCAACCTCGGACTCGAGTTCGATCAGGACGCGTTCTTCAGCAACGCCGGCAGGCTGCTGATCTCCGGTGGCTCATACATCGTGCTCAACATGGGCGTCGGGTTGGCCTTCGGGTTCATGATCGGGTGGGGGCCCCGCGAGGCCCTCGTGATCGCCGGCATGACCGCGACATCCTCGAGCGCCATCGTCACGAAGCTCATCATCGAGCTGCGGCGCCTCGACAACCATGAGACGCCGATGATCCTCGGCGTGACCGTGGTCGAAGACATCTTCATCGCCATCTACCTGGCCGTGGTCGGAGTGGTGCTGAGCGGTGAGACCGACCTCGGGCCGATCGTGGTGAAACTCGGCGTGGCGTTCCTGTTCCTGGTGGTGATGTTCTCGATCGCCCGGTGGGGTGGTCGAGTCGTATCGCGGCTGATCCAGGCCAAGGACGACGAGCTGTTCACGATCCTGTTCTTCGGGCTCGCGCTCGCCTTCGCCGGAATCGGTGAGCTGCTCGGGGTCACCGACGCAATCGGCGCGTTCCTGATCGGATTGGTGCTCGGCGCCACCCGATTCCGCACCCGAATTGAACACATCGCCCTGCCATTGCGCGACGTGTTCGGCGCGTTCTTCTTCTTGAACTTCGGGCTGGCACTGAACCCCGCCACCTTCGGCGAAGTGCTTGGCCCGGTGGCCGCCGCCATCGGAATGACCATCGTGCTGAACCTGATCGCCGGACAGTTCGTGGCATGGATCAACAAGATGGGTCCCCAGGCCGGGTTCAACACCGCCGTGATCCTGCAGAACCGTGGCGAGTTCGCCCTGATCCTCGCCACGCTGGCGCTCGCAGCGGGCCTTGATGACCGGATGACGCCATTCGCCGGGCTTTACGTGCTGGTGATGTCGGTCATCGGCCCGCTGATGGCCGTGAACTCGGAGCGGATCGGCGGCTGGGTAGGCGCTCCAGGCCGCAAGAAGAAGCAACAGGAGGCCGTCAAAGCCGCGGCCGAGCGCGAGGCGGCTCTGACCGGCGAGCAGCCGGTCCCGGGCCCGGTTGCGACAGGCCGCAGCGAGGCTGAGGCCCCGGCAAAGGGCCGCATCGACTCCACCGTGGAGCGCGCGATGAAGCAGGGCGACGAACAGGCAACGCGCGAGCGGGATCCGGAGTACTAGACCGTGTGGAATGTTGCGCGCAGGCCGCGCTGGATCGCCATGCTCGTGCTGTGTCTGGCAGTGGCGGCGGCGTTCGCGCTGCTCGGCCAGTGGCAGTTGGAGCGCAGCGTCGATGAGGCCACGGTGATCGACCGTGACACCGAGACGGTGCAGCCGATCGAGCAGCTCACCGAGCCGCAGCGCTCGGTGACCGAGACGATGGCCGGCCACGTGGTCTCGGCGACCGGGGCCTTCGTGCCCGATGAGTTCACCGTGCTCTCCGACCGGCAGCAGGACGGCCAGGCCGTGTACTGGCTGGTGGGGCAGTTCCGGTTGGGCGGCAGCACTGCCGAGCAGCAGACCGGGCCGAGCGTCGCCGTCGCGGTCGGCTGGGCGTCGACCGCCGACGAGCTGGAGGGGGTCATCGACCGACTCCCAGCGGGCACTCTCGAGATCTCAGGCCGCTACCTGCCGAGCGAGTCGCCGGCTGAGTCCGACTTCGAGAACGACGTGCACTCCACCCTGGCCATCGCCGAACTGATCAACGTGTGGCAGGCGGTCGACGACGTGTACGGCGGTTACCTCGTGCTGCATGACGACTTCGGCCAGCAATTGATCGCGTCGCCGCAGCCCAGCGAAGAGGTGCAGCTCAACTGGCTGAACATCTTCTACGCGGCCGAGTGGGTGATCTTCGCCGGGTTCGCGCTGTACCTCTGGTACCGACTGGTCAAGGATGCCTGGGAGCGTGAGCTCGAGGAGGCCGAGCTGGCCGCCGAGGCTGCGGAGCCGTCCGCGGCATCCCCAGCGTCCCCGACATCGGCGCCGTCCGCGGAATCCGGGACGTCCAGGCCGTCCGCGCAGTCCACGTCGGCTGAGTAGGGTCGAGCGCCCTGTTTCCGGCCGAGCGCGGGCGCCGCGGATGCGAGCGCCGTGGAAAGTGGCGAACGCCGCTGACATCGCGGCGGCGTTCGACAATATGTGCGGCGCTCACGGTGAGCGGGTGCGGGGAGCGGGTGCTCACCCAGTGGGGGGAAGCGGCGACCGAAACGGGCAGTTAGTCGCTAAAGGTAGACTTGCCCGCATGGCATTGGCTCCAAAACCCGAGACGTTTCCGCAGATTCGGAGCGGCCTCAAGTTCTACCAGATCACCGCATACATCACCGGAGTCTTGCTGCTTCTGCTGTGCGCCGAGATGATCGCCAAGTACGCGTTCGGCAGCGAGATCGAACTCGGTGGCGCCTACGGATTCCTGGCACTGGTGCCAGACGGAACGGTGCAAGCGGTCAACCTGAGCACCGGCATCTTGATCGTGCACGACTGGTTCTACGTGATCTACCTGATCGCCTGTTTCCGCCTCTGGACATTCATGCGCTGGAACCTGCCGAAGCTGCTGCTCATGGCGACCGGCGGCGTCGTTCCTTTCCTGTCCTTCATCGTCGAGGTACGGCTGTCTCGCACGATCAACTCCTATCTCACCGACCGTGAAGCCGAACTAGCGGAGGCCACCCATTAACTCACTCACCGACACCCAGCCGGGCGCCGACGGACTCGAAAACGCGGAGGCGCCGGTGGTGACCGCTCCCGGCACCGCGCACCAGCCCGTGCTCGTCGTCGACTTCGGAGCCCAGTACGCCCAGCTGATCGCACGCCGCGTGCGCGAGGCGAACGTGTACTCCGAGATCGTGCCGCACACGATCAGCGCCGCCGAGGTGGCCGCGAAGAACCCCGCCGGCATCGTGCTGAGCGGTGGTCCGTCGAGCGTGTACGAGGAAGGGTCACCCTCTCTCGACACCGGCATCCTCGAACTCGGCGTGCCCGTGCTCGGCATCTGCTACGGCTTCCAGGTGATGGCCACCCAGCTCGGCGGCGAGGTCTCGCAGACCGGCCAGCGCGAATACGGCGCGACGCCGGTGACGCTGAAGGGGCAGGGCGGCACGTTGCTCGCCGGCCAGCCGATCGCGCAGACCACCTGGATGAGCCACGGTGACGCCGTGTCGAAGGCGCCGGACGGCTTCGAGGTGCTGGCGTCGAGCGAGTCGACCCCCGTCGCCGCGTTCGCCAACGACGAGCGCAAGCTCTACGGGGTGCAGTGGCACCCCGAGGTGAAGCACTCCGAGTTCGGCCAGCGCGTGCTGGAGAACTTCCTGCACACCGCCGCGGGCATCCCCGGCGACTGGAACCCCGGCAACGTGATTGCCGAGCAGGTGGAACGCATCCGTGCCCAGATCGGCACCGGCAAGGTGATCTGTGGCCTGTCCGGCGGGGTGGACTCCGCCGTCGCCGCCGCGCTCGTGCACGCCGCCGTGGGCGACCAGCTCACCTGCGTGTTCGTCGATCACGGCCTGCTGCGCAAGGATGAGCGCCGCCAGGTCGAAGAGGACTACGTCAAGGCCACCGGCATCCGGTTGATCACCATCGACGCCGAGCAGCAGTTCCTCGACGCGCTCGAGGGCGTGAGCGATCCGGAACAGAAGCGCAAGATCATCGGACGCGAGTTCATCCGCACGTTCGAGCAGGCGCAGGCCGAGCTCGTGGCGGAGTCCGCAGCCGACGGCGACCCGATCCGGTTCCTCGTGCAGGGCACGCTGTACCCGGATGTCGTGGAGTCGGGCGGCGGAACCGGCACCGCGAACATCAAGAGCCACCACAACGTCGGCGGCCTGCCGGAAGACCTGCAGTTCGAGCTGGTCGAGCCGCTGCGCACCCTGTTCAAGGACGAGGTACGGGCGATCGGTCGTCAGCTGGGACTGCCCGAGGTCATCGTCAGCCGGCAGCCGTTCCCAGGCCCCGGCCTCGGCATCCGCATCGTCGGCTCGGTCACCAAGGACCGTCTCGACCTGCTGCGCGAGGCGGATGCCATTGTGCGCGCCGAGCTGACCATGGCCGGCCTCGACGGTGACATCTGGCAGTGCCCGGTGGTGCTGCTGGCCGACGTGCGCTCGGTGGGTGTGCAGGGCGATGGCCGCACCTACGGACATCCGATCGTGCTGCGCCCGGTCTCATCGGAAGACGCGATGACCGCCGACTGGACCCGCGTGCCGTACGACGTGCTCGCGCGCATCTCCAACCGCATCACCAACGAGGTGAAGGATGTGAACCGCGTGGTTCTCGACGTGACGTCGAAGCCGCCGGGAACCATCGAGTGGGAGTAAGCAACAAAAAGGAGGCCGCCCGGGTGGGCGGCCTCCTTTGTTGATTTCGATACGGCGCTTTGCGCCTACTCAACCCACGGGTTTAGGCGTTATTCGCCGCCGCGGAGGATCGCGAGGAGGCGCAGGATTTCGGTGTACAGCCAGACAACGGTGACCATGATGCCGAACGCTGCCTGCCAGCCGAAGACGCGCGGCACGCCACGCTCGACGCCGGTCTTCACGTTCTCGAAGTCCATCACGAGCGAGTAGGCGGCGAGGAGCACGACCAGCACGCCGAGGCCGACTCCGAGGAGCGGGTACTCGCTCCGCAGCCCGAACATGCTGTCGGTCGCGCCGAACATCATCAGGCCGAAGTTCACCAGCGAGAACGCGGCGTAGCCGACCATGGCGACGAGGAAGATCTTCGTCATCTTCGGGGTGGCGCGAACCTTGCCGCTCAGGAAGAGGAACAGGGTGACGCCGACGACGCCGAGCGTGCCGAAGATCGCCTGAGCAGCGATACCAGGCCACATCACCTCGAACAGTGCCGAGATGCCACCGACGAACACGCCCTCAAAGGCCGCGTATGCCAGCACGAGCGCCTTCGACGGCTTCTTCTTGAAGATGTTGACGAGCGCGAGCACGAATCCGATGAGCGCTGCGGGCAGAGCGAGGGCGGGAATCATCCAGCCGACCACCGCACCGACGACCAGAATCGCGAACGACACCAGGGTCTTCACGATGGTGTCTTCGTAGCTCATCCGCTCTTCAGCGGGCAGCAGTACCGGCTGCGCGGCGGGGCGGTCGCCTTCGGTCGCCGACGGGCGCCCATACAGTGCGTCGAGCTGCTCCGCGGTCATCGTAGGAGCGGAGCCCTTGAATGCCGGGGAGTTATTGAAAACGGGGTTGGCCATGCTGTGGTCTTCTCCTTCGATACCTGCTCAAGTTGCTGGGTATAACAGCCAATCTATCGGGCTTCTTCCCATATTTTGCTGGGGATCCGCCCGATTCCGGCGATTAAGCGAGCAATCCACGCTGACACCACGCAGATTGCCAGCGAGAACGCCAGCGCCGGCAGCATCCCGGAGTATTCACTGGTCACGGTGGCCACCGCGACGCCGCTCGCAATGACGAACAACACCGTGACATAACTCTTCAGCGGGCGGTGCCGGATCAGCAGCCAGGCCAGGTACGGGATCGCCAGCGTCCACAGCGACTGGGGGCCGGTCAGCAACAGCCAGATCTGCACACCGCAGGGAAAGACCACGAGGTGGCGCCGCCATCCGGCCGCCGGCATGATCCACCAGCCGATGGTGTGAAGCGCTGTGCCGGTGATCAGCGGAATCAGGAACTGGGTGCTCGCGGCCTGCAGCCCCACCATCCCGCCCAGGATGAACAGTGCCCCGGCCAGAAAGCGCTCCTGGTAGCTGCCCCAGCGCAGCGGCAGCAGCGCCGTCGGCTCCGGCGACGCCGGTGAGGGATCAGCGGGCATTGTTGATGACGACGGCCAACACCACCAGCGCGGCGAGCACCAGAACTCCACCCGCAACCATCCCGCCGGTACCCAGGGCGGTGAGCCGACGTCGTGACGTCGGCGCGACGCTCGGACGGATCGCGCCCGGGATCGCAGAGGACGGATGCTGCACCCGAGTACCGCAACGAATGCAGAACTTCCACTCGGAGGCGAGGCTCGTCGTGCAGTTCGCGCAGGTCTCCATAGTGCGACTCAGTTTAGGGTTTACGCGTGACCGATTCGCTCCGCCCCCTTGTCATCGGCCATCGCGGCGCACCCGGATACCGCCCGGAACACACTGCGTCGTCGTACCGGCTCGCCTTCGCCCTCGGCGTTGACGCCGTGGAGCCCGACATTGTCGCCACCAAGGACGGCGTGCTGGTGCTTCGGCACGAGAACGAGATCTCGGGCACTACGGATGTCGCGGTGCATCCGGAGTTCGCCGACCGCCGCGCAACGAAGGTCATCGACGGGGTGAAGCTCACCGGCTGGTTCACCGAGGACTTCACCTGGGCGGAGCTGCGCACCCTGCGCGCCGTCGAGCGGATCCCCGCGGTGCGGCAGGCCAGCACCACATTCAACGGCCTGCAGGGAATCCTGCGGCTGCGCGACCTGCTGCCGATCATCGACGACGCCTCGGATGCCGCGGGACGGCAGCTCGCGATGGTCGCCGAGATCAAGCACGCCACCTACTTCGAATCGATCGGGCTGCCGCTTGACGAACTCGTCGCCGACGAACTCGCCGGCTGGGGAGACGCCGACTCGCTGATCGTCGAGTCGTTCGAACAGAGGGTGCTCGGTCAGCTGCAGGCCCGCGGCATCCCCGGCCACTATGTATACCTGGTCGAGGCGACCGGCAAGCCCGCCGACCTGGTGGCGCAGTGGGGCTCGGCAGCGCTGTCATACGCCGCGCAGGTCACGCCGGCCGGGCTCGCCCGGCTTGCCGGCGCGGTGGACGGGGTGAGCGTGAACAAGTCGATGATCCTCACCGAGACCGCGGCGGGCACCACCACGTCCGACCTGGTGGCGCGTGCTCATGCCGTCGGACTGTCGGTCTACAGCTGGACCCTGCGAGCCGAGAACCGGTTTCTGGCCAAGTCATTCCGCCGCGGCTCGCGCGGTGCCGAGTTCGGCGACTGGTTGAGCGAGTTCCAGTTGGTGATGCGCACCGGCATCGACGGCGTCTTCGCTGACCAGCCCGATCTGGCGATCGAAGCGCGTGCGCTGCTCTGACCGGCGCCTCGTCGAGTCCGTTGTCAGGGGCGCCACCTAGAATTGTCGGGACATGACGTACGTTCTCGACGGAACCACCGCCCCCGATGACCGGCTGCTCGCGGGGCTCAACCCGCAGCAGCGTGAAGCCGTCGAATTTCGCGGATCCGCACTCCTGATTCTGGCGGGCGCCGGCTCCGGCAAGACCAGTGTGCTCACCCGCCGCATCGCGAGCCTGCTGCAGTCCCGCGAGGCGTGGCCGAGCCAGATCCTCGCTATCACCTTCACCAACAAGGCCGCCGCCGAGATGCGGGAGCGTGTCGAGGCCATCGTCGGCGACTCCGCGCGCGGCATGTGGATCTCCACCTTCCACTCCGCCTGCGTGCGCATCCTGCGCCGCGAGGCGGAGGTGTTCGGTTACTCCAAGAGCTTCACCATCTACGACTCGGCCGACTCGCGCGCGCTGCTGAAGCGGATCATCAAGGAGCTGGATGCCGACACCTTCGGCATCACGGTCAGCAAGGCCGCCGGGCAGATTTCGAAGTTGAAGAACGAGCTCGCGGATGTCGAGAGCTACGCCCGCCAGGTGAACTTCAACGACCCGGCGGAGGCGATGTTCGTCGAGATCTTCCGCCGCTACACGCAGGAACTCAGCCGCGCGAACGCGTTCGACTTCGACGACCTGATCGCGCAGACGGTGTACCTGTTCCGCGCCTTCCCCAAGGTGGCGGCGCTCTACCAGCGACGCTTCCGCAACATCCTGGTCGACGAGTACCAGGACACCAACCACGCCCAGTACGCGCTGATCCGCGAACTGACCAGGGCACCAGCATCCGAAGATCTTGAGGGTGCCGTCGGATTCGACGGGATGCCGCTGCGCGCCTCGGCGTCGCCACTCGGCCCGGCCTCGCTCACCGTGGTCGGCGACTCCGACCAGTCGATCTACGCGTTCCGCGGTGCCGACATCCGCAACATTGTGGAGTTCGAACGTGATTTTCCCGGCGCCAAGGTGATCCTGCTCGAGCAGAACTACCGGTCGACGCAGAACATCCTCGACGCGGCGAACGCCGTGATCTCGAACAACTTCGACCGCAAAGACAAGCGGCTGTTCACCACCATCGGCTCGGGCGACAAGATCGTCGGATTCACCGGATACTCCGGGCACGACGAAGCCCAGTTCGTGGCCGACGAGGTCATCGCCATGCACGAAGCGGGCATGGACTACAAAGACATGGCGGTGTTCTACCGCACCAACTCGCAGACCCGGGCACTGGAAGAGATCTTCATCCGCTCCGCCCTGCCCTACCGGGTGCTCGGCGGCACGAAGTTCTACGAGCGCGCCGAGATCAAAGACGTGATGGCGTACCTGACCACCGTCGCCAACCCGCTCGACCCGATGGCGCTGCGCCGCATCATGAACGTGCCGAAGCGTGGCATCGGCCCGGCCACCGAGGCGGCGGTGCAACTGCACGCCGATACCAAGGACATCAGCCTGCGCGAATCGTTGCGCGAGGCCGACCAATTCGGGCTCGGACCGAAGGTCACCGGCGCCCTGCTCGGCCTCGGCGCGATCCTCGACGAGGCCACGATGATGGCGGTCACCGCGCCGGTTGCCGAGGTGCTCAAGTTCATCCTCGACAAGACCGGACTCGTCGAGGCGCTGCGCTCCTCGCGCGACCCGCAAGACGAGGCCCGCGCCGAGAACGTGGAGGAACTGCTCGCCGTCACCCGCGAGTTCCAACGGAACAACCCCGAGGGCACGCTGATCGACTTCCTCACCGAGACCGCGCTGGTCGCGGCGGCCGACGAACTGGATGACTCCAGCGGAACCGTGTCGCTGATGACCCTGCACACCGCGAAGGGCCTCGAATTCGACGCCGTGTTCCTCACCGGGGTGGAGGAAGACCTGCTGCCGCACCGGATGAGCGCGTCAGAGCCGGGCGGGCCCGCCGAGGAACGCCGCCTGTTCTACGTGGGCATCACCCGTGCGCGCAAGAAGCTGTTCCTGTCGCTGGCGATGACCCGCGCCCAGTTCGGCGAGGTGAACGTCGCCATGCCGAGCCGCTACCTGCAGGAAATCCCCGTCGACCTGATCGAGTGGAAGCAGTCGCCGGGCATGGCGAACTCTCGCGGTGGCACGCAGCCGCGGGCGCTGAACGCCCGTCGGCCCGGCTTCCGCGACGATCGCTCGTTCGGGCAGAACGCGCTGCCGCCGGCTCCGAAGAAGAAGACGGAATGGGCGAACACGGTCACCGGCAAGGTGCGCGACAACGGCGACCTCACCCTCGTTGCCGGAGACCGCATCCGGCACACCGATTTCGGCGAGGGACGGGTCACCGCGGTGACCGGTGTCGGCTCGAAGAGCATCGCCGAGGTGCAGTTCGAGAGCGCCGGGCGCAAGCGACTGCTGATCAAGATAGCGCCCATCGAGAAGCTCTGAGGCTCAGCGCAGGATCGGGATGCCGGCCAGGTCGCAGAGCGCCGGGTTGTAGTCGCGCGCTCGGTAGTATTCGCCATGCGTGCCGACCGCCGCGGTGTACCCGCTGCCATCGAACTCCTCGGTGTACCGGTCGATCGGATTGTGCTCGGCACGGTTCGAGTACGCCGGGAAGCCGAGGTAGTCGGTCGCGCGCCACAGGCTGATCCAGCGGGCCACCGGCATCCCGCCAGATCCGGGAGCCGTCGCGGCTGCGGCATCTGCTGCCCACGGATCGCGGGCAAGCAATCGCGGACGTTCACACCGCGTGGTGCCCAGCACATCCGGCCCCCGCATGATCTCCCGGTCCTCATGCGAGGCGAGCAGGAACAGCGCCGCCGTGCACACGACCGCGCCCATGCTGTGCGCGGACAGCACCACGCGGCGCTGATCTGGCGGGGAACCGGCGCGCTCAGACTGCAGCCACCACAGCACGCGGCGTGCCACCTCCGGAGCGGCGCGCTCGGTGTAACAGGGCGGGCCGAGCGGATGCCCGGACCTCGGCAGGAAGCAGGCAAGATCCCAGACCGCGGCGAGCGGTCGCTGCGTGCCGGAGCCGAGCACCAGCCCGGCGACCGTCAGCGCAGCGACCAGCGCCCAGCCGGTCATGGTCACGTCGAGGCCGGGTGTGAGGAATCGGGCGGCTGGCGCTGGCAGCAGCCACGGGAGTGCCAGCGCAAGCGCGGAGGCGATCAGGCCGGAGCCGGCGAGGATTCCGGTGACCGGTTCGGCCAGATGCAGCCGGGCGGCGCGATCCCGCTTGCCGACGATCGCAGGTTGCAGCAGCAGCGCGAGCTCCTCCGGGGTGCCCGGTCGCATCGGCGCGTCTCCCGGGGTTCCGGGCCTTCCGAGCGGGCCCATCACGGTGCGCCGCAACCACTGCATCAAACGCGCATCGAGGTTGCGGCGCCGGGCGAGGATCACCGTGAGCACGGCGGCGACCAGCAGGAGTAACGCGAAGGACAGCAGGCCGAAGGCCGAATGGAACGCCGGCACGTCGAGGTCGGGGTCGGCGAGCACACTGCCGTCGCCGGGGGAGGCCTGCGGCACCGGAGGACGGATGCCGGGAGCGAGCGTACTCGCGCCGGCGCCACCGTTCAGCCAGTCGCCGATGCCGACCGTGACCAGGGCCGACCAGATCAGCCCCACGGTCAGCGAGAAGCCGAGGAAGATCACCGGCGCGAACCCGTGCCAGGCGCGATACCGGCGTGCGCCACGCACCGGAAAGAACGCCGCGACCGCCACCAGCAGCAGCGCCGTCCCGACCACGGCGAGCTGTGCGACATCCGCTGCCCACAGATTGACGTCGACAATGCGCAGCGGCTGTGGGCGAGCGGCCGGCACGCCGATTGCCAAGGCCACCAGCGCCACCAGCCACAGGATGCCGCACACCACCGTCAGCGCCACCGACCACCGGGGGCGACTGGCCGCGGCGCGGGGCTCGCGTGCCGGTTCCTGCTCGAACGGCATCGTCTTCGTCACGGCCGCCATGCCGATCGCGAGAATCAGCAGAGCCAGGGATGCCGCGAACCCGGCCAGCCCGAGAACCGAGCCGCCCGCCCAGATCGCCGTGAACAGGGCAAGCGAGGTAGCGCTGATCCCTGCAGCGAGGTGTGCGAGCGCCAGCTTGTTGGTGTCGCTACTGCGCTGCCAGAACCCCGGGCGGCCGAGCAACGGGGTGTCGGGGTGGCGCACCGCCAGCGCCTCAGGGTCGATGAACTGCTCGGCGACGTCGTAGCGCAGTCGCGAGGCCGCCGACAGCGCCCAGAGCGCACCGACCACGACGAGCGGCACCAGCGAGAACAGGGCAAGCCGCCGGCCGGGCAGCCAGGTACCGAACGGGGCCAAGCCGTCAGATAACACCGTGCAGACGAGCACTCCGTCGCGGTAGCACTGCAGCGCCACGACATCCAGCGACAGGGTGCCCACCGCGCCGACAAGCAGCAACGTCAGCAGTACCCCAAAGGCCCGGATGACCGCGGCCCGGCCGCTCAGCCGGGCGCGCGCGGCGCCGTTCGGCAGCTGCCAGGTCCAGATCGCCGCGTTGGCGAGCGAGAACGGCAGCAGCAGCGCCCATCCGGCGCGGGCGAGACCGGCGAGGACCACGCCGCCCACGCCGCCGACCGTCGGAGTGCCCCGCACCATGCCGCCCCAGGAATATGCCTCGCGGCGCACGCCCCGCGGGATGTCGCCGCGATCGGTCACGGCGTCCGGGTCGGTGACCCGTCGCTTCAGCGCCGCCGCGGTGGGGCGGAAGAAGAAACCGAGCTTGTCACCGGCGGCGAACTCGACTTCGTCCGCGGGCAGGTCGAGCAGGTCGTGCGGTTTCGTGTTGTTGATGCCGTGAACGCGCAGTTCCAGAACAGGGGGCGCCGCGGCATCCGTCTGATTCGACGTTCTGACCACCCCCTGCGGCAGCGCGAGTCGCGTGCGCCCATGCTAGGGCTGCGGTGGGCGGCAGGGAAGAGCCGGGGCTCAGTCGACGGTGACGCCGAGCAGCGAGCCGATGCCGTAGGTGAGCGCCAGAGCCAGCACGCCGCCGATGACCACCCGGATGGTGGGCCGGGCCATCGGGCTGCTGCCGAGGTACGCGCCGAGCGCCCCCGTGACGGCGAGCGCGATCAGGGTGGATGCGGCAATCGCCGGGATCCGCCACTCCAGCGGGGCGAGCAGCACCGCGAGCAGCGGAAGCACGGAGCCAATCGTGAACGACACCGCCGAGGCGAGCGCGGCATGCCAGGGGCTGGACACCTCGTGTTCGCTGATGTGCAGCTCCGCCTCGAGGTGCGCGGCCAGCGCATCGTGCGCGGTCAGCTCCTGGGCGACGGCGCGGGCGGTCTGCTGGCTGAGGCCCTTGGACCGGTAGATCTCGGTGAGTTCCTCGAGCTCGCCCTCCGGGTCGTCCGCGAGCTCCTGCTTCTCCAACGCGATCGCCGAGCGCTCGGTGTCGCGCTGCGCGCTCACGGACACGTACTCGCCGAGCGCCATTGACACCGCGCCGGCGATCAGGCCGGCGACGCCGGCGGTCATGATGGGCGCGATCGCCGAGGTCGCCGCCGCGACACCGACGACGAGTGCGGCGGTGGAGACGATTCCGTCGTTGGCGCCGAGAACTCCCGCGCGCAGCCAATTCAGCCGGGACGCCAAGCCCGAGGCATGGGGTTCAACACGGACGGCTTCACTCTGACTCACCCTGTGATTGTGCGCGCTCTGGCACGGGTCGGCAAGGATGGCAAGACTTGCCTAACCCGGGAAACAATGCGCGAACTTAAAGCGCTAAGACCGTGCTTCGGCGCCTGTCATTCATAGGGGAGGGGTAAAGTTTCCCATGGCCCATTTATCTCGACGTCGAACTATCTCGTCGTCGAGAGAGTGGCGGACATCACCGGGTGCTGTTCGATCAGCACAGCGACGCATTGGAAGAACATAGTGGATCTTTTCGAGTACCAGGCTCGGGACCTTTTCGAGTCCTACGGAGTGCCTGTGCTTCAGGGCCTCGTGGCCGACACCCCGGAAGAAGCGAAGGCGGCCGCTGAAACGCTCGGTGGCACCGTCGTCGTCAAGGCGCAGGTGAAGACCGGCGGTCGCGGCAAGGCTGGCGGCGTCAAGGTCGTCCACAACCCGGACGACGCCTACACCGCAGCCGAGCAGATTCTCGGCCTCGACATCAAGGGTCACGTCGTCAAGCGCGTCATGATCGCCGCCGGTGCGCGCATCGACAAGGAGTACTACTTCTCGCTGCTGCTCGACCGCGCCAACCGCTCCTACCTCTCGATGGCCAGTGTCGAGGGAGGCATGGAGATCGAGGAGCTCGCTGTCGAGCGTCCGGAGGCACTCGCCCGCATCGAGGTGAACCCGCTGGAGGGCATCACCCCCGCAAAGGCCGCCGAGATCGCGAAGGCCGCCGGTTTCGCCGACGACATCGCCCCGAAGGTCGCCGACGTCTTCGTCAAGCTGTGGAACGTCTACAAGGGCGAGGATGCCACGCTGGTCGAGGTGAACCCGCTGGTGCTCACCGAGGACGGCCAGGTCATCGCCCTGGACGGCAAGGTCAGCCTGGACGAGAACGCGTCGTTCCGTCACCCGAAGCACGAGCTGCTCGAGGACAAGGCTGCCGCCGACCCGCTCGAGGCGAAGGCCAAGGAGAACGACCTCAACTACGTCAAGCTCGACGGCCAGGTCGGCATCATCGGTAACGGTGCCGGGCTTGTCATGTCGACGCTGGATGTCGTCGCCTACGCGGGCGAGAACCACGGCGGCGTGAAGCCGGCCAACTTCCTCGACATCGGCGGCGGAGCATCCGCCGAGGTGATGGCAGCCGGCCTCGACGTCATCCTCAACGACCCGCAGGTGAAGTCGGTGTTCGTCAACGTCTTCGGTGGCATCACCGCGTGCGATGCCGTTGCCAAGGGCATCGTCGGCGCGCTCGCCGAGCTCGGCCACAGCGCCAACAAGCCGCTGGTCGTGCGCCTCGACGGCAACAAGGTCGAGGAAGGCCGCGCCATCCTGAACGAGGCCAACCACCCGCTCGTCACCCTCGCCGCCACCATGGACGAGGGCGCCGACAAGGCCGCCGAGCTGGCACACGCCGCCGCCTGAGACACGATCGAGGAATAAGAACAGCATGTCTATCTTTCTGAACAAGGACTCCAAGGTCATCGTGCAGGGCATCACCGGCGGTGAGGGCACCAAGCACACCGCCCTGATGCTGAAGGCCGGCACCCAGGTGGTCGGTGGCGTCAACGCCCGCAAGGCCGGCACCACGGTGCTGCACGGCGACATCGAACTGCCCGTCTTCGGCTCGGTCAAGGAGGCCATGGAGAAGACCGGCGCGGACGTGTCGATCGCCTTCGTGCCGCCGGCCTTCACCAAGGACGCCATGGTCGAGGCCATCGACGCCGAGATCCCGCTGCTCGTCGTGATCACCGAGGGCGTGCCCGTCGGCGACACCGCCGAGGCGTGGGCCTACGCGCAGCAGAA
>JBEVDR010000020.1:0-3065 GCA_040513215.1 Microbacteriaceae bacterium | reverse complement strand
CCGAGGATCTGTTCGATCTGATCCTGCGGCTCACCCTTGGTGAGGTCGACGGTCTCGCAACCGAAGCTGCGGGCCTGCGCCAGCCGCTCCGGGTTGAGGTCGCCCACGATCACGACGGCGGCGCCCAGCAGCTGGGCGGAGACGGCCGCGGCGAGTCCCACCGGGCCGGCTCCGGCGATGTAGGCCGTTGAGCCCACGCCGATCCCGGCGGTGAAGGCGCCGTGGAAGCCGGTCGGGAAGATGTCCGACAGCATCGTGAGGTCGAGGATCTTCTCGAGGGCCTGCTCCCGGTCGGGGAATTTCAGCAGGTTCCAGTCCGCGTACGGCACGAGCACGTACTGCGACTGCCCGCCGACCCATCCGCCCATGTCGACGTAGCCGTATGCGCTCCCCGGACGGTCCGGGTTCACGTTCAGGCACACACCGGTCTTGCGCTCCTTGCAGTTGCGACAGCGACCGCAGGAGATGTTGAACGGGACCGACACGATGTCGCCGACCTTGATGAACTCGACGTCGCGGCCCACCTCGACCACCTCGCCGGTGATCTCGTGACCGAGCACCAGTCCCTCCGGCGCCGTTGTGCGGCCGCGCACCATGTGCTGGTCGGAGCCGCAGATGTTCGTGGTGATGGTTCTCAGGATGACGCCGTGCTGAACCTGCCGGCCGACGTTCGCCGGGTTCACGCCGGGTCCGTCCTTCAGCTCGAAGGTGGGGTAGTCGATGTCGATAACGTCGACCTTGCCGGGACCTTCGTAGGCAACTGCTCTGTTTCCTGCCATTTTTGTATCCTCCTTGATACCTGTTGTGATACCTGAACCGGTCGGTTCGCGCTTGTGGCGCGCGGCATCCTCAGTGGTGTTTCTCGGTGGTTCGCCCAGCCGTCGACGGCAAGCCGTGCAGCGTGCTGGAACACCCTCCACTGCACTACAGGAGACTGGGAATTTCAAGGGTGTACAGGCGCGAAAACGTGTGTATCGTATGTGCGTCGACTCTGTGGGCACTCGCTGTGGGCAGGGTGCTTTTCCGGATGCCGCCCGGCGGGTTCTCGAGCTCTGACGCGACAGGTTGTCTAGGGTTGTCCCATGCGAACCCCAGACAAATCCGGTGCCCGCGTGTCCGGCGCGCAATCCGCCGGCCCCACAACGTTGCGTACCCTGCTGACCGACAAGCTGGGCTGGCTCGGCCTGCGCAGCGCTCAGATCCTCCTGGCGCTCGCTCTGGTCGCCGTGATCGTCTTCGTGCTCGTGCAGGTGAAGCTCGTGGTGATCCCGGTGCTGATCGCGATCATCCTCGCGTCAGCGCTGAGCCCGGTCATCAAGTGGTTGCGCCGCCGCGGGCTGTCGCCCATCCTGGCCACCTGGGTGACCCTGCTCACCGCCATCATCGTGTTCGGCGGCATCGTGACGCTCATCGTCGTCGCCGTCGAGAACCAGTGGACCGAACTGGCGAGCAGCGCCTCCGACGGCATCGACCAGCTGATCACCTACCTCACCGAGGGTCCGTTGGCCATCGATGCCGCCCAGCTGGAAGATTTCCGTGACCAGTGTGTCGCCTTCCTCACCAGCAGCCAGTTCGGTTCGGGGGCGCTGGCGGGCGCCGCGGCCGCCGGTGAGTTCTTCACCGGCCTGGTCCTGGTCCTCGTGATCCTGTTCTTCTTCCTCAAGGACGGCGACGTCATCTGGTCGTTCTTCCTCAAGCCATTCCGGGGCGAGCGCCTGCAGCGCGGCCGTCGCATCGGCGCCACCACAGTGCGGGTGCTCGGCGGCTACATCCGCGGCACCGCCATCGTCGCATTCGTCGACGCGGCCGCGATCGGCATCGGACTGGCGATCCTCGGCGTGCCCCTCGCGCTGCCGTTGGCCGTCATCGTCTTCCTCACAGCGTTCATCCCCCTGATCGGAGCGACGGTGGCCGGCATCCTCGCCGCCCTCGTGGCACTGGTCGCGACCGACTGGATCACCGCCCTGATCGTCGTGGGCATCGTGGTGCTGGTCAACCAGCTCGAGGGCAACTTCCTCCAGCCCGTTGTGATGGCCCAGTCGCTCAAGCTGCACCCGCTGGTCATCCTCGTCGCCCTGACCGCAGGCACCATCGTGGCCGGCATCATCGGTGCGGTGCTCGCCGTGCCGATCGCCGCCGTGGCCTGGGCGATCGCCAAGACGTGGAACGAGCCGGGACTCAGCAGGCAACCCGCCCTGGCCTAGCCGCGCCCGCCGCGTTCGCTCAGCTTTCGAGGCGCTTGGGCGAGCCGGCCTTGAGCGCGCTCTCCTCCACGTCGATGAACGCCAGCGCCGAGCGGATGGCCGGCTCCTGGTAGCGCCCCTCCACCCGGGCGGCCAGCACGGCCTCCCGCTCGGCCTCGATCATGGCCCGCCGCAGACGGGAGTACGCGGCCGGCAGCGGTTCCGCGTCATCCGGAGCGGGGTTGTCGAGGGCGTCGGCGAGGAACCGGGCGTTGGTGCGGAGCCGGCCGATCACCCTGGCCTCGTCGGCGTCGGTCACCTCGACGTCCAGCCGGGCCAGGCCGGCGGTCTGCGCCTCGGCCAGCAGCATCTGCGCCTCGGTCCGCTCCTGCGAGCGATCCGGCGGCGGCAGGCGCAACCGGCGGATGATCCAGGGCAGGGCGAGCCCCTGCAGCAGGGTGCCGACCACCACGACGAACGCCAGGAGTTGCAGCAGCTCGCGCTGCGGCGTCTCGGGCGGCAGGAGGAACACGGCCGCGAGGGTCACCACGCCGCGCATGCCCGCGAACGACACGGCCACCCCGGTGCGCCAGCTCCAGCCGCGCTCCCGCAGCCGCCGCGGGCCGTACCGGTAGATCGACGTGGTGATCGCCATCCACACGAACCGTGACACCAGCAGCGCGGCGAGGATCACCACCGAGATCCACACGGTGTCCCAGAACCCGGTGCCGGTGAGCCTGACGCCCGCGAGGATCGCCTCCAGGTTGAGCCCGATGAACAGGAACACCGCGTTCTCCAGCAGGAACTGGATGGTGCGCCAGTTGATCGACTCGGCGATGCGCGCCTCGGCCGACTGGATCACCGGGGCCCGGTAGCCCAGGA
>JBEVDR010000019.1:0-5798 GCA_040513215.1 Microbacteriaceae bacterium | reverse complement strand
ACGTCTTAGGGGGCCTAGGTCGGAATCTGAACGGGTTAAATAACGGCCCTGTTTATCACTACAATCAGCATCCCCCGTGGGGGGGCGTCCAACCGTACGCCACCCCTCGCTCGCGAAGGGACTGCCACTGTGTCCGAACCCGGCCTCGCCCCCACTGACGACCCGCCTCCGGTACCCCCCGCCGCCCTGCCGCCCAAGACCAAGCGCACCTGGCTGTGGGTCGCCGTCGCCGCGGCCGCACTGCTGATCCTGGTCGTAGTGGTGATCGCGTTCATGGTCAGCAGCGGCACCGCCGCCAGCGCGCCCTCCCCCACGGCCGTGGCCACCGATGAGACCGACGAGGCCGAGCCGGCTGCGGAAGCGGAGACGCCCAACCCGACACCGACACCGGACGCCGCGCCGGGCACCTTCGAGAACCCCTACCCGATCGGGGCCCCGGTCACCTGGAGTTCCGAAACCGGGCAGGGCCTGCTCACGGCCCAGGTTCGCCAGATGGGCCAGGCGGAATTCGAGATCACCACCGGCGCCGCCGAGTCTGGGGTGGAAACGCCTGCCGCGCCCGAGGGAATGGTCAACGTGTTCCTCGAGTACACCGTTACCAACCTCAGCCCGGATCAGCCGTACGACGCGGTCACCGAGTCGGGCTACTGGCAGGTCGTCGACGAGGACGGCAACGAGTACCCGGTCTACGCCCGCAACATCGGCGACCAGAACGTCCTGCCGGTGGAGCCGGGTGCGAGCTGGGAGGCGCACGCGATCTTCCAGGTGCCCGCCGACGCCACCGGCCTGATGATTCTGATCTACAACGCATACATCAAGCTGTAGGAAGAACCAGCCTTGAACCGTGTCGTCGCTCGTCGGCCGCGCCGACGTTGCCTACGACGGTTCGTCAGCATTCGGCACGAGCCTGTTCGGCTTATGGTTTGTGGGTGGATCTTGCTGATGGCGTCGTTGGCACGGCAGGACAGCCATCGGTGTCATCCCCTGTTGGGAGTGCCGTCTCCGAGGGTGTTCCCGCTGTGCAGCGTCGAAGGCTGAGCCGCCATGCCAAGTCATGGTGGATCGTCGTGCTGGCGGTGCTCGTGCTCGCTGCGGTATGGGCTGCAGTGCACGTCGTCGCCGATCGAGCCTTCGACGAGGCGGCATCCGCCGTCACCGTCGCGGCTCTCACCAACCGCGACGCGACCGATTCACTTCGTGCCTTGGTGGATGATGCGTCCGGGGCGGTCGAAGTCAGCGGTGTGATCGTGGACGCGTCATCGTCTGCGGAAGACCTCGTCGACGCGAGCGCCCGCGCCGCGCTCTCGGATGCTGCTGCCGCATCTGCGGGAGTCGTCGACGAGGCGGCGTCGACTCTTCAGGACTCTGTGGCTGCTGGAGACACCCGCAAGCCGCTGTGGACATGGGACCTGCTCACCGCCGCGCCGCGGTTGACGGCCAACGCCGCAGAACTCGGCGAATACACCGACTCGCTGGGCACTGCACAGGACGCGGTCGAGGACGCGAGCGCGACTCTGCTGGATGCCGCGCAGGACCTTTACGCATCGGTGCCACCCAAGGCGGCCGCGCTCGAAGCGGCGAACGTGTCGGCGCGCGCATTCGTGCTCCTCGACCTGCGTGAAGCCGCGGCCGCCGCGGCCGGGCAGACCGGCCTCGGCACGGGCGCCGCGACTGCGTTCACCACGTACGCCGCGAAGGCGGCGAACCTCACACACTCCCAGCAGGTCGAACTCGCCGAGAAGGCGGGACCGCTGCTCGCGACGCGGCTTGAGATCGAGGAGTTCGCTCGCTCCATCGCCGGGGGTGTGGTGCTCGATTTCGACTGGGCCCCGATCGTGGCTGGCGTCGGCGGCTCGGACGGCATGGGTGGCACAGCCACCTGGGCCGTCGTACGCGGCGGCTTCTCGACGATCACTCTGTCGGACTCCGTCGCGGAGAACTGGCCGTCCGCAGATGCCAGAGCACTCGTCGCCCACGAGGTCGGGCACGCGATCACCTCCAAATGCAGCGACATGTTCGACTCCGCTGATGCGGACGCCAACGAGGCCTGGGCGACCGCGTGGGCGATCAGCATGGGCCACACCGCAATCGGCAACGGCATACAGGCCTACGGCTACCCGCCCCAGGCCCTGATCGAAAAGGCCGCGACCTGCCGTTGACCCCGGCAATGTTCTGGTGTGAGAGTCCCAGCGATGTGCCCGCCGACCCGACAGGCCGGAGCCGTCGCACAGCCCCGCCGCTGCCGGCGCCGGCGCGTGCGCGCTGCGGAGCAGGTTCGCCTGGTGGCTATGCTGATCCGACTTGGTTCGCCCGGGACTCTGAGCGCTGCTCGGCACTCCACGAAGCGAGCAGTTTGAGCCGATCCGCGGACGGCGAACCCGGCTCGGCGGTATAGATGAGGAGCACGTTGCCTGGTTCGGCGGTGATGGCGAGTTCCTCGTAGGCGAGGATGAGTTCTCCGACGACGGGGTGGTGGAACCGTTTGGTGCCCGCTCCGTGGGTGCGGACGTTGTGGGCAGCCCACAGTTCGCGGAAGGTGTCGCTTCGGAGCGAGAGCTCGCCGACGAGGTCTTGAAGTGCCTTGTCGTGAGGGTCTCGGCCGGCTTCGGCGCGCATGACACCGACGCACATCTCGGCGAACCGGTCCCAGTCGGGGTAGAAGTCGCGGGCGGCTGGGTCGAGGAATTGGAAGCGTGCGAGGTTGGGCGTGCGGCCTCCGTCGCCGATGACGGGCGAGTAGAAGGCACGCCCGAGGTCGTTGAAGGCAAGGATGTCGTGGTGCGAGTCGCGGACGAATGCGATCCCATCGGTGATGGATGCCAGTGCCCATTGCAGGCTCAGCCGCGAGCCGCCGGGTTTGGTCGCACGTCTGCGTGGCCGGCCCGAGGTGGGGATGCCGTCGGCGGCGCGGGCGAGGTCGAGGAGGTGGGCGCGCTCGGTGTCGTCGAGCTGCAGCGCGCGAGAGATCGCGTCGAGCACCGATGCGGATGCACCGGCGATCGCGCCACGCTCGAGCTTCGCGTAGTACTCCACGCTCACCCCGGCGAGGGTGGCGACTTCACTCCGCCGCAATCCGGCCACGCGCCGGTTCGGCCCTGTCGTGATTCCCGCGGCGTCCGGGGTGACCCGGGCCCGGCGCGTCATGAGGAACTCGCGCACCTCTGCCTTGTTGTCCATACCAGGAAGGCTATGTCTCGTGCCCGGCTGCGGGGAGACCCTGGCAGGGCACCCTTCGCGAGGGTGCCCTGCCAGTACACCCTTCGTCAGGGACTCCCCCAGAGCTCGATGCGGGGTCAGGCTGGTTGACATGCCACCAACCACCACGCTGAGCAAGCCCGCGTACAGCAGGTATCTCCCGACGTTGCTGCTCCTGCTGACGGTGTTCGGCCCGATCTCGATGGATCTCTACCTGCCCGCGCTTCCGGCGTTGACCGCCGAGCTCGGCGCGGTCACATCCGTGGCACAGCTCACGATCACCGCTTGCCTGATCGGCCTGGCCGCGGGACAGCTCGTCGCGGGACCCCTGTCTGATCGATTCGGTCGGCGCGGCATCCTGCTCACCGGCATCATCGCGTACATCGCGACCTCCCTCCTGTGCGCGCTCAGCCCGACCGTGGAGCTGCTGATCGTCGCGCGCTTCGTTCAGGGCCTCGCGGGCGGGGTCGGCATCGTGATCGCCCAAGCCGCCGGCAGGGATATCTTCACCGGGCCGGCGCTGATCCGTTTCTACGGGCGGCTGACGGTGATCGGCGGGTTCGCTGCGATCGTCGGTCCGCTCCTGGGCGGCGTGCTGAACACGGTGACCGACTGGCGCGGACTGTTCGTGTTCCTCGCCGCGATCGGCGCCGGCATCCTGATCGTCACACTCAGCGTGTTCCGTGAGACCCTCCCGTTCGATCAGCGCACCGGAGGCGGATTCGGGCAGACGATCCGCGACTTCCGGACACTGCTCACCGACCGACTGTTCCTCGGCGCCGTCCTCAACCAAGGCTTCATGTACGCCGCACTGTTCGCCTACCTGTCCGGCGCGACGTTCGTGTTGCAGGACATCTACGGGCTGAGTCCGCTCGGATACGCGCTGGCGTTCGGACTCAACTCCGCCGGGTTCATGGTCTTCGGCTACCTCGCCGGCCGCGCCGCGGAACGGTGGAGCATCCCCGGGACTCTCACGATCGGCATCCTCGTGGCCGGGCTCGGCGCAATGGGACTGCTCGCTGCGGGACTCACTCCACTGCCTCTGTGGGTCGTCATCGTGGCGCTGTTCCTCCTCGCCAGCGGCGTCGCGATCTCCTCACCGCCGGCCACGACTCTCGCCCTCGCCGACTACCCGCAGATCGCCGGTACCGCATCATCGCTGCTGGGAATGGTCCGGTTCGGGTTCGGCGGCGTCGCCGCGCCACTGGTCGGCGTCGCCGGCGCCACCAGCATCCTCCCCCTCGGTCTGGTCACGCTCATCTCCATGCTCCTGGCCGGCGCCGCCTTCCTCTTCCTCGCCCGCACCACCGCACCAGCGGCGCTCGAGGAACCGATCCCCGCAACCCTCAACAGCTAAGGAGACCACCACCATGCGTGGAGTCATCATGCACGCCCCCGGCGACGTCCGCGTCGAAGCCCGTGAGAACCCGACCATTCTCGAGCCCACCGATGCGATCATCCGCGTGAGCGCTTCGTGCATCTGCGGTTCTGACCTGTGGCCATACCGGGGCATCGCCTCGGTGGATCACACACCGATGGGGCACGAGTACGTCGGTGTCGTCACCGAGATCGGCGACGACGTGCAGTCCGTCCACGTCGGCGACTTCGTGGTCGGGTCGTTCTTCGCCTCTGACAACACCTGCGAGATCTGCCGAGCCGGATACCAGTCGCGGTGCGTGCACGCGACCGGCCTGGACGGAACACAGGCCGAGTACGCCCGCATTCCGTTCGCCGACGGCACCCTGGTTGCCACTCCCGGGCAGCCCGACCCCGATCTCATCCCGTCTCTCCTGGCAGCATCCGACGTGCTCGGCACCGGGTGGTTCGCGGCCGTCGCCGCCGAAGCCGGCCCCGGCAAGACGGTCGCGGTCGTCGGTGACGGCGCGGTGGGCCTGCTCGGCATCCTCGCCGCACGCGAGTTGGGCGCCGAACGCATCATCGCCATGTCGCGTCACGCGGACCGTCAGGCTCTGGCCCGCGAGTTCGGCGCGACCGACATCGTCGAAGAGCGCGGCGACGACGGTGTGGCGAAGATCAAGGAACTCACCGGCGGCCTCGGCGCGCACAGCGTCATCGAAGCGGTCGGAACCCAGGAGGCAATCATGCAGGCAATCCGCGCGACCCGGCCAGGCGGGCATGTCGGTTACGTCGGAGTGTCACACGACGTGTCTCTCGACGGCCTGGAGCTGTTCTTCTCCGGCGTGCACCTGCACGGTGGTCCCGCACCGGTCCGCCGGTTCCTGCCCGAGCTGATCCAGCTGATCTGGGACCGCAAGATCAACCCCGGCAAGGTCTTCGACCTCACCCTCCCGCTCGAGAAGGCAGCCGAGGGGTACCGTGCCATGGACCAGCGCACGGCGACCAAGGTCCTGCTCACGCTGTGATTGCGATCCCGATGTCGAGAAGACTGCGGACGGTGGTGCTCTCCTTCGCAATCGCAACGACCGGCGCGGGTTGCGGCCAGCCCGAGCCCGGCGACGACACGCCCCCGCAAACTGCGCCTACCAGCAACAGCCCGACGACGTCCCCGAGCACCGAGAGCACGGCCCCGACCAAGGAAGAGGAGAGCAGGGTGAGAATCCACATCACCATCGGCGAGCAGC
>JBEVDR010000018.1:0-9618 GCA_040513215.1 Microbacteriaceae bacterium | reverse complement strand
TGATCTTCCTGCTCTGGCTCTGGATCGCGAACCTCGCGCTGCTCTTCGGCGCCGAATTCGACGCCGAACTCGAGCGCGGCCGGCAACTGCAGGCCGGCATCAAGGCCGAGGAAGAGATCCAGCTGCCTCCCCGAGACACCCGCAAGAGCGACAAGGTGGCCGCGAAGGAGCGCGAAGACGTGCTCGAAGGCCGGCGGCTGCGCGAGCAGGGCGCCAACCGGGCCAAGAAATAGGGCTTGGTTCCCGATCCACCACCGGCCGGACCGGCCGGTGCCCGCACCACCCAGTGTGTTCCCGAAAGGATCACCATGTACTTCCACGTGCAGTCCCTTATTCACGACATCGTGCAGGACGAGCCGGACCCCGCAGCAGCCAACGCCTTGCAGGAAGGCCTCGGCGGGCAGTTCGGCGAGATGCGCACGATGATGCAGTACCTTTTCCAGGCGATGAACTTCCGCGGACCCGCGGCCAAGCCCTATCGTGACCTCATCCAGGGCATCGGCACCGAGGAAATCAGCCACGTCGAATTGATCGGCACCACGATCTCCCGGCTGTTGGACGGATCGCCGCGCTATCAGGGCAAGGTCACCGACCCCGCGGACAAGCCCGGTGCCGGGGGAGCGATCCCGCTGGAGCTCGCCCTCAGTCAGGGCAATATCCACCATTACCTCGTCGGCGCCCAAGGCGCGCTGCCGGTCGACGCGGTCGGCAACCCCTGGAGCGGCAGTTACGTGTACAACTCGGGCAACCTCGTGCTCGACCTGCTCTACAACCTGATGCTCGAATCCACCGGTCGGCTGCAGAAGTGCCGCATCTACGAGATGACCGAGAACAAGACCGCGAGGTCCACGATCTCGTACCTGATCGTGCGCGACCAGGCTCACGAGAACGGATACGCCAAAGCCCTCGAAACCCTCGGCGTGAACTGGAACACGCTGCTCCCGATCCCGAAGACCAACGCGGAGAAGTTCCCCGAGGTAAAGAAGCTCCTCGACCTTGGCCTGCACAGCAAGCAGTACACCTTCGACCTCGCCGATCAGTCAGAGGCCGGAAAGATCTACCAGGGCCTGTCGCCGTCCAACGACGGTTCGACGCTGTTGGCCGACGAGCAGGCACCGGTCGGTGTGCCGTCGGTCATCGCGCCCGAACGCCTGGAGGAATTCTCGCCCGGGCTCGACCCCGAGCTGATGGAACTGATCCAAGCCACCGCCGACCTGGAAATGGCCGAGGTGGATGTCTCCTACGGTCCGGTGACCGGCACGTGAGGGCTCTCACCTGGCAGGGCAAGCGCAACGTCACCATCTCCGAGGTGCCGGACCCGGTGATCGAGAAACCCACCGACATCGTGATCCGGGTCACGTCGACCGCCATCTGCGGTTCGGATCTGCACCTGTACGAGGTCTTCGGCCCGTTCCTGAAGCCCGGCGACATCCTCGGCCATGAATCCATGGGTGTGGTCGAGGAGGTCGGCGCCGCAGTACGCACGCTCAAGCCGGGCGACCGGGTGGTCATCCCGTTCGTAATCGCCTGCGGCGAGTGCTTCATGTGTTTGCGCGGCCTGACCACCCAGTGCGAGACCACCCAGAACCATGCCCATGACTGCGGCGCCTCCCTCTACGGGTATACCGAACTGTACGGCTCGGTGCCCGGCGGGCAGGCAGAACGGCTCCGGGTGCCGTTGGCGGACGCCAACGCTCTCAAGGTCGGCCACGATCTCGCTGATGAACGCTACCTGTTCCTCAGCGACATCCTGCCGACGGCCTGGCAGGGTGTGCGGTACGCCGACCTGCCGGAGGACGGGGTCCTGGGCGTGCTCGGGCTCGGCCCGGTCGGCCAGTTCGTGGGCCGGATCGCTCGCCATCTCGGGCACCGGGTGATCGCGGTCGATCCGGTCCCGGAGCGACGGCTGATGGCGGAGCGCTACGGCATCGAGACACTGGACCTCACCGAGGACGTGCTCGAACGGCTCCGCGACAGCACCGACGGCCGGGGCCCGGACTCGATGGTGGACGCCGTCGGACTCGAAGCCCACGGTGCGCCCGGTGCCAGTCTCGCCCAAGCCGCAGTGGGTTTGCTGCCAGACGCCGTCGCGCAGAAACTGATCAACACCGGGGGAGTGGACCGCTTGAGTGCCATGCATCTCGCCTTCGACGCGGTGCGGCGCGGCGGAACCGTGTCACTCAGCGGCGTGTACGCCGGCGAGGCCGACCCCACGCCGATGAAGAGCCTGTTCGACAAGCAGGTCAGCATCCGGATGGGACAGTGCAATGTGCACCGCTGGCTGGACGACCTCGTGCCGTTGGTCGAGGACCCGGCCGACCCGCTGGGGGTGGAGGACCTGGTCACCCACCGGGTCACGCTGGACCGCGCCCCGGACATGTACGAGATCTTCCAGAAGAAGGAGAAGGGCTGTATCAAGGTCGTCCTGACCCCGTGACCGCAGGTTTCGGTGCCGGGTGACTCCACGGGCGCGGATCGACAACGACCCGCGCCTGTGGCACGATCGTGCACGTGAGCAGCACACCCGTTCCCTCCGACCGCCTCGCCGACCTCGCCAGGCTGCGGCGGGTGCGCGACCGGATCGACCGTGAATCGGCCAGGCCCCTGGACGTCGAGGCTCTCGCCCGCGGTGTGAACATGTCGGCCGGGCATCTCAGCCGGCAGTTCAAGCTCGCATATGGGGAGTCGCCGTACTCGTACCTGATGACACGCCGCATCGAGCGGGCGATGGCGCTGCTGCGCCGGGGCGACCTCAGCGTCACCGAGGTGTGCTTCGAGGTCGGATGTTCGTCGCTGGGCACCTTCAGCACCCGCTTCACCGAACTGGTCGGCGTTCCTCCGAGCACCTACCGGCGCCAGCCGTTCGACGCTCAGGGGATACCGTCCTGTACCGCCGGACAGGTCACCAGACCGATCAGGAATCGAGAAGCGCGCGCGTCGGCCGGCTCACTAGATTGACTGTCATGGACATCACGATTCACTCGAGTTTCCTTCCGCACGCCGACCCGGAGGCCTCCCTGGTCTTCTACCGGGACGCCCTCGGTTTCGAGGTGCGCAATGACGTCGGCTACGGCGGCATGCGGTGGATCACGGTCGGTCCGGTCGGTCAGCCGGGCACCGCCATCGTGCTAGAACCTCCCGTGGCCGACCCCGGGGTCACCGACGAGGAACGCCGCACCATCGCCGAGATGATGGCGAAGGGCACCTACGCCGGCATCAACCTCGCCACGGCCGACCTGGACGCGACCTTCGCGCGGTTGGACGCCAGCGGCGCCGAGATCGTGCAGGAACCGACCGAGCAGCCCTACGGGGTGCGCGACTGCGCCGTGCGCGACCCTGCCGGAAACCTGATCCGGATCCAGGAGCTGCCCTGACCGGAGGGTGTCACCCGGGCCGCTCACCGACGGCGTCCGCCCAGCGGCTGGCGTCACCCCGGGCACCCCGGATACCCTGACGTATGCTCGAAGCCGGTCAGGCCGGGGCAGGCGATGCCGGCGCTTTTCGTTGTCGGCTCCGCCAGAGAGATGGAGACACTATGAGCGCCCGCACAGCGACCGAAACGCCCGCACCCGCGACACATCCTGCCGACAGCCACGACATGATCCGGGTGGAGGGTGCACGGGAGAACAACCTCAAGAACATCAGCGTCGAAATCCCCAAGCGCCGGCTGACCGTGTTCACCGGTGTCTCCGGCTCGGGCAAGAGTTCACTGGTGTTCGGCACCATCGCCGCGGACTCGCAGCGCATGATCAACGAGACCTACAGTGCCTTCCTGCAGGGCTTCATGCCGACGCTCGCACGACCCGACGTCGACGCGATGAGCGGACTCACCACGGCGATCATCGTCGACCAGGAGCGAATGGGCGCCAACGCCCGCTCGACCGTGGGAACGGCCACCGACGCCAACGCGATGTTGCGCATCCTGTTCAGCCGGTTGGGCCAGCCGTACATCGGGTCGCCGCAGGCGTTCTCCTTCAACGTCGCCTCCATCTCCGGAGCGGGCGCTGTCACGCTGGAGCGCGGCGGCGTGACCACCAAGGAACGCCGCAGCTTCACCATCACCGGCGGAATGTGCCCCCGGTGCGAGGGGATGGGCACGATCAACGACATCGACCTCAGCCAGCTGTACGACGATTCCAAGGCCCTGGACGAGGGAGCGCTGACGATCCCCGGGTACACGGCGGATGGCTGGGGTGTGAAGATCTTCACCGGCTCCGGGTTCCTCGACCCGAAGAAGCCGATCCGGGACTACACCACGAAGGAACTGCACGACTTCCTCTACAAGGAGCCGGTCAAGGTGAAGGTCGGCGACATCAACATGACCTACGAGGGACTCATCCCCAAGGTGCAGAAGTCGTTCCTCGCCAAGGACCGGGAGGCCATGCAGCCGCACATCCGCGCGTTCGTCGACCGGGCCGTCACCTTCGCGACCTGCCCGGAGTGCGGTGGCACCCGGCTGAGCGAGGCCGCCAGGTTGTCGCGGATCGACGGCGTCAATATCGCGGAGGCCTGCGCGATGCAGATCAGCGACCTGGCCGGCTGGGTGAACGGACTCAACGAGCCGTCGGCGGCGCCCTTGCTGGCCACGCTGCGGCACACCCTGGATTCCTTCGTCGAGATCGGTTTGGGCTACCTCTCGCTCGACCGGCCGTCCGGTACGCTGTCCGGCGGCGAGGCCCAGCGGACCAAGATCATCCGTCACCTGGGGTCGTCGCTGACCGACGTCACCTACGTCTTCGACGAACCGAGCATCGGCCTGCACCCCCATGACATCCAGCGGATGAACGAATTGCTGCTCCGGCTGCGCGACAAGGGCAACACCGTTCTCGTGGTCGAGCACAAGCCCGAGATGATCGCCATCGCCGACCACGTCGTCGACCTCGGGCCGGGCGCCGGCACCGCGGGCGGCACCGTCTGCTACGAAGGCTCCCTCGAGGGGCTGCGGGCCAGCGACACCCTCACCGGTCGGCACCTGGACGACCGGGCACAGCTCAAGAAGACGGTGCGCACACCCGCCGGCAGCCTCGAGATCCGCGGTGCCACAGCGCACAACCTGCGAGATGTCGACGTGGACATTCCGCTCGGCGTTCTCGTGGTCGTCACCGGCGTCGCCGGCTCCGGAAAGAGCTCGCTGGTGCACGGGTCGATCCCCGCCGGCGCGGGTGTGGTCTCGATCGACCAGGGCGGAATCAAGGGTTCCCGACGCAGCAACCCGGCAACCTACACCGGCATGCTCGAGCCGATCCGCAAGGCGTTCGCGAAGGCCAACGGCGTCAAGCCCGCCCTGTTCAGTTCGAACTCCGAGGGCGCCTGCCCCAACTGCAACGGTGCCGGAGTGATCTACACCGATCTCGGCATCGTCGCCGGCGTTGCGACGACCTGTGAGGTCTGCGAGGGAAAGCGCTTCCAGGCATCCGTGCTGGAGTATCGTCTGGGCGGACGGGACATCAGCGAGGTGCTGGCAATGTCGGTGACCGAGGCCCGGGAGTTCTTCGGGGCGGGGGAGGCCCGCACCCCGGTGGCGCACACGATCCTCAACGGCCTGGCCGATGTCGGGCTCGGTTACCTCAGCCTCGGCCAGCCGTTGACCACACTGTCGGGCGGTGAGCGGCAACGGATCAAGCTGGCGATGCACCTGGGGGAGAAGGGCGGTGTCTACGTGCTCGACGAGCCGACCACCGGTCTGCACCTCGCCGATGTCGAGCAACTGCTCGGCTTGCTCGACCGACTCGTCGACGCGGGCAAGTCGGTGATCGTGGTCGAACACCACCAGGCCGTGATGGCCCACGCCGACTGGATCATCGACATCGGACCCGGCGCCGGCCACGACGGCGGCCGGATCGTGTTCGAAGGCACCCCGGCCGACCTGGTGGCGGATGGCTCCACGCTGACCGGCCAACACCTCGCGAGCTACATCGGCGCCTGACCTCCGAAACGATCGAATTCGCCGATTACTTGACATAAGGCGAAACCTGGCCAGCTGATCGCCGGCGACCAGGACGCTGGCGTCGTCACGCTCGCGCGCCGGACGCATCCCGAGTTCCGGGATGCGTCCGGCGACCATCCGCACCCGCGCGGGCGGCGAGTGATTCGGACGTCGCACCGAACTCGGACGGCGCGGTCAGGCGTGCTGCGAATCACGTCGGCAATCCGCTCAAACCCGCCCTGTCGGCCACCCGCGATATATGACCGATAATGCACATTATGTCAACAAACACGAAGCGAGGCCGTTGGTGAGCCTCAGCCGGCTCCTCCCGCCCTCGCCGCCTGCCAGAAACCGGTGAGCCGCTCGCCGAGGTTCCTGCCCTGGTCGTAGCCGGCTCGGGCCGCGGGCGGACGCAGCGACGGATCCATCGCGTTCACGCCGAACAGATGCTCGGCGGCGCCATCCGGAAAGATCGTCTCGACGCTGCTGCCGCCCGCTTGAAGCTCGGCGACCTGCGCGCCAAGGTGCATGCCCCACTCGAGCGGATACCGGGATCGACCGCCGAAAGGCGACAGCACCACCACCCGGTCGTATCCGGCGGCGAGGTCCGCATTCTCGTTGCGCCGGTAGCCACCATCAAGGTACCTGTCGTCACCGAGGTGGTACGGAGCGCCGGAGGACGTGCTGGCGGCGACGGCGTCGACCAGCTCGACCCCACTGTGTCGGTCGAAGACGACCGCCGCCCCAGTCCGGGCATCGACCGCCGTGATGAGCATCGTGCGTTCCGGCCAGCGCGGCTTCGCCAGGCGGGCGGCCACCACGCCCCGCCACCGAGCAGACCACTCCCCGTCGGAGGCCGCATCGAGATCGAGCGCCGCCGCACCCAATCTGCGCCGCAGGTCGGGTGCATCCGCCGCATCGGCGATGATCCAGCCCGTCCTCGCCATCTGGTCGACCACGGTCCCGGCGGCCGGCCGCATCCCGGTTGGTCCGCTCGGAGCCGGTCGATGCTGCGCGGCCTCGGACAGGATTGTGGCGAGCAATTCCGCCGGAGAAGCACTGGTGATCTGGGCCGCAGTGGTGGATCCGGCCGACGTGCCGATGATCACATCGGCGCGGGCCATATCCACCCCCACATCGGCCAGACCGGCGATGACGCCGATCAGCCAGGCATTGCCGGTTGAGCCACCGCCGCCGAGGACCAACGCCGTGCGGGTGCGAGGCGCGGAGGCGTCGTCGGTGGGCGCCGTTGATGAGAACTGAGAAGAATCGGGCTGACGTGGAGAAGTCATGGAGGTCGCTTCCTGAGTAGGTGCGGCGCTCCCCCGCGGCTACGTCAGTCGCGCGATCGTGATCTCGACGGGAGCGCCCAGTGTGGACGGAATGTGCATCGGGCTCACCTCCTCGGATCGGGTCACGTTCTGGAATGATTCTACCCGGGTGGGCCCGGGGCCATCCTCACTCCGCAGGTTCCTCGCCCCGCGGCCGCCGAATCACCATGCCGAATTCATTGACCGGCTCGAAGGCGTCCCGATCCCACGCGCCGGGGTGGGGCACCGGACAGTTCAGCACGGTGTCGTGCGCGGAGTGCTCGATCGTGTGCTCGGTCATGGGTCGCCCGCAGACCGGGCAGAGCGTCAGCCCGGTGGTCTCCGCGGCGTCATAGGTGCCGACGGGCGGCGAGTCGAACGCCGGCCTGAGCCGGTCCTCCACCCAATCGAAGAGGTGGCCGACGCGGTGCCCCTTGGCCGAGGATTTCTCATGCTGGACCATGCGGACAGCGTACGCCCGTCGGGCGGGGATGATCCAGTCTTTCCGGCCCCGGCCGGAATCATTCCTCGCCGAAACCGGTCTCGATCAGATCGGCAAGGGCATCCACGGCCGCGCGGGAGCGTTCGTCCGGACCTGAGATCTCCACGCTCATCCCCCGGGTGAGCCCGAGTGACATGATCCCCAACAGGCTGTGGGCGTCGCGGCCGTTGACGCTGACCGGGGCATCAAAAGTGCTGGCCAGCTTCACGAAATCCGCAGCCGGCCTGGCGTGCAGACCGTCACGGTTGCGCAGGATGACGGTACGGCTCACCTCACCGCGTTCCGGCTCCGTGGCGCCTGACGCGTCGGCCGGTGAGGCGCTCCGCGTGGATTCTGCGGCAGCGACCACAGCAGCGAGGTCTCCCCCGATCTCTGCGGCAACCGCGGCCGCCACCCCGCCTTCGACCAGCGGGGCGTCGGCGATCTGCACCCGGGTGCGCACCTCGTCGTCGAGGAAGTCGAGTGCCGTCTCCGCGGTCAGGATCGCCGAGCCGAGATCGCACAGCACAACGGCGCCGGCGCCGTGATCGGCTTCGGCGATGCCCGCGACGATGAGGTCGAAACTCGTACCGATGCCGCCGTCATCCCTGCCGCCGGCCGCGACCAGGGTCACCGTCGGCGCCATCTGCCGGGCGAGTTCCACCAGCCCGGCCGCGATCAGCGCGCTGTGGGAGACGAACACGAGGCCGACCTGGTCGGCCGGGTTGCCCTGGGCGCCGGTCATGGTCAAGACGAGGCGGCAGCGTCGGCGCCACTGCGCAGGATGAGCGCCGTCGACTGCGCCCCGGGGTCCCGATGCCCGATGGCACGCTCGCCCAGGTAGCTGGCGCGTCCCTTGCGGGCGACGAGCGGTTCGGTGCCAACGGCGCCGGCTTCCGCGGCATCCGCCGCTGCAGCCAGCACCAGCGCCGGGTCGGCCCCGGCAGCCTGGGCCTGCTCGGCCGCCTCGACCGCCGGGGTCCACGCGTCGATCATGGTCTTGTCGCCGGACTCGGCCTTGCCGCGCAGCACGATGCCGTCGCGCGCGGCGGTCAGCAGGGCCACCACGGCGGCGCCGTCGAGCTCGTCTACCCCGGTCACCGCTGTGGCGGCCTTGAGATACGCGGTGCCGTAGAGCGGGCCGGCAGCGCCGCCGACGGTGGAGATCAGGGTGGAGGCGAGAGTCTTGAGCGCGTCGCCGGGCGTGGCGTCGTCGGCGAGCCCGTCGAGCTTGGGCAGAACGGCCTGAAACCCGCGGTCCATGTTCTCGCCGTGATCACCGTCGCCGATCTCCCGGTCGAGTGTGTTCAGCTCGGCCCGGTGCTCAGCGAGAACCTGCGCGCTGCTCCTGATCCAGGCCTGGGCCCATGCGACGTCGAGACTCATTACGGTCTTCCCTACTTTCCCCACCGCAGTGCGGCCGTGTGCACCGGAGCATCCCACAGGGCGGTCAACTCGTCATCGAGTTTGAGGACCGTGATTGACATACCCTGCATCTCCAGTGATGTTGTGAAATTGCCGACGAGCGTGCGCGTGACCTCGATGCCGCGACCGGCGAGAACCTCAGCGGCCCGTCGGAATACAATGTACAGCTCAACCTGCGGCGTCCCGCCCATTCCGTTGATGAACAGCAAGACCTTGTCGCCGGATGCGTACGGCAGGTCATCGAGGATCGGCCCCAGGAGCCTGTCGACGATGGCGTCGGCCGGTTCGAGCTTGATCCGCTCCCGACCCGGTTCGCCGTGGATGCCGATGCCGATCTCGATCTCGTCGTCGGCGAGGGTGAAGCTGGGTTCGCCGGCATGCGGAACCACACACGGGGTCAGCGCAACGCCCATCGAACGCACCTGACCGATGACCTTCTCGGCGACGGTCGCGACCGCCGTCAGGTCGTCGCCACG
>JBEVDR010000017.1:0-12084 GCA_040513215.1 Microbacteriaceae bacterium | reverse complement strand
AGATGAGTCCCGTCCGCGCGCACGCTCACGGAATCCGGGGCGGTGCCAGCGAGTTCTTGCAGCGTGTAGGGTTCGGCGCGTGGCACCAGCACCAGCGTGTCCGTGCGCGGGGTGGCGATCAGGTACGGCCGCGGGTCATCGATGTCACGCCAGGGAGCCGTACTGATCACCGACCAGACGTCTACCAGGCGGGCGTCCGCCTCGGCCCCGAGCGCGGCCTCGACAGCCGGGTCGCCGGGATACGGCCGACCCTCGGCAACCTCATCCACGTCGTCGACCTGGTCCGCCGCAGCGGGTGCTGCTCCATGGGCAACCGGTGCAGCGGACGGCGACAGGCTGACGCTGAGCACGAACACGGCGGATGCGGCCAGAACTGAGCGTGTCCGGATCATGCCGCCACCGCCGTGGAGTCGGGCACGGTCGACTGCGGCACGGTCGACTCCGGCACCGTGGGCTGAAGGGTCTTCGAGTGCTGTCCGTCTCCCCCGACCTGGTCGGCTCGGCGAGTGAGCCAGCCCTGCTTGTTCATGGTGACGAAGGCATACGCCTTGATCGGTAGCGCGACGAGGATCACGGTAAGCGTGAAGATGGGCAGGATCAGGATGTCGCGGGGGTGCCGCCTCAGGTGCGAGATACCGCGGATTCCCCGGCCGAGCAGCAGCCAGCCCACCGCCAGCAGGGCGCCGACCATGGTGAACTCGAAGCGGGAGAAGATGAGGTAGAACATGCTGAGCCCCATCGTCAGCGGGGTGAGCACGATCTGCAGCACGGTCAACTGGGTGATGACCGGGACCTGCCACAGCCAGCCCTTGCTCATCGCGGTGAAGTAGCAGCGGTACGAGTTGCGGCTCCAGCGCACCCGCTGCTTGACGAAGGCGGTGAAGGTGCTCGGGAACATCGACAGCGCCCGCGCGGTTGACTGGTGCACCGTGCGATATCCGGACGCCAACACCAGCCAGGTCAGCCGACCATCATCCCCCGCGATGCAGCGCCGCCCGAGAAAGAACTCGTTCTCCAGGTTGTCGACGAGGGGCATGATCGCGCTCCGCCGATACACCGCGGTGCGACCGGAAACGCAGGGCACCGCGCCGACCCGCCCCATCGCCGGAACGTAGTCGTAATAGCGCAGGTTGACCATCCAGTCCGCCATGCGACGCCAAATGCTGGTGTCCCGCTGGTAGACGTTCTGGTGGGTGCTCACCGCGCCGACAAGCGGATCGGCGAAGGGCATCTGCACCGCCTCGAGCAGTCCGGGCTGCCATTGCGTATCGGAATCGACCAGCAGCACCACCTCGCCCCGCGCTCGCCGGATTCCGACACCGAGCGCCGACCGCTTGCCAACGTGATGGAACAGGATCGGGGTCACGCGCTCATCACCGAGAGCGCTGATCCGGTCGTACGCCTCGAGATCCTCGACATCCAGAACGATGATGATCTCGTCGGGATTCTGGGCCCGCCAGGTGTCCAGACATTGCAGCAGGATGTCGGGATCCTCGTGGTACGAGGGCACCACCACCGAGGTGCTGGTGCGGAAATCCGACACGATCGGCTCTGCCCGGTGCGACAGGATGAAGCGCACCAGCCACAGCCCCCAGACGATGGCACCGGCGATCGCGACGGGCATGAACACGCTGACCGACTCAAAGAAGCGGCTCAGCTCCGCCAGTGCGGTGCCGATGCCAGCCACCATGTCGTTCCACCAGGCTGACAGCGTGTCGGGCGCCGCTGTGGCTGGAGGGGTGCCGGGCGTGGCTGTGTCTGAAACGGCGGACTCTGCGCTGAGCGATAAGCCAGCGAAAGTATTGAAAGTATTCAGAGACGCGAAAACAACGGGGGAAGCAAACATAAGGTTCGGGCCTCACGTGTTGAGCGGGGGTTTGGGGTTGTGTCGTTGCGGGTCTGACTGTTCGTCGTGCGGTGTCTGGCTGACACAGCACAACCCTGTCGACGGCATCGGGCATGCCTTGCACCGGCGCTATCACGCCAATCGAGCGGCACTGGATCCGAGAATTGGTGCCTGACGTATATCTCGGAAGCTACTTCTCGGGTGCCTTCGCTCGATGCCTGTACGCTAACCGGGCTCTTTTGGATGGGTCAACCCCTTGCGGGGGGTAGACAGAGGGGGTTAACAGATACGTATCAACTGGGAGACCTGCGTTGCGGGAGGGTTAACGACGAAACGCCGCACGGATCCGTAACCGTGCGGCGTTTCGAGAGTGGCGGTCAGGCCGTGGCGTCTTGACCTGGATGAGCGGCGTCTGAGAGGGCACCGTCTGCCGGCGCAGCAGACTGACCAGGGATGGCGCAGACATCGCCGACGCAGGCGATCGCGTTCGGGTCGCCGAGGGAAATCAGGCCGGTCACGCGGCCTGCTCCTTGTCCGACTTGACCTGCTCGAGCACCTGGGCGAAGGTCGCGGCATCCTGTGCCCCTGACACGCCGTACTTGCCGTCGAACACGAAGAACGGCACCCCGTTGATTCCGTACTCGCGGGCCTGGGCGATGTCGGCCCGCACGCCCGGCAGGAAGGTTTCGTCGCGGAGCGCGGTGAGCGCGGCCTCGCGGTCGAGTCCGATCTCGGCGGCCAGGTCGGCGAGATCCTCGTCACGTCCGACGTGCTTGCCCTCTTCGAAGTAGGCCTTGAGCAGGCGTTCCTTCATCTCGATCTGACGACCCTGGCTCTTCGCGAAGTGCAGCAGTTGGTGTGCCTTGATCGTGTTGGTGTGCTGCAGGATGTCGTAGTCGTAGTTCAGGCCGACCGTCGAGGCGATGCCGGTGACGCGCTCGAGCATTTCCTGCACCTGCGGCACGGGCAGCCCCTTGTGCTGGCTGAGGAAGTCGGTCTCGCTGCCGTCGAAGTCGACCGGGGTGTCCGGCGCCAGTTCGAACGAGTGGTACTCGATCTCCACCTCGCCGTCGAAGCTCGCGGCACCGGTTTCGAATTTGCGCTTGCCGATGTAGCACCACGGGCACGCGATGTCCGACCAAATGTCAACTTTGATTGGGGAAGAAGTCATACGTAGCCGAACCGTCGGGCGCTGCGCTGTATTCCCGGCGGTCGAACAACCGGTTGAGCCACTTCGACGCAAATGAGCCAGTTCGCCGTGGCTCAAGCACGACGAACTGGCTCAGAAACAAGCGGCGGAGGCTTACGCGCCGATCAGCTCGGCAGCGAGGTACCCCTGCAGGCGGTCGAGCGAGATGCGCTCTTGCTTCATGGTGTCGCGCTCCCGCACGGTCACCGCCTTGTCCTCGAGGGTGTCGAAGTCGACGGTGATCGCGAACGGGGTACCGATCTCGTCCTGGCGGCGGTAGCGGCGGCCGATGGCGCCGGCGTCGTCGAAGTCGATGTTCCAGTACTGGCGCAGGTCAGCGGCGAGCTGCTTCGCCACGGGCGACAGCTGCTCGTTGCGCGACAGCGGCAGCACGGCAGCCTTGACCGGAGCGAGTCGACGGTCGAGCCGCAGCACGGTGCGCTTGTCGACGCCGCCCTTGGTGTTCGGCGCCTCGTCCTCGGCGTAAGCGTCGACGAGGAACGCCATCAGCGACCGGGTGAGGCCGGCCGCCGGCTCGATCACGTACGGGGTCCAGCGCTCGTTCTTGCTCTGGTCGAAGTAGGACAGGTCAGAACCGGATGCCGCGGCGTGCGTCGACAGGTCGAAGTCGGTGCGGTTGGCGATGCCTTCCAGCTCGCCGAACTCGCTGCCCTGGAAGCCGAAGCGGTACTCGATGTCGACGGTGCGCTTGGAATAGTGCGACAGCTTCTCGGCCGGGTGTTCGAACAGTCGCAAGTTCTCGGGGTTGACGCCGAGGTCGGTGTACCAGGCCATCCGGCGGTCGATCCAATACTGGTGCCACTGCTCATCCGTGCCGGGCTCGACGAAGAATTCCATCTCCATCTGCTCGAATTCGCGGGTGCGGAAGATGAAGTTTCCGGGGGTGATCTCGTTGCGGAAGCTCTTGCCGATCTGGCCGATGCCGAACGGGGGCTTCATCCGCGACGCGGAGAGCACATTGGCGAAGTTGACGAAGATGCCCTGCGCGGTCTCCGGGCGCAGGTAGTGCATGCCGGCCTCGTCGTCGACCGGGCCGAGGAACGTCTTCAGCAGTCCGGAGAACTCCTTGGGTTCGGTCCACTGGCCGCGGGTGCCGCAGTTCACGCAGACGATGTCGTCGAGGCCGTTCTCGGGCGCGCGGCCCTTCTTCTCCTCGAACTCCTCGAGCAGGTGGTCGGCGCGGTACCGCTTGTGGCAGCTCAGGCACTCGACGAGCGGGTCACTGAAGACCTCGACGTGACCGGATGCTTCCCAGACCCGCTTCGGCAGGATCACGGATGAATCGAGCCCGACGACGTCGTCGCGGCTGGTGACCATCTGGCGCCACCACTGCCGCTTGATGTTCTCCTTCAGCTCGACCCCGAGCGGGCCGTAGTCCCAGGCCGATCGTGACCCGCCGTAGATTTCACCGGCCTGGAACACGAAGCCCCGGCGCTTGGCCAGGGAGATAACGGAATCAAGACGGGAAGGCGCGGCCAAGAGGAACTCCAAGGATCAGCCGAGCTGGGTGCCCGGTCGAGGAAACAGTGAGCCCCGAGTCTATCGCCGCGCGCCGGGCCCCAACGCCGCCACGACGGCATCCACGTCGCTCGCGTCGTTCCAGAGGTGGAAGGACGCCCGCAGCCGGCCGGCCCGTCCGGATACTCGGATGTCGGCAGCCGACAGTCGGCGCAGGTCGCTGCCGTCGGCATCCGGCCAGGTCACGATGGCCTGATGCTGCTGCGGGATGCCGAGCGCGTCGCAGAGCTGATCGCCGAGCCCGGACGCGCGGGCCCACACCTCCGCGATGTCGAGGTCGGCGAACATCCGAATCGCGGGCCGAGCACCCATCCACGCCTGCCACGCCGGCGACAGGTCGAAGCGCCGCACGTCGCTGGCGAGGTGCATGGCCGGGCCGTAGCAGGACTGCCAGACGTCGTCGCCGGCGTACCAGCCGGCATGCACCGGCGCGACTTCCGCCTCGAACCGCTTATTCAGGGTGAGGAAGGCGACCCCGCGCGGCGAGCACAACCACTTGTAGGCGTGGCAGGCGGTGGCGTCGAACAGGCTGGCATCCACCGGCAGCACCCCGCCGGCCTGGGTCGTGTCGCAGAACGTGTAGGCGGAGTGCGCGCGTGCCGCCTCAACGATGGCCGCGACATCCGCCACCCGTCCGGTGGCCGACTGCACCAGGGAGAACGAGACCAGCCAGGTGGCGTCGGTGATCGAGTCGGCCAACGCCTCCAGGGGCACATTGCGGGTGTGGGTTCCCGGCCGGATGTCGAACGGAAACACGATGGACGAGAAGTCGCCGTCCACACAGAGGATCTCCGCCCCGTCGGGGGCGGCAGCGGCGAGCAGGCTGGCCATCACGGAGGTCTGCGACCCGATCGCGACCCGGTCGGGTGTCACGCCCACGAGCCGGGCGTAGTCGCCGCGGGTTTCGGTGATGACCGCGTCGTAGCCTTGCGGGTCGCGGTGGGCGTGGGCCCAGAGGTCAAGGTCAGCGCTCAGCGCGGCCACCGACTGCTTGGTCGGCAAACCCATCGAGGCGGCGGCGAGATAGCCGCGTGGATCGAGAAAACTCTCGATCGCAGCCTGTAGCGCAGGCGAAACCGTCGGGCGAGTGGTCGCTGCCGTCGTCATGACTCCATGATCGCCCCGACCGCTCGGGCGCGGGGCGCATTTTTCCGGCGTCCTGTGTGGTTCAGGCGCAGGATCGTTGAGTCGGGCCAGTTGTGAAGGTCGAATGCCGGGTCAGAAGCCGGCTTCGGCGAGCTGCTGCACCGCGCCCACGGCATCCCGCACCGCGTCGGCGGCGGCCAGCAGCCGGTCGGGCGCCGCCGACGCGTCGAAGCTGAACCGCACCGCGGTCTGCGCCACCTCTGCCGGCACGCCCATCGCCAGCAGCACCGGTGACGCGTCGTCGCTGCCGGCCGCGCAGGCGGAACCGCTGGAGCAGACGATGCCGCGGCCCTCCAGTTCGAGCAGCACCGCTTCGCCGCTGGTTCCGGGGAAGACGAAGGACGCGGTGCCCGGCAGGCGATGCTCCGGATGTCCGGTGAGCCGGGCGCCGGGAACCAGCTCGAGCACGCGCGCGCTGAAGGAATCGCGTATGGCCGACACGGCGGCCGTGTGCCGCAGCCGATCCTGCTCGCTCAGCCGCAGCGCGGTCGCGAACCCGACGGCTCCCGCCACGTTCTCGGTGCCGGACCGTTTGCCGCGTTCCTGCCCTCCCCCGTGCAGCAGCGGCTCGAGCGGGAGGCTGCCGCGGACCGCCAGCACACCGGTGCCCTTCGGGGCGCCCAGCTTGTGGCCGGCGAGGCTGATCGCGTCGACGCCGAGCACCGGAAGCGAGACATCGAGCCAGCCAGCTGCCTGCACCGCGTCGGTGTGGCTCGGGATGCCGCGGTCCCGCGCGAGCGCCGCAATCTCGCTGATCGGCTGAACGGTGCCCACCTCGTTGTTCGCGGTCATCACCGAGACGAGGCTGGTGTCCGCTCGGAGTGCCGTGGCGACATCCGCCGGTCGCACGGTGCCGAACCGGTCGACGCCGACCAGGGTGACCTCGAAGCCGTGGCGCCTGGCCAGGTAGGAGGCGGATTCGAGCACCGCAGGGTGCTCGATTGCGGTGGTAACCAGGTGCCGCCCGCGCGGGTTGCCGAGGGCGATGCCCTTGATGGCCAGGTTGTCGGCCTCGGTTCCGCCGGAGGTGAAGATCACCTCACCCGGCCGGCAGCGCAGCAGCTCGGCCACCTCATCGCGGGCGGACTGCAGGGCGCGCGCCGCGGCCTCACCTACCTCGTGGTGGCTGGACGGGTTGCCGAACTCACCGGTGAGGTACGGCCACATGGCCTCGAGCACCTCGCGGCGCACCGGTGCGGTGGCCGCGTGGTCGAGGTAGAGCGGGCCGTCGGTTGTCATGGGGTCTCCAAGCGGATGTCGAGGCCGAGATCGAGCGCCCGGGCGCTGTGTGTCAGGGCGCCCACCGAGATGATGTCGACCCCGGTGTCGGCGATGGCCGCGACGGTCTCCAGTGACACGCCGCCGCTGGCCTCCACGAGGGCGCGCCGGTTCACCAGGGCGACGCCTTCTCGCAGCTGGTCGACGCTGAAGTTGTCGAGCATGATCGTGTCGACGCCGGCGCTCAGCACAGGCTCGATCTGGTCGATCCGGTCGACCTCGACTTCGAAGTGGGTGGTGTGGCCGAGGCGTGCTCGCACCTCGCGCAGCGCCTTGCCGAGGTCGCGGCCGCCGGCGGTGAGCACGGCCAGATGGTTGTCCTTAACGAGCACCGCGTCCGACAGCGAGTAGCGGTGGTTGTGCCCGCCGCCGGCGCGCACGGCCTGCCGCTCCAGCGCCCGGAGCCCCGGCGTGGTCTTACGGGTGTCGACGATGCGGGCGCCGGTTCCGGCGACAGCCGCAACGTACTGCGCGGTGAGAGTCGCGACGCCCGACAGCCGCTGCACCAGGTTCAGGGCAACCCGTTCGGCGGTGAGTACCGCGCGCGCGTTGCCCTCCACGCTTGCCAGGGTGTCGCCGGCGAGGAACAAGTCGCCGTCGGTGATCATGAGGGACACCGTGGTGGCGGCATCGACCTGTCGCATGACGGCCGCGAACACGGCGCTGCCCGCGAATACGCCGACCTCCCGCGCGGACAGCACCGCGCTGGCGCGCGCGTCTTCGGGGATCACCGCTTCGGAGGTCAGGTCGCCCCAGGGGGCGTCCTCGGCGAGGGCGGCGGCGACGATCGAGTCGATCTGCGGGGTGGTCAGCATGGGGGCTCCTCGGTTAGGCAGCGGGGTGGGGGGCGCTCGCGGGCGCCGGGTAGTCGGAACGGAAATGGGCACCGCGGGACTCTCGCCGAGCGAGCGCGGCAGACACCAGGGCGGTGCCGACGGTGAGCAGGTTGGCGTCCTCGTGGTCCGTGATGGTGTCCGCGGGGCCAGGCGCGTCCCAGCCGGCGAGCTGATCTGCGGCGGTTCGCAAGCCTGACTCGGTACGGTACAGCCCGGCCTTCTCCCACATCAGGCCCTGCAGCTCCGCCCGGGTGAAGCGGTCACCGGAGGCAGCGGGCTCCGACATCCCGCGAACGGGCGCTCGCCCGAGCCGCGAGGCCGCCGGGCGGGGCCACGGTTCGCCGATCATGGCCACGCTTCGCCAGGCGAACACCAGCGCTTCGAGCAGCGAGTTCGAGGCGAGTCGGTTGGCGCCGTGCACGCCGCTGCAGGCCACCTCACCCACGGCGAACAGGCCGCCGATCGAGGTGCGCCCGAACTGGTCGGTGCGGATGCCGCCCATCCAGTAGTGCGCGGCCGGGGTGACCGGCACGGGGTTCGCCGCCCAGTCGAGTCCGTTCGCGCGGCAGATCCGGGTGATCTGCGGAAACCGATCGGCGAGGTAGGCGCCGCCGAGCGCCGTCGCGTCCAGCAGCACCGGCGTGCCATCCTGCCGCTGCATCTGCTCGGCGATCGCCCTGGCCACCACGTCGCGCGGGGCAAGCTCGGCGTCGGGGTGTTCCGCGCTCATGAAGCGCCGTCTCTGGGCGTCGAGCAGCACCGCGCCCTCGCCGCGCACCGCCTCGGACACCAGCGGGTTGCCGGGAACCGCGAGCGAGGTGGGGTGGAACTGGTAGAACTCCAGGTCGCGCACCGCCGCCCCGGCCCGAATCGCCGCGGCGAGCCCGTCGCCGCAGCTGACGGTGGGGTTGGTGGTGTGCCGGTAGAGCTGGCCGGCCCCGCCGGTGGCGAGCACCACGGCATCCGCCGGCAGGAGCGATCGTGTGCCGGTGGCGTCCAGGGTGTGGATGCCGGCGGCGGCACCGTCGCTGATGGCGAGGTCGGTCAGCATGGTGCGTTCGAGCACGGTGATGCCCGCGGCACGGACCGCGGCGACCAGCGCGAGCTCGATGGCGCGGCCGGTGGCGTCTCCCCCGGCGTGCAGCACTCGCGCGACCGAGTGCGCGGCCTCCCGCCCGCGGGCAAGGTCACCGCTCACCCGGTCGAACGGTACGCCGAGCCGAATCAGGTCGAGGATCCGCTGCGGGCCTTCAGTGCAGAGGATCTCTGCCGCGCGACGGGAGCCGACTCCCGCGGCCGCCCGCAGGGTGTCGTCGATGTGACTGGCGACACTGTCATCGGGAAACATCACCGCGGCAATGCCGCCCTGCGCGTACCGGGTGGCGCTGTCCGTGACATCCGCCTTGGTGACCACAGTGACCTGATGCTGCTGCTCTGCCGCGCGGAGGGCGCAGATGAGTCCGGCGAGGCCGGTTCCGACGATGACGACGGCGGACATTGTCAGGCCGGCTTTGCCGCAAGCATGCGCTCGAGGGCGACTCGCGCGGACGCGGCCACGGTCTCGGGCACGGTGATCTGGTTCGGGGTCCGGTTCGCCACCAGCTCCTCCAGCACCCAGGCGAGGTAACCGGGGTGAATCCGGTACATCGTTGAGCACGGGCAGATCACCGGGTCGAGGCAGAAGATGGTGTGCTGCGGGTACTCCGCGGCCAGCCGGGAGACCATGTTGATCTCGGTACCGATCGCGAACGTGCTGGGCTCGGTCGCCGCTGCCACCGCCTTCTTGATGTAGTCCGTGGACCCCGCCGCGTCGGCCGCGTCGACCACCGGCATCGGGCACTCCGGGTGCACGATCACGCGCACACCGGGATACTCCGCGCGCGCCTGCTCGATCTGCTGCACCGTGAAGCGCTTGTGCACCGAGCAGAAGCCGTGCCAGAGGATCACCTGCGCGTCGTGCAGCGCCTCGGCGTCGTTGCCGCCGAGCGGGTTCCGCGGGTTCCACATCGGCATCCGGTCAAGCGGCACCCCCATGGCCTTCGCGGTGTTGCGGCCGAGGTGCTGGTCGGGGAAGAACAGCACCCGCTGCCCGCGCTGGAAAGCCCACTCGAGCACCACCGACGCGTTCGAGGAGGTGCAGACGATGCCGCCGCGCTCGCCGCAGAACGCCTTGAGCGCCGCGGACGAGTTCATGTAGGTGACCGGGATGACCGGCATCCGCCCGTCGGCGTCCGGCGATGTACCGTAGAGCGCCTCGAGCTGTTCCCAGCATTCGGTAACGGAGTCGATGTCGGCCATGTCTGCCATTGAGCAGCCCGCGGCCAGGTTCGGCAGGATCACCGACTGCGCGGGCGTGGTCAGGATGTCGGCAGTCTCCGCCATGAAGTGAACGCCACAGAACACGATGGCCTCGGCATCCGGTCTCGACTTGGCCGCGTTCGCCAGCTGGAACGAGTCGCCCACGAAGTCGGCATGCTGGATCACCTCGTCGCGCTGGTAGAAGTGGCCGAGGATCACCACCCGATCGCCGAGCAGGGCCTTCGCGGCACGGATGCGGCGGTCAAGCTCGGCCGGGTCGGCGGTGCGGTACTCAGCCGGCAGTTGTCCCTGGCGGGGCGTGCCGGTGGGAATCACGTCGCCCATCGACGCTCCCGGCCCGTAGGTCGGGGCGGGCAGGCTGTCCAACCGCCAGGGGCCGTCGGCGAGCTCGGGGGCGCAGGTGGCCCCGTTCCCGGTCGTGCGGATCAGTTGGATGGTCGTGTCGACCGACGTCATGGTCGGACTCCTTTGTCAGATGCGGGCAATTCAGGTGCGGGCAAGTCAGATGCCGGGCAGCGGGCCGACGTCGGTCATGCTGACCGACTCGTCGTACCGATACAGGCGCGGGGGGCGGTGACGGCCTCCCGTGACGACGCTGTTCGTCGGCACGAGAGTCTTCTCGACCTGCCGGCGAAAGTTCGCCGGGTCGAGGGGTTTCTGCAGCACGGCCTCGTAGACCTGACGCAGTTCGGCAAGGGTGAAGGTTTGGCCCAGCAGGGCGTGCGCGATCCGGCTGTACTCCATCTTGTTGCGGAGTCGCCAGAGCGCGTAGTCGACGATGGTGTTGTGGTCGAAGGCGAGCTCGGGCAGCTCGTCGGCGGCGAACCAGCGCACGTTCTCCCCCACGGTGGCTCGTCCCGCTTCCTCGGGGTGCACGAGAGCCCAGTACACGATCGAGACGACGCGATTGCCCGGCGAGCGTTCCGGGTCACCGAACGCGTACAGCTGCTCGAGGTACTTCGGTTCCAGCCCGGTGGTGCCGCGCAGCGAACGGCGGGCGGCGGTCGCCAAGCCCTCGTCGACCGGAAGCGGCCCGCCCGGTAACGCCCAGCGACCAGACCAGGGCTCACGGATGCGGCGCACCAGCGGTAGCCACAACGCGGCCACCCCGGTCTCCTCGTCGACCTGCAGGGCGAAGATGACCGTGGACACGGCGAGCGTCACATCGCCGTGCTCGGCATCGTGCGCTGCGCCACTCATCGGCTGCCTCTCCACAGGAGTAAAGGTCTTTCTGACCTTAAGAGATTGTACAGCCTGCGCACGCCTGCCGTTTCCTCGCGCGCAGCCGGGAGGCGCAAAAAGTCATCGCGCTCGGCCTCATCGGAAGCATCGAAGGCGTGCTCGTCTTCCGCGCCCTGCAGGGCGTCAGCGCATTGCTGATGCCGCAGACGATCGCCCTACTCCGGGCGACCTTCCCGCGTGAGAAGTTCGGCATGGCCGTGGGAATCTGGGGCGGTGTATCCTCCGTGTCCATCGCTGGCGGCCCGCTCGTCAGCGGCCTGCTGGTGCAGAGCCTCGGCTGGGAGTGGGTCTTCTACATCAACGTCCCGCTCGCGATCGCGATCGCGATCGCAGGCATCGTCATGGCCGTCCTGGTCATCCGGGAGACCGCCGTCGAAAAGGATGGCGTCATCGACATCCTCGGCATCATCCTGCTCGCCGGGGCGCTGTCGTGTTCGCCGTGGTTCAGGCTCAGAGCTGGGGCTGGGGCAGCGCCGCAACCATCGGAGTCTTTGCCGCCGCGCTCGCGCTGTGGGTGGGCCCCTCCGCGGGGAGGGGCCCCACCTTTGTCTTGGCGGCGGGCGATTCGGCGGTGCGTCAGCGCGGCAGTGCCCAGACGGACGCTCCCTGCCAGTCCACGACAACGACCGGTTCGTCGCCGACGACCCAGGCGTCATGGCGCGCGGGCAGCGAGACGACGTCGCCTGGGG
>JBEVDR010000016.1:0-40578 GCA_040513215.1 Microbacteriaceae bacterium | reverse complement strand
CCGCGCGTACAATCGTCGGGTGATACTCGAACGGATGATTCCGGCCCTTTCGCGCGCCCGCACCTTCGAGAACGCACTCCGGTTCGCGTCCGGTAGCGCCGACTTCTCGCTCGGCGACGGCCTGCGCGCACCGCTGCTCGCCGGGCTGCTGAGCAACCGATCCGACCGCAGGGTGCTGCTCGCGATCACCGCGACCGGCCGCGAGTCCGAGGCGCTGCGCGACGCGCTGCGCAGTTATCTGCCGGATGCCGAGATCGTCGAGTTCCCGGCCTGGGAGACCCTCCCGCACGAACGGCTCAGCCCGAGCGCCGAAACCGTCGGCAAGCGCATCGACGCCCTGCGCCGACTGAAGAACTGGCCGGGCGATCACCCGATGATCGTGGTCGCCTCGGTGCGCGCGGCGCTGCAGCCACTCGCCGACAACCTCACCGACCTCGAGCCGGTCACGCTCACCGCCGGCGGGCGCGGCTACGACCTTGCGGAGCTCGCTGTCCAGTTGGTCGACCTCGCCTACGCCCGAGTCGACATGGTCACCCGCCGCGGCGAATTCGCGGTGCGCGGCGGCATCCTCGACGTGTTCTCGCCGATCGCCGACCACCCGGTGCGGGTCGAGTTCTTCGGCGACGAGGCCGAGCAGATCCGCGAGTTCTCCGTGGCCGACCAGCGCTCCCTGCCTGAGCCGATCGCCGAGGTACAGCTGCCGGCGAGCCGGGAACTGTTGCTCAGCGAGAACGTGCGGCAGCGCGCCCGCGAGATGACGCACGAATTCCCGAGCCTCGCCCCCATGCTCGCCAAGATCGCCGAGGGCATCCCGGTCGACGGCATGGAATCGCTGGCGCCCGCGCTCGTCGACAAGCTGGTGCCGATCACGCATTACCTGCCGACGGATGCCGCGATCGCGGTGATCAGCCCGGAACGGGTCGCCACCCGGGCCGCGAACCTCGCCGAGACCAACCGGGAGTTTCTCAGCGCCGCGTGGCACGCCGCGACCGTTGGCGCCGAGGCGCCGATCGACCTCGACACGGGCGACTTCCTCACCCTCAATGAACTGCGGATACAGGCATCCGGTCGCCCCTGGTGGACCCTGAGCGCGTTCAACACCGGCGAAGACCTGACCGACGCCGAGGCGATCGAGGAAGCCAACGAGTACGTGCGCGTCGAGTCTGACGCGGTGCCGAGTTTCGCCGGCCAGGCCGAGGGTGCGATCGACCACGTCGCCAGCCGGCTGCTGGAGGGCTGGAGCGTCGGCATCGTGGCGCAGGGGATGGGCCTGGTGGAGCGCGCCGCCGACGTGCTGGCCGAGCGAGAACTCGCCGCCCGCGTCGTCGACGAGTTCCCCGTCGACCCGGAGCCGGGCGTCGCCTACCTGCTGAAGGCCACCATCGAGCGCGGCTTCGAGGTGCCCGAGTTGAAGCTTGCCCTGCTCAGCGAGGCGGAGTTCTACGGCCGCGCCGCCGGCTACGACCGGCAGGTGAAGAAGCTCGCCACCCGGCGCAAGAACGTGGTCGACCCGCTTGCGCTGAAGAAAGGCGACTTCGTCGTGCACCAGACGCACGGCATCGGCAAGTTCCTCGAGCTGGTGCAGCGGGAGGTGTCAAGCGGCGGCCGCAACGCGGTGAAGACCACCCGCGAGTACCTGGTGATCGAATACGCGCCGTCCAAGCGCGGCCACCCCGGCGACAAGCTGTCGGTGCCCACCGACCAGCTCGACCTGCTCACCCGGTATGTCGGCGGTGAGGCGCCGGCGCTCAGCAAGATGGGCGGCAGCGACTGGTCGAACGCCAAGAGCAAGGCACGTAAGGCGGTGCGCGACATCGCCGTGGAACTGGTGAAGTTGTACTCGGCGCGGATGGCATCGAAGGGGCACGCCTTCGGCCCGGACACCCCGTGGCAGCGCGAACTGGAGGAGGCGTTCCCGTTCACCGAGACGCCCGACCAGCTGCAGACCATCGACGAGGTGAAGGCCGACATGGAACGGCCGATCCCGATGGACCGGCTGCTCTCCGGCGACGTCGGCTACGGCAAGACCGAGGTGGCGGTGCGCGCCGCGTTCAAGGCGGTGCAGGACGGCAAGCAGGTCGCCATGGTGGTGCCCACCACGCTGCTGGTGAAACAGCACATGGAAACCTTCCAGGAGCGCTACGCCGGGTTCCCGATCCACCTGCGCGCGCTCAGCCGGTTCCAGACCGACAAGGAATCCAAAGAGACCATCGACGGGCTCACCAACGGCAACGTGGACATCGTGATCGGCACGCACCGGCTGCTCGGCCAGTCGGTGGCGTTCAAGGACCTCGGCCTCGTCATCATTGACGAGGAACAGCGCTTCGGTGTCGAACACAAGGACGCCCTGAAGAAGCTGAAGACCAACGTCGACATCCTCGCGATGAGCGCCACGCCGATCCCGCGCACGCTGGAGATGGCGGTCACCGGCATCCGCGAGATGTCCACCCTCGCGACACCCCCCGAGGACCGGCATCCGATTCTCACCTTCGTCGGCCCCAACTCCGACCGGCAGATTGCCGCCGCGGTGCGCCGCGAGCTGCTGCGCGAGGGGCAGATCTTCTTCGTGCACAACCGGGTGTCGTCGATCAACAGGATCGCGGCCAAGATCTCCGAGCTGGTGCCCGAGGCCCGGGTCGCGGTCGCGCACGGCAAGCTCAGCGAGCACACCCTCGAGCAGGTGATCGTGGACTTCTGGGAACGCAAGTTCGACGTGCTGGTGTCGACCACCATCGTGGAGACCGGCCTCGACATCCCGAACGCGAACACGCTGATCATCGACCAGGCCGACAAGTACGGGCTGAGCCAGCTGCACCAGCTGCGCGGCCGGGTCGGTCGTGGCCGGGAGCGCGCGTACGCGTACTTCTTCTACGACGCCGACAAGCCGCTCACCGAAACCGCGCACGACCGGCTGTCAACGATCGCCGCGAACAACGATCTCGGCTCGGGCATGCAAATCGCGTTGAAGGACCTCGAGATCCGTGGCGCCGGCAACCTGCTCGGCGGGGAGCAGTCCGGGCACATCGCCGGGGTCGGCTTCGACCTGTACCTGCGGATGATCGGCGAGGCCGTGTCCACCTTCCGCGGCGACGTGGCGGAGGGGCAGACCGAGCTGCGCCTGGAACTGCCGGTCGACGCGCACATTCCCGAGGAGTACGTGGAGAGCGAGCGGCTGAGGCTCGAGGCGTACCAGAAGCTGTCGACGGCGACCTCGCCGACGGCGGCGGATGACGCGATCGACGCGGTTCTCGAGGAGCTCACCGACCGTTACGGCGAACCGCCGCTGCCGGTGCTGAACCTGATCACCGTGTCCCGGTTGCGCCGCCGGGCGCAGAAGGCTGGCCTCAGCGAGCTGGTGACCATGGGGCAGAACCTGCGCGTGGCGCCGGCCGAGCTGCCCGACTCGCTCCAGGTGCGCCTGCAACGGATGTACCCGGGCTCCCGGCACTTCGCGCAGACCTCGTCGATCACCGTGCCGCTGCCGAAGGCGGGCGGGGAACCGGTGGATGACGCGGCGCTGCTGGACTGGGCGGCGAACCTGCTCGACTCGATCTTCCCGGCATCCGTTCTCACCCCGAAGGAGACAACCGAGAAGGGGACAGCGGCCAGCTGAGCTCGCAGCGCGAACGCCGGCCGCGTGGCACCATGGGACGCATGACGGATGTCGCCGCCCACAGCCCCTCCGAACCCACCGCGCTCGATACCTTGGTGGCCGAGTTCTCCCGCCTGCGCGACCCCGAGCACGGCTGCGTCTGGAACAAGCAGCAGACGCACGAGTCGCTCGTGCGGTACCTCGTCGAAGAGACCTACGAACTGGTCGAGGCAATCGAGACCGGCGACCGCGACGGCATGCTCGAAGAACTCGGCGACGTGCTGTACCAGCTGGTGTTCCACGCCGACATCGCGTCGACCACGCCGGGGGAGAACTTCGACATTCAGGATGTCGCGGCGCGGGCAACCGAGAAGATGATCCGCCGGCATCCGCACGTCTACGGCGACGCCTCCGCCCCCACGGTTGACGAGGTGATCGACGTGTGGACCGCGGCCAAGGCCGAGGAGAAGACGCATCGCACCAGCGTGCTCGACGGGGTCCCGCCCGGAATGCCGAGCCTGGCGCTGGCCGACAAACTGCTCGGCCGCGCGGAGCGCGCAGGCCTGATCGACGCGAACGCCCCGGCGGCGGTGAACGTGCAGAACGAGGACGAGCTCGGTCCGCTGCTGCTGGCGATCGTGGCATCCGCCCGGGCCAACGGCCTGGATGCCGAACGGGCGCTGCGCACCACCCTGCGCGAACTGCAGCGGGAGATCCGCGAGGGTGAGCCGGCCACCACCCCCGTGGCCGAGCCCGGCGAAACCTCCGTGAGTTAGCTGAAACAGCTTGATGCCCTGGGCCGGGTCCCATCCCGCGCACAACGGCAGCATTTCGCGGCGCCACGCCGTACCACCGCCGCGCTGGACGGCGTGGCGCCGCGCATCACTGTCGTACTGCGCGTTGCGTCGGCTAACGCGAATACCCGGGTTAAAGAGAGGTCATCCGCCTGACCAAAGACCAGACGGATGACTTCGCGTTCTCTCTACAACCCGAATGTATGAGTTACGCCACCGGTCATACCAGCGCGGGCACGGGGTTTGGACTACCCGATCCAAACGTGCCACTAGTGCAGCTGGTACGTGACCAGACCTTGACGATGCTAGTGGAATCGATGCCATACGGCAAAGCGCCGCTCCGGGTGCCGCGAGTCGGGGGCGGCAGCGCATGGCAGAATCGACGGGTGGCTAGCCAGGTAAACCCCCCGCGCGGGATGCGCGACTTTCTCCCCGCAGACAAGGCCAGACGAGAGCGGGTGCTCAGCGTAATCCGCAACACCTACCGGGCTCATGGCTTCGACGAGATCGAGACTCCGGTGATGGAGGACAGCTCCCGGCTGCACGCCGGCCTCGGCGGCGACAACGAGAAGCTCGCCTTCGGCATCCTGAAGCGCGGCCTCACCCACGACGACCTGCAGGCCGCCACAGAGCCGCTGGATCTGACCGACCTCGGACTGCGCTTCGATTTGACCGTGCCGCTTGCCCGGTTCTACGCCACCCACCGTGCCGACCTGCCGCCGGTGTTCCGTGCCATTCAGATCGGTGCCGTCTGGCGCGCCGAGCGGCCGCAGAAGGGCCGCTTCCGTCAGTTCGTGCAGTGCGACATCGACATCATCGGTGATGCCGGGCCGCTCGCCGAGATCGAGCTGATCACCGCGACATCCGCCGCCCTCGACGCGCTCGGACTCGACCGGTACACGATCCGGATCAACGACCGGCGCATCCTTACCGCACTGCTCAGCCACTGGAACGTGCCGGCCGAGCAGCACGAACGCGCCCTGATCGCCATCGACAAGCTCGACAAGATCGGCGCCGAGGGCGTCGCCAGCGAACTGGCCGAACTCGGCATTGCCACCGACGGACTGGCCGCGGCCCTGGAGACCGAGGGCTGGAACCTGCTCGACGCCGCCCCGGAATGGCTCGACCTCGACGCCTACCAGGCGTTGCTCGACCTGCGCGCGGCCGTGCCGAACACCGAACTCGTTTTCGACCCGACCCTGGTGCGCGGCATGGGCTACTACACCGGCACCATCTTCGAAATCGCCCACCCCGACCTCGGCTACTCGCTCGGCGGTGGAGGCCGCTACGACGGCATGATCGGCCGGTTCCTCGGCAGCGACGTGCCCGCCACCGGCTTCTCGCTCGGCTTCGAGCGGCTGGTCGATCTGGTGCAGCTGGACAGCAGCAGCGAACCGGATGCCGTGGCCTTGCTGCACGACGCGAAGGCCTCCGCCACCGCACTCGGTCGGCTGAAGGCCGAACTGGTCGGCCAGGGACACCGCGTGCGGCTCGAGCGCAAACCTAAGAACATGAAGCCCACCCTCGACCGGCTGAGCGCCGAGGGCTTCACCCACTTCGCGTTCGTCGGCGATGACTCGACAGTCGCCGCGCTGGAGCTGCGCACCCTGGCCTGACGGTCTGGCCTCGGTAACATCAAGCCGTGTCCAAGATCAGCATCACCCTGCCGAGCGGTGACGACGTGCCCGCCGTCGCCGCACTCGCGTGGCCAGACCCGGCGGCGCGAAAAATGCAGCGGCACATGGCGGAGGCCTGGTTCGATGCCGGACACCTCGTCGTCGCCAAGCAGGCCGGCGCGGTCGTCGGCTTCATCGTGGTCGACCAGACGTTCTTCGAGCACTCCTTCGTGCGGCAGCTCGTGGTGGCTGAGAACCACCGCCGGCTCGGCCTCGGCCGGGCGCTGCTCGGCGCCATCACCGACCGGGTGAGAACCGAGAAACTGTTCACCGCGGTCACCGATTCCAACTTCCCGATGCGGATGCTGCTCACCTCACTGCACTGGGAGAACGTCGGAACGGTGCGCGGGGTCGTTGACGGCGCATCCGAGATGTTCTATCGGGCGCCCCTCGCTGTCGAGCCACTCACCGCCGAGAACGCACAATCCGCGTCTAGCGGCGGCTCGGCGGGCGCTAGTAGCGTCGAGGCATGACTAGCATCCCTTTCGACCAGCTGCTCACCTCCCAGATCGGCAATGAGTTCTCGGCCTCGCAGCAGTACATCGCAATCGCCGTGTGGTTCGATGACCACGACCTGCCACAGCTCGCCCGGCACTTCTACCGGCAGTCGGTCGAGGAACGCAACCACGCGATGATGCTGGTGCAGTACCGGGTCGACCGCGACCTGGGCGTGACGATTCCCGGCGTCGACGCACCCCGCACCGACTTCGCGACGGTGGTCGAGCCGATCGAGCTCGCCCTGGCGCAGGAGAAGCAGGTCACCGGGCAGATCGAGGCGTTGTTCCGTGCCGCTCGTGAGGAGGGCGACGCGCTCGGCGAGCAGGCGATGCTGTGGTTCCTCAAGGAGCAGGTGGAGGAGGTCGCGTCGATGACCACGCTGCTGACCATCGCTCAGCGCGCCCGCGACAACTACTTCGACATCGAGAACTTCATCGCCCGCGAAACAGTCGGTGACCACGGCAAGGAGACGAATGCTCCTAACGCGGCGGGCGGCGCTCTCTAGCCAGCGACCGTTCAGGCCGCCGACTAGGATTACGAGCGGGCATACCGCTCCAATCCTTAAGCTTTGAAGGAGATCTTTCGTGTCGTTGATCGAGGCCGTAGGGGCCCGCGAAATCCTTGACTCCCGTGGCAACCCGACCGTTGAGGTCGAAGTACTTCTCGAAGACGGCACCGTCTCACGTGCCGCAGTCCCATCCGGGGCATCCACCGGCGCGTTCGAAGCCTACGAGCTGCGCGATGGCGACAAAGACCGCTACCTCGGCAAGGGTGTGCTCAAGGCCGTCGACGCCGTGCTCGACGAGCTCGGCCCGGCAATCGAAGGCTTCGAAGCCAGCGACCAGCGCCTGATCGACTCGGCCCTGATCGAGGCCGACGGCACCGACAACAAGAAGAACCTCGGCGCCAACGCCATCCTCGGCGTCTCGCTCGCCGTCGCCAAGGCCGCGGCCGACTCCGCCGACCTGCCGCTGTTCCGCTACATCGGCGGCCCGAACGCGCACCTCCTGCCCGTTCCGATGCTCAACGTGATCAACGGTGGCGCGCACGCCGACACCAACGTCGACATCCAGGAGTTTATGATCCTGCCGCTCGGCGCCGAATCGTTCAGCGAGGCGCTGCGCTGGGGTGTTGAGACATACCACGCGCTCAAGTCGCAGCTGAAGGGCAAGGGCTTCTCGACCGGTCTCGGCGACGAGGGTGGCTTCGCGCCGAACCTGGACAGTAACCGTGCCGCGCTCGACCTGCTGATGGACGCCATCAGCCAGGCCGGCTTCACCCCGGGCAAGGACATTGCGCTCGGCCTCGACGTCGCGTCCACCGAGTTCTTCGAGAACGGCAAGTACACCTTCGAGGGCAAGCAGCTCACCGCGGCCGACCTCACCGCGTACTACTCCGAGCTCGTCGCCGCGTACCCGCTGGTATCGATCGAAGACCCCCTGGCCGAAGACGACTGGGAAGGCTACGACCAGCTCACCCGCGAGCTCGGCTCGAAGGTGCAGATCGTCGGCGACGACCTGTTCGTCACCAACCCGACGCGCCTCGCCGACGGCATCGCCAAGGGTGCGGCCAACTCGATCCTGGTCAAGGTGAACCAGATCGGTACCCTCACCGAGACCCTCGACGCTGTGGCCCTGGCCCAGCGCAGCGGGTACACCGCCGTGCTCTCGCACCGCTCCGGTGAGACCGAAGACACCACGATCGCCGACCTCGCCGTTGCTACCAACGCCGGCCAGATCAAGACGGGTGCCCCGGCGCGGTCCGAGCGGGTTGCCAAGTACAACCAGCTGCTGCGCATCGAGGAAGAGCTGGGGGATGCCGCGGTGTACGCGGGTCGCACCGCCTTCCCGCGGTTCAGCGCCTAAATTCGAGGTATGAACAAGCGGCAGAAGACCACTCGTGTACCGGTCGCTCTGCCGCAGACCGAAGGGGGGCCAGGGAGTTGGCTGCGCGGCATCCGACTCTCGGGCTTCACCTTTTCGGTGCTGTTCCTGCTGATCGCCGCCATCGTGGTGTTGGCGCCCGGGCTGCGGGTGCTGATCGAACAGCAGCAGCAGATTGCGGCGCTCCGCGACGCGGTTGACGCGCAGGAGGACACCGTCGAGGAGCTCGAGGGAGAGGTCGCCCGGTGGAGCGACCCGGCCTACCTGGAAGCGCAGGCGCGCGCCCGGCTCTACTATGTTTACCCGGGCGAACTGAGCTATCTCGTGATCGACGATGGTCAGACCCAGACCACCAGCAATGGTCTTCCGATCAGTGATGAGATCCAAACCACCCAAGTGGACTGGATGTCGTCGATGCTGTCCTCGGTATTCATCGCGGGCCTGACGGATGTGCCGGCCGACCAGCTGGGCGCCCCCGAACCGCAAGGAACCACCCCGTGACCACCCCACCGTTTGACCCGCCCACCGAGGCCGACATCCGCACGGTGTCGCACCAGCTGGGACGGCCGGCGCGCAACGTGATCGGCATCGCCGCGCGCTGCGTCTGCGGCAACCCGACCGTGGTGTCCACCAAGCCGCGACTGGATGACGGCACGCCGTTCCCCACCCTGTACTACATGTGCCACCCGGCGGCGACGGCGTCGATCTCGACGCTCGAAGCCGAAGGCGTGATGCCCGAGCTGGCGGCGCTGCTCGTCGGCGACGTGGCGGCGGCATACCAGGCCGCACACGAGGCATACCTCGCTGACAGGGAGAGCATCGAGGTCGTGCCCGAGATCGCCGGCATCTCGGCCGGCGGCATGCCCACCCGGGTGAAATGCCTGCACGCCCTGGCCGGCCACGCGTTGGCTGCCGGTCCCGGGGTCAACCCGATCGGTGACCTGGCGCTGGAGCGCGCCACGTGGAGCCCGGATGTCTGCGAGTGCGTGCCCTACGAGGACCCGGCATGAGACGACGGGCCGCGGCATTAGCGGCGGCCCTCGTGGTGACCGCGACGGTCGCCACCCTCGGCATCAGCACCGCGGAACCGGCCGCCGCCGACCAGGTGCGGGAGCTGCAGTACTGGCTTGACGACTACGGCATCCGTGACGCCTGGGGCACCACCCAGGGTGAGGGTGTCACCATCGCCGTCATCGACTCCGGCGTCGACAGCAGCCACCCCGACCTCTCCGGAGCCGTCACCGGGGGAGCGGACTTCTCCGGACTCGGTACCGCGAACGGGCAGACCCCGGTCGGGTCAGCCGACTCGAACGGGCACGGCACCATGGTCGCGTCGCTCGCTGCCGGCCGCGGCACCGGGGCCAGCGACGGCGTGATCGGGGTCGCGCCGGCTGCGTCGCTGCTGTCGCTGTCCATCGGCTTCGGCGAAGGATCCCGCGGCTCCGACGACCAGATCGCCGAAGCGGTGCGCTGGGCGGTCGACAACGGCGCCGACGTGATCAATATGTCGCTGACTCGCAACACCCTCGACTGGCCGACCACCTGGGATGACGCGTTCCTGTACGCCATGGAGAAGGACGTGGTCGTCGTGGCGGCCGCCGGCAACCGCGGCAGCGGCACCGTGTCGGTCGGAGCGCCGGCGACGATGCCGGGCGTGCTCACCGTGGCCGGTGTCAGCCGGGAAGGAACAGCCAGCTTCGACGCGTCATCGCAGGGCATCACCATCGGGGTTGCCGCGCCGAGCGAAGACCTGGTCGGCGCCACCCCAGGCGGCGGCCACGTGCTCTGGCAAGGCACCAGCGGCGCCACCCCGATCGTGGCCGGGCTTGCCGCACTGGTGCGGGCGGCGCATCCGGAACTGGATGCCGCCAACGTGATCAACCGCATCATTGCCACGGCGGATGACGCCGGCGCTCCGGGCGCCGACCCCATCTACGGCAGCGGACTGATCGACGCCGCCGAGGCAGTGTCCGGAGGCGTCTCGGCCGTTTCCGCCAATCCGATGGGCGATCTCGCCGACTGGATTCGGCTGCACCGACGCGCCGAAACCCAGCCGGAATCCACTCCGGACACGATCGCGCCGCTACCGGAACCGTCCCCGATTCCCGAGGAAACAGCCGCGCCGGACGCTGGGAGTTCGCAGACAATTCTTCCGGGGGTAAACTTGGTGCGTCTTGTGGGCGTTCCGATGGCGGTCTTAGTCGGCTTCGGTGCGCTCTTCATCATTCTGGTCGCTGCCGCCGCCCTCCAAGTGAGATCTATTCGCAAGCGATAGAGGCTGTGGTGACCGTTGAAACTTCTAGGAGATCTTGACTCGTGCCCAAAATCCTGATCGTCGGCGGTGGCTATGCCGGTTTCTACACGGCGTTGAAGCTCGAGAAGTGGCTCAAATCCGGCGAAGCTGAGGTCACGATGGTGGATCCCCTTCCCTACATGACCTACCAGCCCTTCCTGCCTGAGGTCGCGGCCGGATCGATCGAAGCGCGCCACGCCGTGGTCGCGCACCGTCGTCACCTGGAGAAGACGCGTGTCATCACCGCGTCGGTCACTCACATCGACCACGCCACCAAGACCGCCACGATTGAGCCGGAAGACGGCGAAGCGTACCCGTTCGAGTACGACATTGTCGTGGTTACCGGTGGCGCCGTGTCGCGCACCTTCCCGATCCCGGGCGTGGCCGACAACGCCATCGGCCTGAAGACGATCGAAGAGGCCGTCGCCATCCGCGACCGCGTCATCGACAACTTCACCAAGGCCGCGGCACTGCCCGCCGGTCCCGAGCGCGACCGCCTGCTGACCTTCGTGGTCGTTGGTGGCGGCTTCGCCGGCATCGAGGTCTTCGCGGAACTGCGCTCGCTCGCCAGCGCGCTGCTGAAGCGGTTCCCCGAGATCGAGTTCGACGAGACCAAGTTCCACCTGATCGAGGCGATGGGCCGCATCATGCCCGAGGTGTCGCTGGAGACCAGTCACTGGGTGCTCAAGAACCTCGCCCAGCGCGGCGCCGAGGTGCACCTCGACACGCAGCTGCAGTCCGCGGTTGACGGCGTGATCGAGACCTCGAACGGTGACCGTTTCGAGTCCGACGTGATCGTCTGGACCGCCGGCGTAATGGCCAACCCGCAGATCGTGCGCAACACCGACCTGCCGATCGAGGAGCGTGGCCGCATCGTCACCCGCCCCGACCTGCGCGTCGGCACCGCGGACGAGATCGTCGAGGGTGCCTGGGCTGCCGGCGACATTTCCGCCGTCCCCGACCTCACCGGTGGTGGCGTCGGTGGCTTCTGCGTGCCGAACGCCCAGCACGCGGTGCGCCAGGGCAAGCTGCTCGCGAAGAACCTCGTCGCCGTGCTGCGCGACGAGACCCCGAAGGACTACTTCCACAAGAACCTCGGTGCGGTCGCCGGCCTCGGCCTCGGCACCGGAGTGTTCCAGTCCGGCAAGATCTCGTTCAAGGGTGTCATCGCCTGGTTCATGCACCGCGGCTACCACGGCCTCGCCATCCCGATGTGGGAGCGCAAGATCCGCGTCTTCCTCGGCTGGATCGACAACTTCTTCCTCGGCCGCGACATCGTCGCGATCTCTGCCACGCAGGAGCCGCGCGCGAAGTTCGAAGAGTTCGCCTCCCGGCCGCGCGTCTAACGCGACCCAGCGCGGGCCCGTCACCGGTGGTGGCGGGCCTGTGCTGTTTCTCGCCGGTAGGCTGACCGGCGGGGCCCCGGTAGCCCAATCGGTAGAGGCATGCGACTTAAAATCGCAGAGTTGTGGGTTCGAGTCCCACCCGGGGCACTCCTTCGGCGCTCGGCGCTCGGCGCTCGCGGGTCGCGCTAGCCTTTCGGCCTCGCGCTAGTGCAAGTTCGCTAGCGCCGAGCCGATCCGCTCGCTCGCTCGCGCAGCACCGTTGCCAGTTGATCCGGTGTGAGTTCGCGGTCGGCATAGTCGAGACGGATCACGTGGGGATCCGGGTGGAGAAACCCTGCCCTTGGGCTCCCACAGTCGCAGCAGTAGACGGTCGGTCCGCAGCTCGAACGGCAACGGCGCATACGGCCCACCGGCGCTCATCGTCGGGACTCGTCCAACGCACCGTTCGCCGGCTCGACGAAACGCACCCACGCCCAGGTCGCCAGCATCACCGCGCCTGATCCGGCGGCAAGCAGGAACGCGCCGACGATCAGCGGCACCTGGCCGGGCATCAGCACCAGCGCGGCGAGGGTCACGATGGCGAACGTGGATGCCGCCCACACCGGTTTCGACCAGGCATAGACCAGCCGGCCGGGGAGCGCCCGGATCGGCAGGGTCAATAGCACCACCGAGCCGAAGCCGGCCAGACAGATCGCCGCGAGGGTCTCGCTCATCATCGACGGCCAGAACCCCCCGACGTCGCCGAGCGCGGTGCCGAGCGCCCACGCGCCGGCCGACAGCAGCGTCAGCACCGCAAGCTGCGCCAGTCCGATCATCGCCCGCGACTGCCGGGGAGCGGTCAGCGGTACCGTGACCGCGATGATAATGCCGAGGATCACCGGCGGTTGGATGCCGATGATGCGGGAGGCCAGCGCCGCCACCGCCGCCAGCGCGAGATAGCCGGGCACGAATCGCAGCCAGGTTTGCACGCCCAGCCAGCGGCCGCTGAGCCAGGAGCTCAGGGCGATGCCGACCCCGTTCAGGATGACGAGGCCCAAGCCGATCGAGACGACCAGTCGCAGGTAGCGGGGCTCCGGCTGGATGCCGCCTGACACCGCCGCGAGCACCGCCATGCCCACAATCGAGCCAGCCACCACCACCCACGGCTTCACCAGCGGGCTGTCGTCCTCCTCGGCGGACACTGCCTGGTTGCGGCCGGTCAGCCGCACCCGCCAGCGCAACCGATCGGCCACCAGCGGGTACAGCGCCCGCAGCGGCAACGCGAAGAGCAGAATGTACGCGAGCGCCAGCAGCGGCGCGATCAGCCAGTTACCGCGCTCCATCATCTGCGTGAACGTCGGAATCTCGGCTCCGAATCCGGTGGGAGTGCCCCAGTTCGATCCGGGAAGCGGACCGTCGGATGCCGAGGGTTCCGACGGCAGCGTCGGAGGCTCCGTGGCATCCGGCGTCTGTAGGGGAAGTGGTGCCGGTGCCTGCTCCGGGGTGGGCTCCGCGGTCGGGCTCGGTGTCGGCGTGGCGCCGGGTCGCGGCGCGGCAGCGGCCGGGCCGAACGTTACCGTCACCGGCGTGCTCACCGAGCTGAAGTTGCCCGCGGCGTCGCGTTGCAAGGCCTGCACCGGGTGGCGCCCGGCGGGGACTCCGCTCGCCACGCAGCTCCATTGACCTGCAATGACAGGCGCCGAGCAGAAGCGATCCTCGTGGACGAAGACATCCACGGTGCCGCCGGACTCACCCGTGCCAGCGAAGGTGACTTCGGCCGTGTCGATGCGGGCGCCGTCTGCCGGCGTTGTGACGACCGGCGCATCGGGAGCGGTGCGGTCGATGATGACCGTCATCGCCCCCGACGCGACCGAAAAGTTGTCGGTGCCCGGCTCGCCCTGCCGCGCCGTCGCCGTGTAGGTGCCGTCGGCCAACGGCCCGGCGCTGCCCAGCGCGCACGACCAGTATCCGTTGGGGAGCACCGCAGGGCAGTCCTGCGAGTAGGAGGACTGCCCAGTCAGCGACACCCGGATCGCGGCGTGCGGATAGCCGATGCCGCTCACCAACCCGGTGCTCTGCACCGGATCGGGGCCGTCAATCACGGGCGGGCCGAGCACGTTGACGGTGACCGATGCCGAGTCGACAACGGCGCCGCCGGCATCCTTCTCCTCGATCTGCAACGTGATCGCGCCGTTGGGAACGCTGGCCGAGCGGCACTCCCAGGCGCCGCCGGCCACGGTGGTCTCGCAGATCGGATTCGCGGTGGCGGGGCTGGTCATGCGCACCGTCACGGTGTTGCCGCTGGTGGCGGTGCCGGCCGGGGCGATGGAATTGCTGCCCACGAACTTCGGGGGCGCGGTCACGGTGAGCGAGTCAGGCTCTACTGTGGGGCTCGGTTCCGGCGTGCTGAGTGGTTGCGGCGTCACCGTGCTCCGGCTGTCGTTCGTCGGCGTCGGCTCCTGCGCCGCGTACGCCGGGCCGGTGGCACCCACAAAGAGCCCGACGAGGGCGAAGAAAGCCACCAGCCGGGCGAGCGCGTTCACACCCGTCGGACGGGTCGAACGGAACAGGTCGTTCGCGAGGGAAGGGTGCACCGTATCGTCTACCCTAGGTGGCGGTGCCGCGGCGGCCGAAACGTCGCGTCACATTCCGACGGCGTGTGCCGTAACAATTCGGCAACGCCACCCCGCAGTCACGGTCACGCCGTCCGACGCCGCAGCGTGATCGAGCCGAGCGCGATCGCCGCCACCGCGAAGCCCACCACCGCCGCCAGATGCCAGAGCACGGTGTCGGTCCCGTTCGGGTCCGTGGACACCGAGTTCAGCGCCGAGATGGCGTGCGAGAGCGGCAACCAGTCGGAGATCGCCTCCAACACGTCGGGCATCTGGTTCCGGGCAACCAGGATGCCGCCGAGCAGGATCTGCGGAATGACGAACGCCGGCATGAACTGCACGACCTGGAACTCGGTGTTCGCGAAGGCACTGGCGAGCAACCCCAGCGTCGTGCCGAGCACGGCGTCGGTGACGGCGACGAGGATGAGCAGCCACACCTCTCCCTGCACCTCCAAGCCGCACACCCAGACCGCGTAGGCGACCGCGATGCAGGCCTGAAGCACCGCGAGCAGACCGAACGCGATCGTGTAGCCGGCGATGAACTCGAACTTGCCCAGCGGCATCGCCAACAGCCGCTCCAGGGTGCCGCCGCGGCGCTCGCGAAGCGTGGTGATGCTGGTGATCAGGAACATCACGATGAACGGAAACAGCCCGAGCATGGCGGGGCCGACCTGTCCGAACACCGGGGTGTTCTCGAAGATCCACGCCATCAGCCCGATCAGCAGGCTCGGCACCAGCAGTAACAGCACGATGGTGCGCGGATCGTGCCGGATCTGGGTGAGCACGCGACCGGTGGTGGCAAGGATGCGGCGAAGGCTCATGCCGCCCCCTCGGCAAGGGTCTCGGCCCGGCGGGCGATGAGCGTGAGGAAGGCACTCTCGGCATCCGTGGTACCGGTACTCTCCAGCAGGCCCGCCGGGGTCTCATCGGCGAGCACCTCGCCGTCCCGCATCAGCAGCAGGCGATCGCACCGGGTGGCCTCCTCCATCACGTGACTGGAGACCAACAGCGCGGTACCGCGCTCCGCCAGTCGGCGGAACAGCGTCCAGAGCTGCACCCGCAGCACCGGGTCGAGGCCGACGGTCGGCTCATCGAGCACCAGTAGTTCGGGCCTGCCGAGCAGCGCGGCCGCGAGTGAGGCCCGGCTGCGCTGACCGCCGGACAGTGAGCCGACCAGCTGGTCGGCTTGGCCGGCGAGGTCGGTCTCGAGGATCACCCGCTCGATATCCGACTTCGGCGCCCCCAGCACCGCGCGGAAGTACGACAGGTTCTCGCGCACCGTCAGGTCGTCGTAGACGCTGACGTCCTGGGTGACGTAACCGATGCGGCTCCGAAGCGCCGGGCTGCCGGCGGGCAGCCCGAGAACGGTGACTTGCCCACTCACCCGGCGTTGCACCCCCATCACGGCGCGCATCAGACTGGTCTTTCCGCTGCCGCTCGGACCAAGCAACCCGACCAGACTGCCGCGCGGCACCGTCACCGTGACGCCTCGCACGGCCTGAACCGTGGGTCCGCGTAGAACGGTGAGATCGACGGTGGCGATCGCGGCATGCGAACTCTGCTCCATGCGGTGAACACTGGTCCGACGCCGACGGGGTGTCAAGGGATGCGGTCACGCTTTATGTACGCCGTCAGCCAGCGGCACACAGCCCGCGAGTCTGCTTGGAGTGTGGTGTTAACTGGCGGGAGCTGAGTGGCACTCCTTTATAGTTTTGGTATGGAAATCCTCATCGTCATCGGCATCATCGTGCTGCTCGTCGTCATCATCGGTATCTACCTGTGGGCGACCTACAACTCGCTGGTAACGCTGAACGTTCGGGTCGATGAGGCATGGAGCGACATCACCGTGCAGCTGAAACGGCGTGCGGACCTCATCCCGAACCTGATCGAATCGGTCAAGGGCTATGCCGCCCACGAGAAGACCGTGTTCGAGAACGTGACGAGGGCTCGCGCCGAGACACTGTCCGCGCAGGGACCGGCACAGGCGTCCGCCGCCGAGAACCACATGCACGAGGCCCTGAAGTCGATCTTCGCCGTCGCTGAGGCATACCCGCAGCTTCAGGCCAGCCAGAACTACCTGCAGCTGCAGGGCGAGCTGGTCGACACCGAAGACAAGGTGCAGGCGTCGCGCCGGTTCTACAACGGCGGCGTGCGCGAGCTGAACACGAAGATCAAGGTCTTCCCGAACACCCTGTTCGTGCGCGGTCTCGGCTTCGGCGAGCGGGAGTTCTTCGAGGTCGACGATGCCTCCGCGATCGCCGAACCGCCCCGAGTGCAGTTCTAGTTCAGCATCCGGGGTGACTGCGCGTTCCGCTTCTGTGAGCGGGGCGGCGGTCGGCTCATCCCTCTCGTAGAAAAGCGACCATGTATAGCGCCATAGCCCGGAACAAGCGGAACACCGTTCTGATCATGCTGCTGTTCCTGGTGATCATCGCGGGGCTCGGGTTCCTGGCTAACTACCTGTGGGGTGGCGGCAGCTGGACGATCTTCATCGGCACCATCGTCGGCTCGCTGATCTACGTGCTGATTCAGTACTTCGCGGCCGGCCGGGAAGCGGTCGCGCTGAGCGGTGGCCAGCAGATCACCAAGGCGGATGACCCGCGGCTCTACCGCACGGTGGAGAACCTGTCCATCACGCTCGGGATGCCGATGCCGAAGGTGTACATCATCCACGACCCGGCCCCGAACGCGTTCGCCACCGGACGCGACCCCGAGCACGCCATCGTCGCCGCCACCACCGGGCTGCTCGAGATCATGACCGACTCCGAGCTCGAGGGCGTGATGGCGCACGAGATGGGTCACGTCAAGAACTACGACATCCGGGTGACCACCATCGTGTTCGGCATGGTCGTGGCGATCGGATTCCTCGCCGACATCCTGCTGCGCATGTCGTTCTTCGGCGGCAATCGCAATAACAACAACAGCAACCCGATCATGCTGGTGGCCGGAATTGTCGCCATGCTGGTGGCGCCGCTGGTGGCCACCATGGTGCAGGCCGCCGTATCGCGTGAGCGCGAGTACCTGGCGGATGCCACCGGCGCGCTCACCACCCGGCATCCCGAGGCGCTGGCCAGCGCCCTGCACAAGCTGGGCGAGTACGGCCGGCCGATGCGCCGGCAGAACACGTCGATGGCGCACATGTGGATCAGCGACCCGACCAAGCCCGGCATCGTCGACCGGTTGTTCTCGACTCACCCGCCGATCGGCGACCGGGTGCGTCGGCTGCTCGGCAGCATGGACAAGTTCTAGCTTGCTCGCAAGGCGCTAGCTTGCTCGCAAGGCGCTAGCTATGGCGCCAGCACGCGGCCGATGAACTCCACCACTGCCGGATGAGCCGGGTTGATCAGGTGGCCGCCCGACACGAGCACCTTCTGCGCGTGCGGAAGCGCGTCGGCCAGCCGGGTGTTCGCGAGCCGCAGGGGCACGGCCGAGTCTTCGGCGGAAACGAGCAGTGTTGGCGTTGTGGTCGCCGCCAGCTCCCGCTCGCTGATGGCCAGCGGATGCTCGCTGAGGTCGAGACCCTGACCGGTCAACTCCGCCAACACCGCCGGGCTGGTTTCGGTAAACATGTGCCGAAGTTCCCACGGGAATGAGTCCCAGGTCTCATCTCCGAGGGTCAGCCGGAGCACAATCTCTGCCGCCGACTCGGGGTGCTCAGCAGCCACCTGCAGGATGCTGCTTCGCAACTGTCCTGCCCATTCGGCCGCCGCGGCGTCAAGAGAGAACACGGCCGGCTCAAGCAAGACCAGCGCCTGAACCCGATCAGGATGCCGGTGCGCGAGTTCGAGCGCAATCTGGCCGCCAGTGCTGCGCCCGATGACGATCGCGCTCGGCGCCGACAGGGCGTCGAGCAGACCAACCGCGTCGGCGACGTGCTCGGTCAGATCGAGCGTCGCTGGCGGAGGCGACGGTGCGCTACGAAGGAACCCCCTCCGGTCGTAAGTGATGCACCGGCCGTAAACGCTCAACTCCTCCGCAGCGTCTTCCCAGAGCATCGCGGAACTCGGCGTTCCGTGGATGCCGAGCAGGGGCGTGCCGTGCCCGCGCTCCTCGTAGTAGAGCTCATTCCCGTTCACCGTGATGCGGGGCACGGCGCCAGCATACGACCGGGTCAGGGGAACGAGAAGGGGCTGGTCGGCGGCCGCCTGCCGGTAGCGTACGGTTAGCTGGCACCGGCGCCATTCAGGCGCCCGAGTGAAAGGGCCGAACTATGGCTGACAAATCGCCCAAGAAATCGTCCGGCAAGACCGTCGCGGCGAAGACGCTGAAAGAAAAGCGCGCCGACAAGAAGACCAAGGGCATCACCCGCGCGGGTAATGACATCACCGACTCGGTGAAGAACAAGCGCTAGCCGAATCGGCTAGCTCGCGGCAGGCCGCCCGCTCAGGCTGACGGGCGCCCGTCGCGCCAGCCAATCGGCAGGCCGAGCTCCGTGACCGTGTCCGGAGAGGATGTCGCATCCGCTCCCTGCACCGCGACCGCGTCCACCGGCACGGCCGCCGCGACCAGGCTGACCCAGCGCGCGGTGTCGGCCGGTTTCCGGCCGGCGTCCACGGCGACCCACACCTGGTCGGCGTTGATCTCGGCGAGCACGGCGGTGCGTTCGGCGGCGTCCCGCGCGCCCGGCCCGAGGCCGAATGCCGCGAACACGCTGTGGCCACCACTGACGGCCACCGCGCGGGCGGCCAGCGACGTGCGCCGGTCATCGACGCGGGTGGCGCCGATCAGGCTGCCGCCTACGTACACCGCCGGCGAGTTCGCCGCGGCGGCCATTGACCGGGCGACGACGAACGCGTCCTGGTCGGCGCCGACGATGAGCACCAGATCGCCGGTGCGCTGCGACGGCTTCGGCGGCGACGGGGGAGCTGCGGGCGTCCCCTGTGCCGCGTACTGCGCTGCCGCCGTCGACCCCTGCGGCGCCGTCAGCTCCAACGCGGGCGCGGGCGGCGGGGTGGTGGTGAAGGTGAGGTCGTCCATCAGCCGGGCGAAGTCGTCGCTGCCGGTGGATAGTGCGGGTGCGGGGGCGTCACCGCGTAACTGGGCTTCCGAGGCATCCGCCTCATCCAGCAGCGCGGCGATGCCCACGCGACCAGACACGTCGAGCAGCCCGGCGTGCACCGCCCGGCGCGGTTGCTCGCGTGCCTCGCCGATCTCCACGGTCACCTCGTAGTGCTGGCGGGCGAAGAAGCCGCGGATGCCGCCGACGGTGACCTTCTCGGCGGCGATAATGCGCGCCGCCGAGCCGTGCTCGGCGAAGACGCGGGCGGTGACGTCATCGAGGGTCTGACCCTCAAGCTGCAATCGTCTCCGCACCGCGCACCACCCCCACCGTTTCGATGTCGACGGCCGCGGAGGTGACCTCCTGGTAGGAGAGCACCGGCAGTCCGCCGACCTGCGCCGAGACTAGACGGCGGATCGCGGGGCGCAGCGCCGGGGCGCAGACCAGCACGGCGCTGACACCGCGCGCCTCGACCTTGCCCACCGACTCTTTGAGTGAGAGCAGGATCTGCTCGGTGCGCGACGGGTCGAGCAGGATCTGTGTGCCGAGCTCGGAGGGCCGCATGCTCTCGAGCATGCTCTGCTCGAGCGTGGGGTCGATCATGATCACGCGCAGCACGGTTCCGTCGAGGTGCGGCGTGAGTAGCGCCGGGCCGAGCGCCATCCGTGCCGCCTCGATCAGGGCCTCCGGATCCGTGGTCGCCTTCGCCCGCAGCGTCAGCGCCTCGTAGATGCGGGACAGGTCGTTGATCGGCACCTGCTCGATGAGCAGACCCTGTAGCACCCGCTGCACCTCCGCGAGGGAGAGCAGGCCGGGCACGAGCTCGTCCACGGCCGACGGGTTGACCGACTTCACGCCTTCGGTGAGCACGCGCACGTCTTCGCGGGTGAGCAGGCGGGCGGCATTGCCGGTGATCACCGACGACAGGTGGGTGACCAGCACCGACACCCGGTCGATCACGGTGGCGCCGGTCATCTCGGCGCTGTGCCGCATCTCGGCGGGCACCCACTTGCCGGCGAGCCCGAACACCGGTTCCACCGTGGAGGTGCCGGGCAGGGCGTCGAGCAGGTCGCCGAGCGCCAGCACCTTGCCGGACGGCGCGATGCCGCGGCCGGCCTCAACACCGGCGATGCGGATGACATAGGTGGCCGGCGGCAGGTCGACGCTGTCCCTGGTGCGCACCGGCGGCACCACGACACCGAGCTCCATCGCGATCTTGCGGCGCAGCGCCTTCACCCGGGCGAGCAGGTCGTCGGATGCGCCGGACACGACATCCACCAGGTCGGGGGCGAGCATGATCTCCAGGGCGTGCACCCGCATCTGCTCGATCAGGTCTTCCGTGGTGTCGGAACGGGGAGCGGCGATCTCGGCCACGGCATCCTGTTTCGCCTTCGCCTCCTCGGTGGCCTTGATCCGCTGCGACGCGAACAGCAGCAGTGCGCCGATGATCACGAACGGGATGATCGGCATGCCGGGGATGAAGCCCATCACGATCGCGGCGGAGCCGGCGATCATCAGCGCGTTGCGGGACTGGCTGAGCTGCGCCGACGCGGTGGAGCCCATGTCCGATTCGGCGTTCGACCGGGTGACGATCATGCCGGTGGAGACCGCCATCAGCAGCGCCGGAATCTGGGTGACCAGGCCGTCGCCGATGGTGAGCAGCGCGTAGGTTTCGAGGGCCTCGCCGATCTCCATCCCGCGCTGGATCATGCCGATGGCGATGCCGCCGATCATATTGATGATGATGATGATGATGCCGGCGATCGCGTCGCCCTTGACGAACTTCGAGGCGCCGTCCATCGCACCGTAGAAGTCGGCCTCGGCCGAGACCTCGGCGCGGCGTTCCCTGGCCTGCACGTCGGTGATCAGACCGGCATTCAGGTCGGCGTCGATGGCCATCTGCTTGCCGGGCATGGCGTCGAGGGTGAACCGGGCGCCGACCTCGGCGACGCGCTCGGCACCCTTGGTGACCACCACGAACTGGATGACCACGAGGATCAGGAAGATCACCGCGCCGATGATGATCGAGCCGCCGACCGCGATGTGCCCGAACGCCTCGATCACCTGGCCGGCGTAGCCGTCGCCGAGCACCAGGCGGGTGGATGCCACGTTCAGGCCGAGCCGGAACAGCGTCGCCACCAGCAGCAGCGACGGGAACACCGAGAAGTCCAGCGGCTTCTTCACGAACATGGTGGTGAGCAGGATCACCAGCGCCAGCATGATGTTCAGGATGATCAGCACATCGAGCAGCGGTGAGGGCACCGGCACGACCAGCAGCAGGACGATGCCGACCACACCGATCGGCACGGCGAGTTTGGCGAGGTTACGGTTGCGATTCATGTCACTGGACTCCTGACATCATGCGGCGGTTTGGGTCATGGTGTGCGTGCCTTGCGCGGCGCCCCGGTTCTTGAGGGCCATCACAAAGACCAGCACGCGGGCGACGGCGCTGTAGAGCTCGACCGGGATCTCCTGGCCGATATCGCAGGCGTTGTGCAGGGCGCGGGCGAGCGGGATGTCGCGCACCATCGGCACCCGGTCGGCCTCGGCCTGCTCGCGGATGCGGGCCGCGATCGCGTCGGCACCCTTGGCGACCACGCGGGGAGCGGCCTTGCCGGGCTCGTACTTCAGGGCGACGGCCACGTGGGTGGGGTTCAGCAGCACCACGTCGGCCCCGGAGACCGCGGCGATCATCCGATTGCGGCTCATTGCCAGCTGGCGGGCGCGCCGCTGCGACTTGATCAGGGGGTCGCCGTCGGTGTTCTTGTTCTCGTCCGTGACCTCTTTCTTGGTCATGCGGGTGCGTTTGCGGTTGCGCTGCATCACCACGAACAAGTCGGCGGCGGCCAGCGCGAGGCCGGCGATCACGCCCACCTGCAGCAGTGCTGCCGCGCCGCTGCCGGCGGTGTCGAGCAGGGAGGACACCGGCAGCCCGCCCGCGGTCATCAGCACCGGCAGCATGCCCTGCACCACCACGACCAGCACGAGGCCGATCAGGGCCGTCTTGATCAGGGCCTTGGTGCCCTCCCAGAGCGCCTGCATGCCGAATACGCGTTTCACGCCGTTCACCAGGTTGAACTGTTCGACCTTCGGGGTGAACTTGCGGAAGTGGATGCCGCCCTGCGCGGCCGCGCCGATCATCACGGCCAGCGCCACCACCACGAACATCGGGGTTAGGGTGCCGGCGAGTGAGCCGAGCGCGTCGGTCAGTACCTTCAGCGCAACCGCGGGTTCCGGGGCGCCGATGACGGCGCCGATGTCGAAGACCTGGTCGATCGCGGCATCCGTTGCCAGTCCGATTGTCAGCGGCAGCATCACGGCGGCGGCGCCCACGCCGAGCCACGCGGTGAGGTCTTGCGACTTCGACAGCTGGCCCTTGGAGCGCACCTCTTTCATGCGCTTCTGGGTGGCGAGCTCTGTGCGTTCTTCCGAGGTGTCGCTCATTACCTCACCCCCACCAGCAGGCTGGTGGCGTCATCGGTGAGGCTGGCGACGATGCTCGGCAGTGCCACGTACACGACCACAGCGAAGATCAGGGTGAGCAGGATCTTCAGCGGGAAGCCGAGGGCGAACGCGTTGAGGGCGGGCGCGACCCTGGTGAGCAGGCCGAGGCCGACGTCGGCGAGGAACAGCACGACCAGCAGCGGACCGGCGATCTGCACGGCCGCGAGGAACATCTGGGTGACGCCGCCGGTCATCGCCTCGACCGGGGCGCTGAGGTCGATGCCGCCGCCGAGCGGCAGCGCCGTGAAGGTGCGGGTGAGGCCGGCGATGATCAGCTGGTAGCCGTCGGACGCGAACAGCAGCACCAACGCCGTCATGTGGAACAGGCGGGTGAACTGGGCGCCGTTGACCATGGACTGCGGGTCGAAACCCTGCGCCATCTGGAACCCGCCGAACATGTCGATCAGGTGGCCGGCGCCCTGCACCGCCGAGAAGACCAGCATCACCAGGAAGCCGAGGGCGGCGCCAACCACCACTTCGAGCACCAGGGCGCCGAAGAACTCAACCGTGCCCAGCGACTGGTAGCCGGCGGTGACCTGCGGCGACACCGCCAACGCGAGCCCGATGCCGAGCATCGCCTTCACCCTGACCGGGATGGCGTTGTAGGAGAACGGCGGCGCGATCACGAGGAACGCCACCATCCGTACCCCGGCGAGCATGACCGCTTCCAGCCAGGCGAGATCCAGCGAGAACTGCACGTCAGCCGCCTCCGAGGAGACCTGGGATCTTCTCGAACAGCTGGTGGGTGAACGCCACCATCTCGGAGATCATCCAGTGCCCGGACACCACCAGCGCGATGCAGACGGCAATCGCCTTCGGCACGAACGAGAGGGTAACCTCCTGGATCTGCGTCATCGACTGGAACAGCGAGATGGCGAAGCCGACCACGAGGGCGGTGATCAGGACCGGCGCCGCGAGCTTGGCCGCGATGAGCAGGCTCTGCAGGCCGATGTCGAGAACCGCGTTGGGATCCATCAGCCCACCTCGTATCCGGTGATCAGCGAGGTGATGATGAGGCCCCAGCCGTCCACCAGCACGAACAGCAGGATCTTGAACGGCAACGAGATCATCACCGGCGGCAGCATCATCATGCCCATCGACATCAGCGCGGCCGAGACGACGATGTCGATCACCAGGAACGGCACAAAGATGACGAAGCCGATGATGAACGCGGCACGCAACTCGGAGATCATGAACGCCGGGATGAGCGTGAGCAGCGGCACGTCCGCGGCGCTTGCCGGGTTGTCCTTCTCCGCCGCCCTGGTCATCAGCGCGAGGTCTTCCTCGCGGGTATGCGCCAGCATGAAATCACGCAGCGGACCGGATGCCGCCTCCAACGCGTCGGTGAAGGTCATCGCGCCATCGAGATACGGCTGCACGCCCAGCTCGAACACCTCGGTGAGCACCGGGCTCATGATGAACAGCGAGAGGAACAGGGCAAGGCCGGCCAGCACCTGGTTCGGCGGGATCGAGGGCAGCGCCAACGCGTTGCGAGTCATCGCCAGCACCACGAAGATCTTGGTGAACGAGCTCATCATCAGGAGCAGCGCCGGGGCGACCGACAGCAGGGTGATGCCCACCAGGGTGACGATCGCCGCGGAGGGGGCGCCGTTCGGTCCGTTGATCTCAACCGTGAAGTCGCCGCTCTCTGGCGCGATCGGGTCGGTGGGTGGAACAGGGTCGATCGGTGCAGCATGCCCGGCCAGTGCGGGCAGCAGCGCGAACGCCAGCGCGACGAGAACGGTCAGGGCGGCGAGGAGGGCGAGCCTCCCGGCCTGGGAAGTTCGCGACCGGGCGGCGGTCACCGCCGCTGCCGCAGCACGTCGGCCGTCTGCTTCCACGTGTGTGGAGACAGGATCGAGCCGCCCAGGGCGTTCGAGGGTCGGTCACGGCGCGGGCGCAGCAGGGGAGAGGGAGTGTCGGATGTCGCGGACTCGGAGGTAGCGGACGTGGGGGTTGCGACATCCGTGGTGGTCTCTGCACTGGCATCTGCACTCGGCGACACGGACACCTGACGCATCGAGCGGGCGAACTGCTCGGCCGGGGTCGGCTCGCTCGAGAGCGGCACCGGGGTGGCGCTGCCGGTTTCGGCGTGCAGCACGTTCACCGACTGCTCGGTGACGCCCAGCATGAACTTCTTGCCCTGCAGTTCCACGACGACCACCGACGCCTTGGCGCCCAGCCGTTGCCGGCCGATCACCCGGATCGGCGTGGCGACGTCCTTGCCGCGGCCACCGCGGGTCATGCGACGCTGCATCACCCAGAGCAGGCCGAAGACCACCCCGAGCGAGAGCAGCACCCGCAGCGCGAGAAGCAGGGTGTCCACGTCAGGCCAGGCCCTCGGTGACGTCGAGGATCTGGGTGATGCGCACCGCGTAGTCCTGGTCGACCACGACGACCTCGCCGTGGGCGATCAGCCGGCCGTTGAGCAGGATGTCGGCGGGGGCGCCGGCCGACCGGTCCAGCTCGATCACCGCGCCGGGTTCCAGGTCGAGCACGTCGCGCACCGACATCCGGGTGCGTCCGATCTCGACGGTGAGCGCCATCTCCACGTTGTTGATGCGGCCGAGCTTGTCGGCAACGGTGCGGGCGTCGGCGACGAGCCGGGCGGCGGTGCGCGGCGCGCCGGTGGAGCGCACGCGGATGGCGAACCAGCCGGCGGTGACGCCGTCGGCGCGGAGTTCGAACACGTGGCTGTCGGCATCGGCGAACAGGGCGGATGCATCGTCGATCCGAGCCTCGCCGAGCACGCCGGTACCGAAGACGCCGGCGGCGCTCTCCAGCGCGGGACGCAGCACATCGGCGGCGGAGACGAGTGGTGAGTCGGTGCCCGCCGCGGCGGCGAGACCCTCGGCGTCGTTCAACACCACCGCGAGGTCGGCCGATTCGACGCCCACGAACGAGGCGACGGTGGCAGCGCGCACGGCGCCCGCGGCCCGGGTGCGATCGGCGGGCACCGCGACGAGGGGAGCCTGGCTGGGCAGCAGCGCGATCAGCGCATCAGCGGCCGCGGCGTGAGGGGTGGTGGTCGTGCTCATCAGGAGTTCTCCTCGGTCGAAGATTCGGTGGGGAAGGCGCCGTCGCCGGACAGTGAGCTGACCACGACGCAGGCGAGCCGGGAGCCGTTCGCGCCGACCGCGGCACGGGCGAGTGCCTGCCCGTCGACCGCGACGTCCAGCGGGCGGTGCTGCGGGTGGGGGAGCGGGATGAGGTCACCGACCGACAGGCCGAGGATCATGCCCGGCTTGACCTTCGCCGGCGCCAGCTGCAGTGACACCTCGACCGGAACGCTCACCAGCTGCGCCTGCACCAGCTGGCGGGCGTTCGCGGTGGTGCTGGTCGGGTTCGTCTCGCCGAGCTGCGGCAGCAGCGCGTCAGCGGGAATGGCCAGGGTGGCGCTGGTGGTGTTCTCGCCCACCCGGATCTCGAACGAGGCGACGATCATCAGGTCGGTGGTCGCCGCTGCCTGGGCGAACTGGGAGTTGTAGTGGATGGTGTCGATCGAGATCGGGGTGACCAGCAGTGAGCCGAGCGAGTAGCGCAGGTCCTCCAGCGCGTCTTCCATCAGCTTGCGCACCAGCGCTTGCTCGATCTGGGTGAACTTGCGGTTGGGCCCGGGCTGCGCGCCGGTGCCGCCGAGCATGTATCCCACCCAGGTGAGCGCCGCCGAGGTGGGGAACTGGATGACCGCTTTTGCGTTGTGATTCTGCAGCTCGCAGAGCACCATCGCGGTGGTCGGGGGCAGGGATGCCGCGTACTCGTCGTAGGTCAGCATCAGCACCTGCTCGGAGGCGACGTGCGAGACCACGCGCACCTTGGCGGTGAGCTGTGTTCCCCACTGGCGGGCGAAGGTCTCGATCGCCAGCTCCAGCACACGCGAGTGTTCGCGGGCAAGCGTCGTCGGCCGGCGGAAGTCGTAGACATCGACCGACTTCGCAAACTCCGCGTTCAACCGTGTGGGCGCGCTCGTACGCGTGTGTTCCTGGACCGTCACGACAGGAACTATCGGCCGCCGCCGCCCCGCCGTTAGGCGAGGCGGCTACCGCGCGGCGAGCTCCGCGCGCAGCGGCCAGTTCTGGCCCTCGAGGATCACCTGGGCGCTCACGCCGGTGGCGCGGTTCACCACGATCGGAGCCATCAGGTTCATTGTGGTGCCCTCGTCCGACGGGTTCGCAACCACGAGCACCGCCGCGTCCTCCGCGGTCGCCAGCCCCAGCGCAGCGCTCTGCTCGTCCGAGATGACCGGCGTGTAGTCGGGCAGGAACACCGCGGCATCCAGCACGAACAGGCGGATGCCGGCATCCTGCGTCGCCTCGAGCGAGTACAGTCCCTCGGCGCCATCGATGTCGGACAGCGTGAAGTCCACGAACGGCGCGAAACCGGGCGGGGGAGCGATGAAGGCGAGTGCGGTCATCGGAGGAAGTCCATCAGGGTCGGCTGCAGCACCCGCGCGGTGACGGCGAGTGCTGTCTGGTACGAAACCTCCTGCAGCTGCAGGTCGAGGATGACCTCGGCGATATCGACATCCTCGACGCCAGCGCGCTGGCCCTCGAGTGAAACGGTCCGTTCCATGTGTGTCTCCTCGGCTCGCTGGATCTGAGCGTGCCGGGTTCCGACAATGGCCTGCTGCTCGCGAATGTTGGTCATGTGGGTGTCGAGGGTGTTCAGATGGGCACCCACGTTGTTGCCGCTGCGTAGGTCGCTGGCGATCCGGTCGACCAAAGCGAACACGGAGTCGATCCCCTCGCCGAAGGTCGCCGGGCCGTCAGCGTCCACCCGCACCTTCGTGCCTTCGGTGATCCGGCGTTCAACGATGTCTTCCGCCACCCCAGTTCCGCTGTGGATGTACAGGGGCGACGATGCGAAGGCGACTCCGGCGTCGGAATTACCTGCGAAGACGGTACGCCCCTGATACGTGGTGTTTGCCTGGTTCAGTAGTTCTTCGCGGAGGCCGTCGAGCTCAACTGCAATGGCTTCCTTCGCAGTAGGCGACATGGAGCCGTCGTTGGCGCCGCGCACAGTGAGGTCGCGCACGCGGTTCATCAAACTGGTTGTGGTGGCGAGGGCGGAGTCGATCGTGGTCAGCCAGCCGGTGCCATCGCCGATGTTGCGGCCGTGCTGTTCAGTGGCGCGCTGTTCGGCGCGGATCCTCAGCGAGTCAGCCGTCGCTGTCGGGTCATCCGACGGTCGCGTGATGGCCTTCTGGCTGGACGCCTGCTCCTGCAGTTTGGCCAGCGCGGCCATGTTCGTCTGCAGGTTTCGCTGCGCGTTCTGCATCATCATGTTCGTTGTCGTGCGGGTGATCATCGGTTACCTCCCCACGATTCCGGTGCGGTTGATCAGCGTGTCAAGCATCTCGTCGACCGCTGTCATCACCCGCGCGGCGCCCTGATAAGCCACTTGGTGGGTGAGCAGGTTGACGTTCTCTTCGTCCATGTCGACCGAGGCGTTCGACAGCTGCATGCTCACTGCGGATGTCGCGGACAGCTCCGCGAGGGTCGCCTGCTGAAGGTTGCTGCGGGTGATGACGCCGAGTGACGTGACAAAGTCCGACCAGACGACGTTCGGCGAGCCGGCAGCGGTGCTCGTGCTCACATTGCCGATCTGGTCGGCCACGGAACCATCGAGGATGCCGCCGCCCGCCACGCCGGTCGCAACGGTGGAGACGTCGGTGGGCAGTACAGCCAGGGTCGTGGCCGCCGAGCCGACGGTAAACGCGAAGAAGTCGCCCGTGGTGGCGCCCGTGCCCGACTGGGCACCGTTGTGGAATGTGTTGACAGCAAAGGCCAGTTTCTCCGCGAAAGCGTCGTACGAGGCAGCGGCCTCGGCCAACACGCCACCGGCGCCGGCGCTGGCCGGCGCGAGCGTCGACAGCGCGCCAGCGATCTCCCCGCCGTCCAGGGAAACGGCAAGGCCGGAGTGAGCCCACTGAAGTTTCGGAGGATCCGCAGTGAGGGTGCCGAACACGTGGGTGCCGGTTGCTTGGACGGCGCGGAAGCTGTCACCCGACACGATCGCGTTGCCGCCGATCAGCACCTCCACGGTGCCGTCGTCGAGCTGACGCGCGGTGCCACCGGCGAGGGCGGCGATCGTGCTGGTGAGGCTGTTGCGCTTGTCGAGCAGCTCATTCACCGAGCCGCCCGCCTGCAGGGTTGAGCGGATGCGTCCGTTGAGATCGGCCACCTGCGCGGCCGCATCGTTCAACTCGGCGACCATCCCGTCGGTTTCCCGGCGCACCTGCGCCCACTGGTTCTCGACTTCGCGGTAGCCGATGGCGATCTGGGAGACGAGCACTTCCGCCTGCTCGAGGAGAACCCCCGCCGGGGCGGGCTCGCCCGCAGCGTTCGCGACATCCTGCCATGCGGCAAAGAAGTCTTGCAGCTGCCTGGACAGGCCGTTCTCGCCCGGCTCCTGCAACGTCGACTCGAGCGACGTCATGACATTGGCGCGCACGGCCCAGTACCCCGCGGTGCTCGCGCCCGATCGCACCCGGGCGTCGAGAAACTCGTTGCCCAACCGGGCGACTCCGTCCACGCTGACCCCCTGGCCGACGGTGACAGGCCCGGCAAACGGGCCGACGGTCGCGAGCGAGCCGATCGATGACGTCGTCACGCGCTGCCGGGTGTACCCCTCGGTGTTCGCGTTGGCGATGTTCTGCCCGACCACGTCGAGCCCTTTGCGGGCGGCGACGAGGCCGGTGTACGCGGTGTTGAGTCCGCTGAACGTGCTCACTGGTGTCGTGTCCTTAGAGGGTCTTGTCGACCAGCCTGGCGCTGGAGGCGTCGGAATCGGAGAGGCCGCTGGCGCCATAGGTGCCGGCCTCGGTTGCGAGCTGGGCGAGAGTTTCCTGCGTCGATCGGGATGCCGCGCGCAGGAACTGCTCGTTGACATCGCGCAGGTGCTTGATCTGGCTGGTGAGTTCTGTCATTGCCTGCAGGTGCGCGGTGAAGATGTCGGACCACGGACCTGCCGGAGCGTGTGCGACGAGTTCGCGGAGCGTGGCGTCGTCGCCGACCGCCCATTCGCGGGCGAGGGATGACACCGCCACGGTTCGTCCGAGTCCGGCCTCGCGCAGCCGCTCCAGCACCTGCTCGACCTCACGTGTGGCGTGGGGGAGCCACCGGGACTTGCCCGCGGTCAGCAGCAGCTGTTCTTCGTCGAGTTTGAACAGCAGGAGCTCGAGCAGCTCGCGTTCGCGCCAGAGCAGGGCGGATAGATCTTGCGCGCTCACGTTCCTCATCGCTCCTTCGGGTGGATATCTCGCTGAGATGAACTATCGGCAACGCTACCGGGACCGTTAGACCCGATCCCTGAGTCCTGAATGCCGCTCGCATCTCACGCCCCGTATTGGGGGTGCCTGTTTGCTGGGGTGCCCCCCCGGACTGGGGGCGACCGGTCGTGGAATCGGTCCCGGGGGTTTGGCAGCATGTCTTGCGGGGGAAAGACGCGAGAAATGCTCTCGCACCCTGATGAGGGGGGAATCGTGTCGGCTTACACCGAACTATCGGCACGCAACCGCCGCTCGTTAGCTACCCGCGCTTTCCTGCCGACCCCACATCCCGCCCTTGTCCACAGCTACCCACAGCACTTCAGCAACTACCCGAACTACCAAGCCGCGGACCCGAGCGCGTCGATTTCCATACACAAGGCGCACAGGGGTCCAGCTAGTGAATCGTGTAGAACGCAACCGAATCGTCGTAGAGAACCTGCCGCTGGTGGGCTACCTCGTCGCCGAAGTGAGCGCCCGGGCAACGCACCTCTCGCGTGACGACCTTGCGTCGGCCGGCTCCGTCGCGCTGATCACGGCCGCCGACGCCTATAAGCCCGAACTGGGCATCCCTTTTGGCGCGTTCGCGCGCAAGCGCATCATCGGCGCGTTCGCTGACGAGATGCGAGCCGGGGACTGGGCCACGCGTGGTGCCCGTCGTCGGATCAAGGAAACCGTGGCGGTGCAAGAGACCCTGACCGCAGCTCTCGGCCGATGCCCATCGGTCGACGAGATCGCTGCAGCGCTCGGCGTCGACCGCAGCGAGGCCACCGCTGGCCTATCGGATGCCGCACGAACTGTGTCCACGATTGACGACAACGTGGCCGCTTTCCTCATCGCCGACACCGCGCTGCCCGAAGACGACGTGCTCACCGCGGAGAAGCTCCGCTTCCTGCGCGCCGCTGTCGAGGCGCTGCCGGAGAAGATGCGATTCATCGTGACCGAGATCTATTTCAAGGACCGCCCAGTAAAGGACATCGCCGAGGAGCTCGGCATCACTCACTCCGCCGTCTCGCAGCAGCGTTCCGAAGCGATTCGCCTGCTGCACGATGGACTCGAAACCCACTACGCGGATGACGCGGAAGCCGTGCACACCGCGACGTCGCGGGTGTCGGCGGCCAGTCGCAGCGCGTACCTCGCACGCGTCGCGGACAGCACGATGCGCGGTTCCGTAGCCGGAACCGCTCGCTTCGGCACGACGACTGTGCGGAGCGCCGTCGGCTTCTGACGACGCCGAGCCGAGAATCGAAAGATTCTTCCGCATTCGTCTAACGGCAGCGCCACGGCTGCCGATAGCTCACAATGTCAGCCCATGGATGGGCCGGCGTATCAGACCCAATCACGGAGGAATTCAACATGGGTATGCAGATCAACACCAACATCGGTGCCCTCAACGCGCACCGCAACCTGTCCAACACGCAGAACGACCTGTCGAAGTCGCTCGAGAAGTTGTCGAGCGGTCTGCGCATCAACCGTGCAGCGGATGACGCGGCCGGCCTGTCGATCTCCGAGGGTCTGCGTTCGCAGGTCTCCGGCCTCAACGTCGCCGCCCGCAACGCCCAGGACGGTATCTCCGTCATCCAGACCGCAGAAGGTGGCCTGACCGAGACGCACTCGATCCTGCACCGTCTGCGCGACCTCGCCGTGCAGGCCGGTAACGACTCGAACAACGTTGAGTCGCGTGCCGCCATCAACACGGAGGCCACGCAGCTCGTTGAGGAGCTCGACCGCATCAGCGCGTCGACGAACTTTAACGGCATCAAGCTGCTTGACGGCAGCGCCGGCACCCTGAACTTCCAGGTCGGCGCCGACGGCGACAAGGCCTCGCAGATCGGTGTGAACCTCGGTACAGCGGACGTCAGCGCAGTTGCTGGCGCCCTGAGCACCGGTACCGGCACCGCCGTTGCGTTCGACAACACCGCGGCACTCGACTCGCTGGACCTCAACGTCCTGAGCGACACGACCGCAAATGGTGGTGTTGTCGTTGCCAACGTGGTCGTGGACACGTCCTCGCTCGTTCTCGGTGGAACCGCCGCGACTGCAGCCGACGACCTCGACAAGACCATCAGCTTCCTGAACAGCGACGCGAACTTCGCAAAGAACTTCACCGCTTCCAAGGACGCTGCTGGCACCGGCATCCAGTTCAGCTCCACCACCGGCGGCGTCGTCGACGGCGCTTCGACTGGTGGTACCGGGTTCACTGTCGGCCTCGAAGGCACCGCTGGCGCTCTGAACTTCAGCTCAGCGGCTGGCGCTCAGGCTTCCATCACCGCGATCGACGCTCAGATCGATATCATCTCGGCGTCGCGCTCCACCCTTGGTGCCGCTCAGAACCGGTTCGAGTCGACGATCAACTCCCTGAACGTCTCAGCGGAGAACATCGCCGCTGCGGAGTCGCGTATCCGCGACACCGACATGGCTGCCGAAATGGTCAACTTCACCCGGGCGAACATCCTGTCGCAGGCCGGCACCGCGATGCTCGCTCAGGCGAACCAGTCCAACCAGGGTGTGCTGCAGCTGCTCGGCTAAGGCCACCTAGCACGCAAGTAGCTACAGCGAACGGCGCCTGGTGGCGGCCGAGCGGCGAACTGGACCTCGCCCCTCGGCTGCCGCCGGGCGTTCGCAGCATCCACTGAGCACGAACCAAGGGAGCAAGAATGGCAATCGCACTGCCCGGGTTGGCGAGTGGCTTGGACTCCGCCACACTGATCAACTCCCTGATGCAGCTCGAGGCGATTCCGCAGACGCTGCTCAAGAACAGAGTCTCCGCGACCAATACCAGAATCACCGACCTTCAGATCCTGAACTCCCGGGTTCAGTCTCTCGCGACAGTGGCGAGTGGCACAGCGAAACCGGAAGCTCTGCAGCTGTTCAAGGCGACCAGCAGTGCGACATCTGCGACCGCGACCGCGGATGCCACCGCGGCTCCTGGCACCATCGACATCGTCGTCGGCAGCACGGCCCACGCCCAGACCTCCGTCACCGCCGCCTACACGGCCTGGCCGGACAACCCACCAACGCTCACCTTCGTCGCCGCTGACGGCACGCAGACTGAGATCACCGCGCCATCCGCTGACCTCGACGAGGTGGCCCGTGCGATTACTAACTCTGAGGCCGGAGTCACGGCGACGAAGGTGGCTAGCGGAACGGACGTCAATGGCGACCCCCAATACCGTCTTCAGCTCGTTGGCAACAAGACCGGCGTCGAGGCAGCATTTACCGTCTTTCGTGGCGGTGCCGCATCCGTCACGGCCGGCACAGCGATAAACCTTCTAGCTGCGCCTGGCGCAGCGACCGTCACCGCCGCGACGGACGCGGCCGTTACCCTGTGGGCAGGTAGCCCCGCCGCGCAGACCATCACCTCGGCAACGAACACGTTCGCCGATCTACTTCCCGGCGTTGACGTGACTGTGCAGGAGATCACGACCGAGCCGACCACCGTCACGGTCGCCCGCGATAGCGCGGCCGCCGGCGCCAAGGCCAAGTCTCTCGTCGACTCGCTTATTGGCGTGTTCTCGATGATCACGAGCGGCTCCGCAACAAGCAAGTCGCAGGACGCCGCGGGCAATGAGATCACCAAGCTCGGGTCGTTCACCGGCGATAGCACGGTCCGTACTGCCCGACAGCAGCTCGTGACGGCGACATCCGCCCCGGTCGACGGCATCTCCCCATCCGAAATCGGCATCAGCTTCGACAAAGCTGGCGTTCTCTCATTCGACGCCGCGAAGTTTCAGGAAGCGCTGGCGGATGACCCGGCACGGGTCGAGTCAATCGTTGCGGAGATTGCCACGAGGGTCACCGCTGCCGCCGAGATGCTCTCGGACAAGCACGACGGCCTGCTCACCTCCAAGATCAACGGCCAAGAGTCAGTGGTCGATGACATGAAAGACCGGATCGACACCTGGGACCGTCAACTCGGTAAGCGCCGCGCAACCCTGCAACGCACCTATGCCGCGCTCGAAGTGCAACTCAGTGCTCTCAACTCCCAATCATCCTGGCTCAGCTCGCAGCTGGCCGCCCTGCCGAAGTCGAGCCGCGACTGATGACTATGATCGCGAATGCTGCCCAGAAGCGCGCCCAGCTCAACCGCGAGGCGATCCTGTCGGCCACGCCCGCCCGGCTGCTCACGATGCTCTACGACCGCCTGCTACTCGACCTCGGCCGCGCCGAAGCTGCGCAGATCGCCGGGCAGTGGCCCGTGGCATCCGAGAACCTTCTGCACGCTCAGGCGATCGTCGCGGAACTCATGTCCTCGCTGAACGTCGAGGCGTGGAACGGCGGCGAGGGTCTGCGCGGACTCTATGCCTACGTCTCCACCGCGCTGGTGAACGCCAACGTGAACCGCGACGTCGACCGCACCCGCGAGAGCATCGCCCTGCTGGAACCGTTGCGCCAGGCGTGGCACGAAGCGGCAGCCGCCCAGCCGGCCCAGCCCGCCCCGCGCACCACCGGGACGCTCGGCTTTGCCTAGAGCGCACTACGACCAGCAAGCCTGGGAAGACTTACTGCAGCACCTGGAGGCGGTCGCTGCCGCGGCATCCCGCGGCGAACCCGAACCTATGCCCGAATCCTGGTCACCCCCGGCGGACCTGGGTCCGCTGCCCGCGGAGCTCGAAGCGCGGGCGTGGCGCTTGCTCCACGCCCAGCATGCGGCGATCTCGCGTCTCGGCGACGAGCAGCGCGCCGTCGCCCGTCACCTCTCAGCGGTTCGGGCGGTGCCTGCGGTTCAGGATGCCGGGCGCTCGGTGTACCTCGACGTCACCGGCTGAACCGGAACCCGAGAATTCCCTAACGATCGGCGCGAACCTGCCGATAGCTAGGAGTGACGAGCAGGGATCGCTCACCGACAGGCCACGGATCGGCCGCCCCGTTACGACGAAGAGGGTAGTCGTTGCTTGAATCCGTGACGTCCTCCGCGCTGGTCAGCGCGCTGGATGGGCTGGCCCTGCGCCAGCGGACCATCGCGAACAACATCGCCAATGTGAACACGCCGAACTATCAAGCCACGCGTGTGCTGTTCGAAGACGCCCTGGCCAAGTCGGTGCAGGACGGCAACGGCCGGGTCACGGCCACCACCGAGAGCTCGCTCGAGCCCGCCAAGCTGAACGGCAACAACGTCAACCTCGACACCGAAACCCTGTCGAACATCGACACCGTGCTGCGCTACCAGTTCGCCACGCAGGCCGTCGAAGGCCCGATGAAGTCGATCCGTACCGCGATCAGGACCAGCTGATGTTCGACGCAATCGGCATCGCCGGCACCTCACTCACCGTGCACCGCAAGTGGCTCGACGCCGTCTCGGACAACCTCGCCAACGTCAACACTGTCACCGGCACCGACGGGGAAGCCTTCCGCGCCCGCTACATCTCGGTGCAGGACGGTGAGGGAACCAGCGGCGTCTACGTGGCCGGTGCCGCCTACGGGGATGCCGAGGGTCGCATCGTGCACGAGCCAGAGCATCCGCTCGCCGACGAAAACGGCTACGTGCGTTACCCCGATATCGACCTCGCCTCGCAGATGGGTCAGCTGATCATGGCGCAGCGCGGCTACCAGGCGAACGCCGCGGTTGTCGACCGTGCCAAAGAGACCTACCAGGCAGCCCTGCAGATCGGACGCAACTAATGGCCTTCTCGATCACTCCGGTTTCCGGCGTCGCCGGCACCGGCTACCTGCCCACCGCCCAGAGCGCCCAGGCGACCGACGGCACAGGATTCGCGACCGCGCTCACCGGAGCCGTCGACAACCTGCAGCAGCTGCAGGCCACCTCGAACGATCTCTCGATCAAGGCCGTGACCGGCGACCTCACTGACATCCACACCGCCATGCTCGCCTCCACGCAGGCCTCGGTCACCCTCGAACTGATCGCCGCGGTTCGCAATAAGGGCGTTGACGCGTTCAACGAGATCATGAGGATGCAGGCCTAATGCCCCCCCAGGTCACCTCGTTCTTCGGACGCCTCGGCGCGACGATCCGCGATTTCACCGTTGCGCAGCGCACCATCGCGCTCATCGGCGGGGCGGTGCTCGTGCTCGGCATCGTGGCGCTCAGCTCGTGGATGGCTCGACCGTCGTACACGCCGCTGTTCTCGGGCCTCGAGGGCACCGACGCCAACACAATCGTCGAGCAACTGCGCACCGACGGTGTCTCGTACGAGCTTGCCGACGGCGGCGCCACCATCCTGGTGCCGGAGGAGAGCGTGTACGACCAGCGGCTGAAGGCGGCCGCGGCCGGCCTGCCGTCGGCCTCGAGCGGCGGATACTCGCTGCTCGACGACATGGGGGTCACCACGTCCGAGTTCCAGCAGTCCGTCACGTACAAGCGCGCGCTCGAGGGGGAGCTGGCCTCCACCATCGCCGCGCTGGACGGCGTGCGTAACTCCTCGGTGAGGCTGGCCATCCCCAACGAGACCGTGTTCGTCTCCGAGCGCACCGAGCCCACGGCATCCGTCTTCATCGAAACCGAGAATGGTGTGTCGCTCGGCACCGACCAGGTGCAGGCGATCGTGCACCTGACCTCGGCGTCGATCGACGGCATGGACCCCGCCAATGTCGCGGTCATCGACTCCGCCGGAACCGTGCTTTCCGCTGTGGGCGTCGGCGCCACCGGCGGCGCCGGCCAGCAGGCATCCGACTACGAGGAGCGGGTGCGCGGCTCGGTGCAGACGATGCTCGACCAGGTCGTCGGGCCCGGCAACGCCACCGTTGTGGTCGCCGCCGACGTCAGCTTCGAGTCGGCCGAACGCGTCGAGGAGTCGTTCACCAACCCCGAGGGTGTGGGGCCGCTGAACGAAACCACGAACACCGAGAGCTACGAGGGATCCGGCGCCGGCACGAGCGCCGGCGTGCTCGGACCCGACAATATCGCCGTGCCGAACGGCGACGGCGGACAGGGCACCTTCAGCTCGGAACAGACCACCCGCAACAACGCGGTGAACAAGGTTACCGAGTCCCGCGTCATCCCCGCCGGCGACATCACCCGGCAGACCGTCTCGGTCGCCCTGGACGAAGACGTGGCCGGTGACATCCGTGTTGCTGACGTGTCCGCCCTGGTGGCCTCGGCCGCCGGCATCGACGCCGCGCGCGGCGACGAGGTGACCGTGGAGGTCATGCCGTTTAACACCGCCGGGGCGGAGGAAGCCGCCGCTGCCCTGAAGGCCGCGGAAGATGCCGCCGCGATGGACCAGCTGATGTCGGTGGTGCACACCGCGATCATCGCTGCCGCCATCGTGCTCCCCGTCGTGCTCGCCCTCGTGCTGTACGCCCGCAACTCCCGCCGCCAGGAGCGCGAGAGCGTTGACCTCGGCGAACTGCAGGAGGCGCGCTCGGCGCTCGACGCGCTGACCGTGCAGATGGAGCTGGAGGCATCCAGGGACCAGTTCGAGCCGACGATGCCGCTGCCGATCGACTCGTCGCCGACCGACCTCGACCGCCGCCGTACGGAGATCGGCAGCCTGGCCGAGCGCGACCCCGAGAAGACCGCCGAGTTCCTGCGTGGGCTCATGGATGACAAGCAGCGCGTATGAGCGACACAATCACCGAACTGACCGGCACCCAGAAGGTTGCCGTGGTGCTCATGCACCTGACCCATGAGCGTGCCGCTGCGGTGATGAAGCAGTTCAGCGAGTCTGAGGCTGAGGAGATCGCCGCCGAGATCGTGCGGCTGCGCCGAGTCGACGCCACCCTCGCCGAGCAGGCGATGACCGAGTTCTATGAGCTCACCCTGCACGGTCGGCACGGTGCACGCGGCGGTCGCGACGTCGCCGTGGGCCTGCTCGAGGCATCCTTCGGTGCCGAGCGCGCCGCCGGCGTGATGAACCGCGTCGCCTCGTCCATGGCGGGCAAGGCGTTCGAGTTCCTGGACACGGTGGAGCCCGGTCAGGTGCAGACCCTGCTCGACGGCGAACTACCACAGACCGTCGCCCTGGTGCTCGCCCACCTGCGCCCCGACCACGCCTCCGCCGTGCTCAGCGGGCTGATCGACCCGGTGCGCACCGACGTCGCCCAGTGCATCGCCACCATGGGCAGCGCCACCCCGGAAGCGGTCAGTGTGGTGGCCGACACCCTCAAACTGCGCGCCGGCGCTGTGGTCGGCAGCCACGAACCCGCCGAGGTCGTCGGCGGTGTGCAACCGCTGGTCGAGATCATCAATAGAGCCGATGTCGCCACCGAGCGTGCCCTGCTGGAGGCGCTCGAGGCGCGCGACCCTGACCTGGCCGAAGAAGTGCGCTCGCGCATGCTGACCTTCGCCGACATCGTCAAGCTCGAAGCCCGCGACGTGCAGCAGGTGCTCCGCGGCATCGACACCAGCGTGCTGGCGACCGCCATGAAGGGGTCGTCGGAGACCGTGATCGAGACGATCCGCACCAACCTCTCCGAGCGCAACCGGGTGATTCTCGACGACGAAATCGCCGGAGTCGGACCGGTTCGGATGTCGCAGCTCGAAGATGCCCGCTCGGAAATCGTGCGGGCCATCCGCGACCTCGAAGCGCAGGGCGCGATCACGGTGCAGCGAGCCGACGAGGACGAGTATGTCTACTGACCTCGCGTTCTCACCCGTCGCCTACCCCGTGCTGCGAGGGGCGAACGAGCAGAAACTGCAGGCGCAGGCCCACGCCGCCGGGCACACCGCCGGCTATACCGAAGGCCTCCGCGCCGCCGCGGCCGACACTGCCGCCGTCCGCGCCCGAGTGGAGCAAGAATCCGCAGCGTCGATCCGTCGCGCCGAAGAGCAGACCGCCCGAGCGCTCGCGGCGCTGGCGATGGCGGCACGGGCTCTCGATGACCGCACCGTCCCGGTGATTATCGACGCGCAGAACACGCTGGCCGCCGCCGCGATCGACCTCGCCGAGGCGATCCTCGGCTACGAACTCGCGCAGGGCGAGAACACCGCCAGGGCGGCCCTCGATCGTGCACTCTGCAGTGTCGACCCGGATACCGTGCGGTCGGTGCGGATGAACCCCGACGACCTGGCCGACCTCGATGCCGCCACGCGTGCCGCGGCCGCGGTCACCCTGGTCGCCGACCCGACGCTAAGTCGCGGCGACGCGATCACCGAGTTCCCCGACGGCTACCTCGACGCCCGCATCGGCACCGCCCTTGACCGCGCCCGCGATGCCCTGCTCGGGGAGATGGACGCATGAGCTGGCGTCCCCGCGCCGAGTCGTTCGGCGGTGCCCTGCTCGCCGCCCGGCCGGAACGTGTCGGCACGGTCACCTCGATCGTCGGCCTCGGTCTCGAGGTCACCGGCCTCGACTGCGCCATCGGCGACCTCGTCACCATCGGCGACCGCCCGGGCGTTGACGCCGAGGTGGTCGCCACCACCCGCGACAGCATCCGCTGCATGCCGCTCGGCCGACTCTCCGGAGTGAACGCCGGAGCGCCCGCCCGCGCCAAGGGCACCCCGGTGCTCGTGCCGACCGGGCCGAGCCTGTTCGGCCGCGTGCTCGACGGAGTCGGCCGGCCGATCGACGGCAAGGGGCCGCTCCGGGCCAGCAGCATGGTCTCACTCGACAACGACACTCCGCCGGCCATGCAACGCACCCGGATCGACACGCCACTGCAGACCGGGGTGCGCGTGCTCGACACGCTGACTACCGTCGGTCGCGGCCAGCGCATGGGCCTGTTCGCCGGATCCGGAGTCGGCAAGTCCTCGCTGCTGTCGATGATCGCCCGCGGCACCGATGCCGAGGTGTCGGTGATCGCCCTCGTCGGCGAGCGTGGCCGTGAGGTGCGCGAGTTCCTCGAGGACGACCTCGGCGCGGAGGGCCTCGCTCGGTCGATCGTGGTGGTCTCCACATCCGACGAACCGGCCTTGATGCGGCTGCGTGCGGCGTTCGTCGCCACCCGCATCGCCGAATCGTTCCGCGACCAGGGCGCCCACGTGATGCTGATGATGGACTCGCTCACCCGCGTCGCCATGGCGCAGCGCGAGATCGGTCTCTCGGCCGGCGAACCTCCGGCTACCCGCGGCTACCCGCCGTCGACCTTCTCGGTGCTGGCACGGCTCCTCGAACGCGCCGGGACGGATGCCGTCGGCTCGGTGACCGGGATGTACACGGTCCTCGTCGACGGTGACGACCACAACGAACCGATCGCGGATGCCGCCAGGTCGATCCTCGACGGGCACGTCGTTCTCG
>JBEVDR010000015.1:0-6314 GCA_040513215.1 Microbacteriaceae bacterium | reverse complement strand
GCCGGGACTCTTCCGCCAGTTGCCAGTCGTGCCGTCAGGGCCGTCGGTCCGATGGAGACGTCGACCAACCTCCGGTCGCGGTGGACGAGATGGTCCAGGGCCGTGGCCTGGTCGGTGTGAGCCCGAGCTCATGACCGGGAGCAGTCGACCTCGGTGGAGAGTTCTTCGAGCTTGACGGCCGCGTCAGCGGCGCGCGCCCGGGCATCCTCACCAGCACCGGCTGTGACCGCTTCGACATCTGAGGCCAGCGAACTTGCTGTCGCGGCGGCATCGTTCGCATTCGCGGCCTCAAGCGCGGTGGCCGCTGTCTCGAGCGCTCTCGCGAACGCGTCGAGGTCGGAAACGATCTCGTCGCCTTGAGCCACGCCCTGCTCCGAGACCGTCTCCAGAGAGCCCTCGAGGTCGTCGAGCGTGGCGCAAAGCGTGGCGATCATCTGATCGACGGACGCGCTCGCTTGCCCAGGGGAGCGCGACGCGGTGCCCGGGGACGTGCCGGACGAGCCAGCCGTGCCGGTCGAGCCGGACGAGCACCCCGCTAGAACACACAGTGCGAACAAGATCACGAAAACGTGTCGACGATTCGGCGTGCTTTGCGCAAATGTGCCCATGCTTCCTTTCCCTTCCATGCCTGCCGACCAGCACCGCAATCTTGGATGCAGGACTCGTTGTCCGCCCGACCGACGTCTGATTTCGCCGCTTCAGCCCAGTGCCGGATCGCCTCCTGCGGTCCCTCGGCTGGTGCGGGCGACCCGGGCGGCGGTGCCGGAGGTCAGCGAGGCGATCGCGATTCCGACCACCAGGTTGATCGCCGCGGTTGCGAGCTTGGTCGGCAGCTCGGCAGCCGAGGCGAATGGCAGCAGGGTCACGACGATGATCAATAGGCCGATGATCCAGTGGAAGAAGGCGAGTGGGCGGGGTGAGGCCACGAGCAACAGGTGGATGAGGGCGGTCGCGAGCAGTGCGGCGATGGCGGCTGCAATGGCGTAGTCGCCTATTACGGAGCCGGTGAAGCCGGGAGGTGCGAGCACGTCGACGTCGAGGAGGCCAGTCGCAATCAGCACACCGACGGCCGCGGTGAGCGCCGCGACAAGCGCTGTGGCCAGACCGCCGACCCATAGCCGACCGGCGTCCACTGCCGGTGGCGGCCCAGCAGCTCGATAGGCGTTGGTCATACGCGCACCTTGCCTGAGGTCGTCGAAGGCGTCTTCACCCAGTCTGCGTGAGCTCGTCGCGTGAGGCCGGCTCACCTGGGCTCGTGTTTAACGACCCATGCTTGGGCGTCGTGCAGCGCCGCCCAGGTGGATTCGCCGAGGACTGGTGTGGCGTCGAACACTCGCACGGGGGAAGTAACGGTGACCCGGCCGGTTCTGGCCAGGCGCGCGGCCATGTCTAGGTCGAGTCCGGACAGGTAGAGCCGGCCGCCGGCGGCTGCCAACTGCTCAGCGTAGGCGGCGAGGATGCGGAAGAAGGTGGCGCCGAGTGAGGTGCGTCCACGTAGCCGGAGCACGACTGCCGGCGCCTCGGCGTCGGCCACCTCGGGCAGGCGTGCCTGCAATGTGCGTGCGCCGGCATACAACAGGCTGCCGTACACGTCGAGCACGGTGGCCTGATGGTTGGTGAGTGTTCGCGGCGCCGGCTGCTCGCGGAACTGGTCGCCGTCGCTGGGTACCAGTTCGACGACGGTGAGGTCCATGGCCTCCCGGTTGAGCTGCAGCAACAACGACAGCACGACGCCGACGCCGACCGCTGCGGCCACCGGCAGGAACAAGGTCGCGACGAAGGTCGCCGCCAGCGCAATCTGAGAGGTGCGGCCAGTGCGCCAGATCGTCGCCATCTCGCCAGGCCGAAGCGACCCGATCGCGGCGAAGATCAGCACCGCGGCCAGGGTGGGCATCGCGACCTTGCCCACCACGCCGGCGAAGGCGATGAGGATGACCACCATCCAGATGCCGGACCAGATCGCCGCCCACCGCGTTCGTGCTCCAGCGGCGGAGTTGAGGGCCGTCTGGCCCACCGAGCCGCCCACGGGCTGGCCGCGGAACAGGCCAGCGGCAAGGTTGCCCACTCCCTGGGCGAGGAAGTCGCGGTTCATGTTCGACGGCCGCCCGTCGGCGTTTGGGGCGGCTTCGCTCACCCCGACTCCCTGCACCAGCACGATGACGGCGATGGCCAGCGCGTTGACGACCAGGTCGAACGAAATCAGGCTCAGATCCGGTAATGCCGGAAGCGGAATCGAACGGGGAATGGCGCCCCCGTCTTCAACCCGGGCGACACTGTCAGCGCCGGCGATGACCACCGCGAGCGTCGGGATGATCAGCGCCACTAGGGCGCTCACGGTGTTCAAGCGACTCCTGGCCAGGCCGAACAGGATGCCCAGCGCCGCGAGTCCGGTCAGCAATGACGCGAGATTGATGTCGCCCGGATGGGTGATCACGTCGAAGGCCTTCGCGATCGCGTTCGGCCCATCGGCAGCAACACCGGACAGGTCGCCGAGCTGCCCGCAGATGATGTTCACCGCCACCCCGGTGAGAAAGCCGGTCATCACCGAATAAGACACGAACCGGGTGTAACGGCCCAGCCGCAGCAACCCCGCAACGATCATGACCAGGCCGGCGAGCACCGTGAGCAGGAACAGCGCCTCCGGCCGCTGATCGGCATCCAACCCAGACACCGCAGAGCCGGCGGCAAGGGCCGCGGCGGTGGTTGTAGTGATCACCATCAGCTGGGTGCTCGAGGTCAAGCCACCGGCAAGTGGCCCAGCGAAGCTGGCATACAGACCGTGCACTGGGTTCACACCCACCAGCACGGCCGACGCCATCCCATCGGGAACACTGCTGATCGCGCCCGGCAGGCCCGCCACCAGATCCTTGCCGAAATGCTGCCGATCAGGCTTGATCGACTGTCCCCAGGACCGCAGGCCGGCGCCGACCCGACCGAGACCTCGCGGGCGGTCAGCGGCGGTCGCCATCAGTGGACCCATTGGCTCGAACGGAGGCTGACAGCGTCATCGAAATCTCCGTTCACGCAGAGAACGGATTGTTTAAGGACACGATGAGGGAGGCGTTCGTAGCGGTTGGCAACCAAGGCGTGGACTGTCGGCGGCGACGTCGGGGACGAAGTGGATGTAGCCGACGTCGTCGCAGACCAGCAGCGGGATCTCGCGCAGCCGGTTGGGCTCGGTACCCAACCGGCCGACGCGTTGTACCAACCGGTGTCCTGTTCCGTGGAGTTCCGACCAGGGGTTGATGCCCCGCCCTACTCGACGTCGACGATGTCGCGTCCATGCGCCGTCAACGCCCAGATCACAGTGATGGCGATCGCGATCATCACAAGCGACCAGACCGGGTACCACGGCAGCCACGCGAAGTTCACGATGGCGCTGATCACGGCCACGATCACGCCGACCGTGCGCGCCCAGACCGCACCCCTGAACAGCCCGAAGCCGGCGAACAGGACGATAATGCCGCCGATCAGGTGGATCCATCCCCACGTGGTGGCGTCGAACTGCAAGAAATAGACGTCGCCCGTCGCCTCGGTCCCAGCCGCCGGGACGGCGCTGTAGAACTCGTTCTCGATGATCCCCGCCAGCCCGGCGATGGCGTGGAACGCGCCGATCATGATCAACATGATTGCGGCGAACGTGATCCAGCCAACCGCTGCGCTGCTCCTCTCCTTGTGGGTGCTCTGCCTCTCGGACATGCTCTGCCTCGCTCCTTCTCGCGCTCTCGCACCGCGCTTCGCGGCACCCCACCCATTCGAACGGGCTAAGCCAGGCCGAACATCACCCAAGTCGCGTGAAACCCAGTGAGCGCTAGGCCCGTGGACGCCTGTATGCGATCGGCAAGCGACGAAGGTCTCATAGCGCTCTGCGGGCTCCCGGGCGGCTCAGTCGCTGTCTGCCTTCAGCTGCTTGGAGAAGTACTGGAGCGCCTTCTTCGTCTTGGTCTCTTGCTCGCCGGTGAGGTCGACACCCTTCTGGGTGAGGAATGCTCTGGTTTCGGCGGCGACCTGGAACGTCTCCGACGGTGCGCATTTGGTCGACAACTCCAGGATCATGGAGTTGTCCGGGTAGAACCACAGCTCGGCAACCAGCCTGCGGGCGTATCCTTCCGGGGCGAACTTCAGCTTGAGCACGGTGATCGGGCCCAGGATCGATAGGTCGTCCAACCTGAGCCCGTCGGGTGCGTGCGCGGCGTACAGTGCCCGCTGCTCCTTGGAGTAGAGCTTGCGGATCGGTCGGTTCCCGAACACCGCATCCCTGACCTCGGGGGTTTTCAGCGCGCGTTTCATTGATCCGGAGCAGACGAACCCGCCGGGCATCGCATCGACCTCGACACCGAAGTTGGGCGAGCGGCGCAACTGTCCGGGGAGCTGGTCCGGGACCACCGGGCGCAGCTTCACCACCGTGTCGTCGCCCTTCTGCTGAACCCGGCGAGCACGAACCACCACCCCGGCCTTATTCAGCATCAGATCCGGGGTGTCGAAGAAGTACACCTGCCGAATCTGGGCGTCAAGGGGATCCACCCCCAGCGCCGCCGCGCCCCGGCTGCGGTCGGACACCGGCACGGTCAGCTTCAACTCGACGCTGTCCGAGCCCTTCGTCAGCGCGATCAGTTCGGCAAGGTCCTGATCGGACAGCGCGGGTGCCTTCGTCCGGTGGCCATGATTGCTCCATTCGCCGAGATCTCGTCACACGTCAGTTGGCGCGGTCAGGCCACTCGCGGGTCCGGCCCTCACTGCATCGTGCCCGATCGGGTCTTCGTGTGTCCTCACCCATAGCGGGTGGACCCGGACGCGCTGCGGACGCGTTATCGCCTCGGTTCTCGGATTGGGTGCCTAGCGCGTTCGGTCGCTTCGTGCGATCTGTGTGATGCGGGCAGCGGCCAGATCGCCCATGGTGGGAGCGGGCCGTGGTTCGGCGGCGTATGGCGAGCGGGAGGAACGTGTTCATGAGCATCGGACCGATTCAGGCGTTCGTGATCGGCTTTCCAGACAGCGACCTGTTCGAGGGTCGGATCGCGGAAGAGCTGGGACGTCTCAGTGATGTCGGACAGATCAGGGTCGTTGATGCCGTGTTCGTGTTGCGCGACGGCGACGACGTTTCGGCGCTGAGCGTGTCCGATCTCGATGATGACCAACGGGCCGAGCTGCGCTCCGTGGTCGGTGCGCTGGTCGGGCTGGGCGTCGCCGGCGCCGAGGGCGCTGAGGTTGGGGCCGAGCTCGGGGGTTCCGTCGATGCGAGCGCACCCAGCGCAGCGGAGGTGGTAGCGGCCGGGCTGCTCGACGAACTGCCTGATGGCAGCTCGGCGCTGGTGCTCGCGATCGAGCATCTCTGGGCGATGCCGCTGCGCGATGCCGTCCGCGACGCCGGAGGCGTGGTGATCGGGCACCGCTTGCTTACTCCGGAGGACCTGATCGCATTTGGCATGGTTCTTCGCGACGAGGCCGAGCTCGAAGCTGACTAGGCGGAGGCCGAGTGAAATGGCACTAGACACGCTGGTGGTATTCGGGGCTACGTACGACACCGAGGACGACGCGGTCGCCGACTACGAGGCCGTCAAGGACTTCTACGTTCAGAACGACCTCATCGACACCTATGACGCGGCGGTGATCTCGCGACACGCGGACGGCAAGGTGAAGATCGTCAAGAAGCACGAGCAGCCGACCCGGCAGGGTGCCTGGGGCGGTTTGGGAATCGGTCTGGCCGGAGGCGCGCTGGTGGCGCTGTTCCCGGCGATCGGGCTTGGTGGCGCTCTGCTTGCCGGCGGCGCGGGCGGCAGCGCGTTGGGCGCGCTCGCCGGACACGTCGCAGGCGGGATGAGCCGAAGCGATTTGAAGGATCTGGGCGAGTTGCTCGACGAGGGGCAAACCGGCCTGGTTGTCATTGCGGCGACCGATCTGGAAGCACACGTCGAGCGCGCGATCACGCGGGCGACGAAGATCGACAAGAAGCAGCTTCAGGCAGACGAAAAGGCACTCGAGGCTGAGATCCACGAAGCAGCCAAAGCCTGAGGAAGACGCCCCGGTGAGCGCGTCGGGCACCAGTGACGGTGGAGGATGAGGTCGGCTTTGGACTATCAGGAGCGGCTGCGCCTTCTTGCGATCAACGACGCGCACTTTGCGGAAGACTGCGTCGGCGGGGCCGAAGTGGAGTCGCTAGGGCTGGATCTGAAGACGCGGGCGCTCGTCCGGCTCGCCGCGCTGGTCGCTGTTGGAGGGGCTGTTCCGTCATACGGAGCCCAGGCCGATGCCGCGGTCGATGCGGGCGCGACCGCCGCCGAGATCGTCGACGTGCTGGTCGCCGTTGTGCCCGT
>JBEVDR010000014.1:0-41716 GCA_040513215.1 Microbacteriaceae bacterium | reverse complement strand
TTCCAGCGCGCACACCCAGCTCTCCTTTCGTGCGCTCAGTAAGGCTTTGGCATGGTGGAAGACATATGCGCGATTCTTGATCGTGCGCACCGATTCAGGCGCATTGAGTCAGGTGCCTGAGACGTTGAACGGGAACTCACTCACACGTTGAAGCGGAACTCCACCACGTCGCCGTCCTGCATGACGTAGTCCTTGCCCTCCATGCGGGCCTTGCCCTTGGCCCGGGCTTCGGCAACCGAGCCGGTCGCGACCAAGTCAGCGAACGAGATGATCTCGGCCTTGATGAAGCCACGCTCGAAGTCGGTGTGGATGACGCCGGCCGCCTGCGGGGCCTTCGAGCCCTTCGGGATCGTCCAGGCGCGGGTCTCCTTGGGGCCGGCGGTGAGGTAGGTCTGCAGACCGAGGGTGTCGAAACCGATGCGGGCGAGCTGGTTCAGGCCGGACTCGTCCTGTCCGGTCGAGGCCAGCAGCTCCGCGGCATCCGCTTCGTCCAGGTCGATCAGTTCGCTCTCGAGTTTCGCGTCGAGGAAGACGGCCTGCACTGGCGCGACCAGGTCGGCGAGTTCCTTCTTCTTCGCGGCATCGGTCAGCACGGCCTCGTCCACGTTAAAAACGAAGATGAACGGCTTGGCGGTGAGCAGACCGAGTTCCTTGATCGGCTCGATGTCAACCTTCGAGGCGGAGAGCAGCGTGCCCTCATTCAGCACGGCCATCGCCTGCTGCGCGGCATCCAGAACGGACGGGTCAAGCTTCTTGCCCTTGACCTCTTTCTCGTAGCGCGGAATGGCCTTCTCGAGGGTTTGCATGTCGGCGAGGATCAGCTCGGTGTTGATGATCTCCATGTCGCTGGCGGGGTTGACCACACCATCGACGTGCACCACGTCGTCGTCGCTGAAGCCACGGATGACCTGCGCGATCGCGTCGGCCTCACGGATGTTGGCGAGGAACTTATTGCCGAGACCCTCGCCCTCGCTGGCCCCCTTGACGATGCCGGCGATGTCGACGAACGACACCGGGGCGGGCAAAATGCGCTCGCTGCCGAAGATCTCGGAGAGCGTGTTGAGGCGCTCATCGGGCAGGTTCACCACGCCGACGTTCGGTTCAATCGTCGCGAACGGGTAGTTCGCGGCGAGCACCGTGTTCTTGGTCAGTGCGTTGAAGAGGGTGGACTTGCCGACATTCGGGAGTCCGACGATTGCGATAGTGAGAGCCACGGGGGTCTATCGTACCGGGGCTTGCCTACGGCTCCTTGATCATGAGGCTCGGGGCGAGCGTCGTCCAGTCTTCGGACGAGAGATCGGAAAGGCCATTCGGCACCAGCTGAACGGTGGTGCCGTCAACGAGACCGAGTTGGCTGGGGAGGTTGGGCGAGCCGCCGGTAGACAGGTCACCCGGCTCGGCGCCCACCGCGATCAGCAGGTAGTCGCCGTTTTCGTCCTGGCCGACAAAGTCTTTCCGCTGGCCGGCGTCGGTCGTCCGGGGGTCGGCGAGATGGCGTACCGAGTCCACGCCACCCGTCATGACGATGTTTCGCATAACCGGAGCGAGATGTGCCGATTCGTGCCAGAGCGGCGTGCGCTCCCGGCAACGTCGGATGCCCGTGACAGCATCAACCCCGTGCCACTGGACTTCACCGCAATCGACTTCGAGACAGCTAACAATCACGCGGCATCCGCGTGCTCGGTCGGCCTGGTGAAGGTGCGCGACGGCAAAGTGGTCGACACCGCGGGTTGGCTGATCCGCCCGCCGGTCGGCTACGACGACTTCGCGGAGTGGAACACCCGGATTCACGGAATTGTGGCATCGGATGTCGCGGACGCGGCGCTCTGGAGCGACCAACTGCCCGACCTGCTGGCGTTCGTCGACGGCGACGACCTCGTTGCCCACAACGCCGGATTCGACATGGGCGTGATCAAGGCGGCGTGCACGGCGAGCCTGCTCGAGATCCCCAGTCTCCGGTACGCGTGCACGCTGCAGCTGGCCCGCAAAACCTACACGCTCGACTCTTACCGGCTGCCGGTCGCGGCGATGGCAGCGGGGTTCGAGGACTTCGCCCACCACGACGCGATCGCGGACGCCGAGGCGTGCGCCGCGATCATGATCCACGCGGCGAAGCGGCACCAGGCATCCGACCTCGACCAACTGGCCGAGCTCAGCGGCATCCGCATCAACGCGATCGGCACCGTGGCCGCGGCCGAGGCGGTGGCGGTGGCGGCGAGCGCATAGCCGCCGCCACATAGCCGCCAGCCGCCGCGGCCTCCGAGTCGGCGCGAACCGCGCTGAACCAGCGCGCCACACGGGTTCCTGCGCAGAACGGCAGTGTTCCGTCACGCCTCGCCGCTCAACTCGTCTGACACGCCGCCTCGAATCGCGGATCGCTGCCGTTCTACGCGGCGGCCAGCATCCGACGACCCCGCGGCAGCGCCGCCTCAGTCTCGCTGCCTCAGCCGCGCTGCCTCAGTCGTGCTGCGGGAAGCCCAGGTTGATGCCGCCGTGCGACGGGTCGAGCCAGCGCGAGGTGACCGCCTTCTGCCGGGTGAAGAAATGTACTGCGTCGGGACCGTAGGCCTTGGTGTCGCCGAACAGCGAGTTCTTCCAGCCGCCGAAGGAGAAGTAGCCGACCGGCACCGGGATCGGCACGTTGATGCCGATCATGCCCACGGACACCTCGTGCTGGAAGCGGCGGGCCGCTCCCCCGTCATTGGTGAAGATCGCCGTGCCGTTGCCGTAGGGGCTCGCGTTGATCAGCGCCACGCCCTCCTCGTATGAGGCCACTCGCACGATCGAGAGCACCGGTCCGAAGATCTCGTCGGTGTACACCTTCGAGGTGGTGGGCACCTTATCGATCAGGGTCGGGCCGAGCCAGAAGCCGTCGGATGCGCCATCCGCCTGCACGCCGCGCCCGTCGACCGCGAGGGTCGCCCCGTCGGTGACGGCGACGTCGAGGTAGCCGGCGACCTTGTCGCGGTGCTCCTTGGTGATCAGCGGGCCCATGTCGCAGCCGCGGGTGCCGTCACCGACGGTGAGTGACGACATCCGCTCGCTGACCTTCTGCACCAGGTCGTCGGCCACCGGCTCGACCGCCACCACCACACTGACCGCCATGCACCGCTCACCGGACGAGCCGAAACCCGCGTTCACGGCCGCATCGGCGGTCAGGTCGAGGTCGGCGTCTGGCAGCACCAGCATGTGATTCTTGGCACCGCCGAGCGCCTGCACGCGCTTGCCGTTGCGGGTTCCGGTCTCGTAGATGTACTTCGCGATCGGCGTGGATCCGACGAACGAGATGCTGGCGACATCCGGATGCGACAGCAAAGCGTCGACGGCCTCCTTGTCGCCGTGCACGACGTTCAGCACGCCGTCGGGCAGGCCCGCCTGCTTCATTAGTCCGGCTAGGAATACGGATGCCGACGGGTCTTTCTCGCTCGGCTTCAGCACCACCGTGTTGCCGGCCGCGATCGCGATCGGGAAGAACCAGAGCGGCACCATTGCCGGGAAGTTGAACGGGCTGATGATCCCGACCACGCCGAGCGGTTGCCGCAGCGAGTACACGTCGACGCCGGTGGACACGTTCTCGCTGAACTCGCCCTTGGCCAGGTGCGGCAGTCCGCAGGCGAACTCGACGACCTCGAGGCCGCGGGCCACCTCGCCGAGCGCGTCGGAGGTGACCTTGCCATGCTCGGCGGTGAGGATGGCGGCGACCTCGTCCTTGCGCGCGTTCAGCAGCTCACGGAAGGCGAACATCACCTGCTGCCGCTTGGCCCACGAGGTGCCCGACCAGTCGGGAAACGCCGCTTTCGCGGCCTGTACGGCGGCATCGACATCCGCGGATGTCGCGAACCTGACCTCGCGCGTGACCACACCCGCGGCAGGGTTGTAGACCGGGCCGGTGCGGGTGGATTCCCCGGTGTATGAAGCGCCGCCAACCCAGTGCTCAACAGTCTTTTCGGCGAGAGCGCCCGTGGGCGTCTCTCTCTCGAGGATGCTCATGCGCGCCACACTACTCCGCACCCTCGCAGACGCAATCCCGGGCTGATTCGAGGGTTCGGGGCGGGCCGCCCGGAGTAGGCTCGGCGCCATGGACAGCCGCGATCAGGCCGAGCAGTTCCATCCCGAGAGTGTCGCCGCGTGGCGGCAGTGGCTCGAAGCGAACCACGCGCAGTCGCCCGGCGTCTGGGTGGTCTCCTGGCGCGGAGCCACCGGTCGCCGGGCGGTGGCCTACGACGACCTGGTTCTCGAGGCCCTCGCCTTCGGCTGGGTCGACGGCCAGGCCCGCCCTCTCGACGACGACCGCTCGATGCTCTGGTTCACCCAACGAAAACCCGGCAGCGGATGGGCACGCACCAACAAGGAGCGCATCGCCCAGCTGGAACGGGAGGGGCGGATGTCGCCGGCCGGCGAACACGCGGTCGAACTGGCCCGAGAGAACGGCTCCTGGACCCTCCTCGACGACGCCGAGAATCTCACCGAATCGGCCGAACTCTCCGCGGCGCTTGATGCCGTGCCCGCGGCGCGCGCGAACTGGGACGCGTTCCCGGCCTCGGTGCGCAAGTTCGCGATCAGTTGGGTCGCCTTCGCCAAGAAGCCAGAGACCCGCGCCCGCCGCATCGCCGACATCGTCGACAAGGCCTCCCGTGGAGAACGGCCGTCGTGACCCGGTGCGGTCGCACGGTGGCACGAGGACCCATACTCGACTTCTGCTCAAAAGCTGTGAATAAGACACACTTATGGATGAAATTCACAGTTTGAATTTATTAGCCTCACAGGTGGATTCAGGGGGGTTGGATTCGTCCCATCCGCTTGAAAGGAAATCGTGATTCGAAGCACGCCCCGGCACCTCCATCCTCGACATCTCCTCCCCAAGGGTCGTAGAAAGATCGGTGCCCTGACCGGCTCGCTCCTCGCCCTCACCCTGATGTTCGGGGCCGGCTTCGCCTATGAGGCGGCCGACCCGACATCCGCATCCGCCAACTCGGCGCTGCAGGAGTCGCCGGGCAAGTCGGCGGCCGCCCACGCGAAGAACGCCGAGCGCAAGGCACAGCAGACCGCCGCACCTGCCCCGGTTGCCCCGCCGGCCGCCGAGCCGGTCGCGGAACCCGCGCAGCCGGTAGCCGAGCCCGCTCCCGCCCCTGTGGCAGCCGCGCCCGTGGCCGCCGCGGCCGGCAGCGGAACCAGCAGCTACCCTGTGCACACCAAGATCGCCGCTACCACGTTCTGGGTCGGCGAGATCTTCGACGCGAACGCGGCAGACGGCAGCCAGATGCTCTCCACCTATGACGCCAACTGGTTCGCCAACTATGGCGGTTGCGACGGCATCAGCTCGTCCGGCGTGTGCGCCACCGAGCCCCGCGTCGCTGCGAACGGCTTCTTCCCGTCATCCATGACCCCGAAGCAGAACCCGTTCTACCTCGACCTGCCCTACGACGATGTGAACGACCCGACCGGCTTCGCCAACCGCGGCACCGTCATCCCCTGGGCGAACGACCCCGCATACGCCGGCCAGGTCGGCGACCAGGGCAAGAGCCTGATGAAGAACCGCTGGGTGAAGCTGATGAAGGATGGCCAGACCTGCTACGGCCAGATCGCGGATGCCGGTCCTGGCCAGTACCACGACTCGGAGTACGTCTTCGGCGCGAACGACGCCCGCCCGGCCAACGCCCGCTACGGCGGCGCTGGCATGGATGTCTCCCCCGCCCTGAACGGCTGCCTCGGCTTCGCCGACCTCAACGGCATGAGCGACCTTGTCGACTGGCAGTTCATCGACTACAAGGACGTGCCGGCCGGCCCCTGGCTGAACGTGCACTCCAACGACAACACGGTGATTAACTAAACGCCTGATCACCTGACACCGTCACGGTGTTCCTCGGGGACCCTGCCTTCTGGCAGGGTCCCCGAGCGTTTTCCGAGGCATAAACCATCGAGACGGCGCGGGGAATTCGGATGTCGGATGCCGCTGACACACTGAAGGCATGGACCTTCTCTCACTGCTCATCGGCCTGATCATTGGGGTGCTGCTGGGCGGCGTGGCCGCGCTGCTGTACCTTCGGTCGCGGCCCTCGGCCGGCGAGGATCCGGCGCTGGTCGAGGCCCGCCATGCCGCCGAGCTGGCGCAGCTGCGCGCCCAGGAGCAGGCTCGGATGGCGGAGATGCGTGCCGAGGAGCAAGCTGCCCAGGCCCGGCTCTCGGCCGAGCTCGCGTCGGTACACGCCACGGCGTCGGCGTTCCGTGAGCAGATTGGCACCCTGCAGCGGCAGCAGCAGGAGCTGGTGGAGCGGCAGCGGGCGGAGCAGCAGGCTCAGACCGAACGCGACCGCGCCGAAAGCAAGGTGCTGCAGGCACTCACCCCGGTGCAAGAGAACCTGCGCGCCATGCAGCTCAAGGTCACCGAACTGGAGACGCAGCGCAGCCTGCAGCACGGCGAGATCAGCCAACAGCTGAGGGCGGCGAACGAGTCCGAGGAGCGGCTGCGCGCGACGGCCGAGTCGCTCGCGTCCGCGCTGAAGAGCAACAGCACCCGTGGGGTGTGGGGCGAGACCCAGCTGCGCAACGTGGTGCAGGCCGCCGGGTTGATCGAAAGGGTCGACTTCGACGTGCAGTCGAGCATCAGCTCGGATGCCGGGTCCGGTCGCCCCGACATGGTGGTGCACCTGCCGGGCGGCAAGAACATCGCGGTGGACGCGAAGGTGCCGTTCAACGCCTACCTCGAAGCCAGCCAGATTCCGGCGACGGCCACCGGCGAGGAGGCGATCCGGCGCGAGCAGTTGCTGAAGCAGCACGTGAAGGCGCTGCGGTCACACATCGACGCGCTGGCCAGCAAGACGTATTGGGCAGGGCTCGAGGCATCCCCTGAACTGGTGATCGCCTTCATCCCGAGCGAGTCGCTGGTGTCGAGTGCGCTCGAGGCCGACCCGGGGATCATGGACTACGCGTTCAGCAAGCGGGTGGCGCTGTCGTCGCCGGTGACGCTCTGGTCGGTGCTGAAGACCGTGGCGTTCAGCTGGCAGCAGGACGTGCTGACCGAAGACGCCAAGGTGCTCTTCGACCTGAGCCGCGAGCTCTACACCCGCTTGGCGAAGCTGTCCGAGCACATCGAGAAGCTCGGGCGGTCGATCGAGAGCACGGTCAAGAACTACAACGCGTTCGTCGGCTCGATGGAACGTCAGGTGCTGCCGAGCGCCCGCAAACTGAACGCCCTCGACGAGTCCAAGGTGCTCGGCACGCTGCCCGGCATCGAGGAGTCACCGCGCGAGCTGACCGCGTACGAGCTGACCACCACGGCGCCCGCCGACGCGCAAGCAGAGCACGCCGCTTAGGACTCTGCGTCATCCTCCGTGGGCCACGTCTCCCGGTTGGCTGCGGCCCGGGCGAGTAGCGCCACGACCTCGTCATCCCTGGTCTGATCGAAGTGGTCGTAGAACTCCCCCACCGCATTGAACCGGGAGGGCTGCTGCAGGCAGACGAACTCGTCAACCTGCGGCCAGCCCGCGGGCGCGGCATCCGCCGGGGCCACCGGCACGGCGAGAACGATCGTCGCGGCCCCCGCGGCACGGGCCACGGAACAGGCGGCGCGCGCCGTGGACCCGGTGGCCAGCCCGTCATCCACGACGAGCGCCGTCTTGCCGTTCAGGTTCAGACGCGGCCGCCCCGGGCGGAAGCGCGCGGCACGTTCCTCGACGACTTGCTTCTCCCGATCGGCCGCCGAGGTGAGCACCGCCTTGCTGAGGCCGAGTTGCCGCACGATCCGGTCGTTGACCACGATCACGTCGCCTTCGCCGACCGCGCCCATTGCCAGTTCCTGTTGCTGCGGCACTCCGAGCTTGCGCACTACGATGACGTCGAGCGGGGCGGCAAGCGTGTCGGCGACCTCAGCCGCCACGGGAACTCCACCCCGTGGAAGGCCGAGCACCACCGTGTCGCGGCCGCGGTAGCGCAGCAGCCGCTGCGCGAGCTGCCGGCCGGCATCCCGACGATCCCGGAACATGCCGCGCCTCCCATGAGCACCTGTCACGCGCCACGTTAGGCACCCCCGAGCGTGCAGGCAAGGGGCCCGGCGCCGCACGTGGGGAGCCTGTCGTCAGGCGGCGGGCTCGATCTTCTGATTGCCGCGGAACACGCCGCCGAAGACCACCGCCACACCGACGGGCCTTCTCGCCCTGGAGCGAGTCCGGAACGAAGGGTTCCGGCGGTGCCACCAGCGACGTGAGCCAGCCGCCACGCAGCTCGGGTGCGGCGGGCATGAAGTCGCGGTAAGCCCGGGCGATGTCTCGGGCGGAATGGGCAGTGTGCGGGTTACTCCTCGAGCCACTTCGAGACGAGGTGATCGGCCAGGACCCGGCGGATGGTGCCGGAGTGCGAGCGCAGCACCACGCTCTCGGTCTTGATGATCGGCCCCTTGCGGCGAACGCCGGCGACGAGCTCGCCATTGGTGACACCGGTCGCCACGAAGAAGGTGTTGTGGCCGGAGACCAGCTCATCCGCCTCGTAGACGTAGTCGAACTTGAGGCCAGCGTCGAGGCCGCGCTGCTTCTCCTCGTCGGAGCCGGGCGCGAGCCGGCCCTGCAGGAACCCGCCGAGCGCCTTGATCGCGGCGGCCGTGGCCACGCCCTCAGGGCTGCCGCCGATGCCGACGCACATGTCGATTCGACTGTCGTACCGGGCCGCGTTGATGCCGCCGGCGACGTCGCCGTCGAGCCTGAGCCGGGTGCCGGCACCCGCGGCGCGGATGTCGTCGATCAGTTGCGCGTGGCGCGGACGGTCGAGCACGGCAACGCGAAGCTCCGAGACATCCGTTCCCTTCGCCGCGGCCAGCGCGCGCAGGTTCTCCCCGATCGGCTTGCGGATGTCGACGACGCCGATACCCTCGGGGCCGGTGACGATCTTGTCCATGTAGAACACGGATGACGCGTCCAGCATGGTGCCGCGGTCGGAGACGGCAATCATCGAGATCGCGTTCTGCCGCCCGGCGGCGGTGAGCGAGGTGCCGTCGATTGGGTCCACCGCGATGTCGCAGGCGGGGCCACGGCCGTTGCCGACGTGCTCGCCGTTGTAGAGCATCGGCGCCTGGTCTTTTTCGCCCTCACCGATCACGACGACGCCGTCGAAGTTCACGGTGCCGAGGAACTTGCGCATCGCGTCGACGGCGGCCTTGTCGGCTGCGTTCTTGTCGCCGCGGCCGATGAACGGGTAGGCGCGGATGGCGGCGGCCTCGGTGGCTCGCACCAGTTCCATGGCGAGGTTGCGATCGGGCTGGTCGAGGAGGATTGAGTCGTCCGGTGTCATCTGGATTGGCGTCCTTAGGATCGTGAATCTGGTGCAGGAAAACACGCCGGGTGGTGACAGCGTCGCGATCTCAGCCTATCGCGAAGGCCCTCAATTGAGGGTAGCTCGGGTGCTAAAGAACACCTTGCTCGGGGGTGCCGACGGGAATCGGAACCAGCCGAGTGACCTCGACCGGTCGGGCGAGCAGACCGTCGAGCGCTGCGCGCTGCGCCACGACCGCCGGGCTGATGCCGTGGATGTCGAGGAGCTCTTCGCTCGCCCACTTCTCGATCATGACGATGGTGCCGGTCGGGTCTTCGTGGATCGCGTAGAGCAGGCATCCGTCCTCTTCGTGCACGGCCGCGATCGACGGCTTCAGCACGTCGATAACAGCGTGGAACTGGCCCTCGGCGGGCTCGAAAATTGCGGTGACAACGATCGGAGTGGTCATCGCTCAAGTATGCCGAAGCGTTTCGAGGCGCGCGCTCGCAGGCGCGCGGCTCGCTCGATCAATAGACTCGGAGAGACAACACCGCGGACCAGGGCTGATCGCCGCAGCGTGATGCCTCGAAGGAGAGACTCTATGCCTATCGCCACCCCCGACCAGTACGCCGAAATGCTCGACAAGGCGAAGACCAAGGGGTTCGCCTACCCCGCCATCAATGTGTCGTCGTCACAGACGATCAACGCGGTGCTGCAAGGGCTGAGCGACGCGGAATCCGACGGCATCATCCAGGTCACCACCGGAGGCGCCGACTACTTCGCCGGCCAGAGCGTCAAGGCCCGCGCATCCGGGGCCCTCGCCTTCGCCGCGTTCACCACCGAGGTGGCGAAGAACTACCCGGTCACGGTCGCGCTGCACACCGACCACTGCCCCAAGGACGCCCTGGACGGCTTCGTGATGCCGCTGATCGAGGCATCCGAGTCTGAGGTGAAGGCCGGCCGCAACCCGATCTTCCAGTCGCACATGTGGGATGGCTCGGCCGTTCCGCTCGGCGAGAACATCGAGATCGCGAAGAGCCTGCTTCCCCGGATGAAGGCGATCAACGCCATCCTCGAGGTTGAGATCGGCGTCGTCGGCGGCGAAGAAGACGGCGTCAGCCACGACATCAACGAGCACCTGTACACCACCCTCGACGACGCCATCGCGGTTGTCGACGCCTTGGGCCTCGGCGAGCAGGGCCGCTACATGGCCGCGCTCACCTTCGGCAACGTGCACGGCGTGTACAAGCCGGGCAACGTTCAGCTGCGCCCGTCGCTGCTGAAGGAGATCCAGGACGGACTGCAGGCCAAGTACGGCACCGGCCCGAACCCGCTGGACCTCGTCTTCCACGGCGGATCCGGATCATCGGATGCCGAGATCGCCGAGGCCGTGGCCAACGGTGTCATCAAGATGAACATCGACACCGACACCCAGTACGCGTTCACCCGCTCGATCGCCGGCTACATGCTCCGCAACTACGAGGGCGTACTGAAGCTCGACGGCGAGGTCGGCGACAAGAAGCTGTACGACCCGCGCGCCTGGGGCAAGGTCGCCGAACGCGACATGGCCGTTCGCGTGGTGGAGGCCACCAAGCAGCTCGGCTCGGCCGGCTACTCAGGCAAGTAGGCCTTCAGCGCTGAACTCTACCGCGACGTGGCGGGCAGCTGAAAGCGCAAGCGCAGCTGCTCGCCCGTCTCCCAGCTCAGGTCGTGGGCAACGGTCTGCAGCGTCAGGAAGTAGGGCGCCAGCAGGGTTATCCGCCGGGCTTCCGGCAGGGCTAGCTTCATGCGCAGGTCGACTGCCGTCACGTCGTCCGGTCGCCCGCTCAGGCTGATCCGCAGCGTTCCGGGCTCGAGCATCGGGCTGTGCTGAACGGTGGACAGGATGCCGCGGATCACCGCCCGCTGCGGCCCCGTCATCCGCTCGGCACGACCGCTGGGGTCGATGACCGTGAGCTCGCGCTCGGCCGCGAGATCGTCGAGCCAGCTGCTCTGCACTCGGTCGACCAACACCTCGCGCACCTTCTCGGCGAGCGCGGCCGCGTCAGCTCGGTCCTCATCACCCACCTCGCCGATCCGGGCGATGCGCACCAGGAACGTGCTCACCGGGTCGGCGAGGTCAGAGATCCGGCCGTTCCGCAATACCGCCGACGCGTGCTGCTGCACACCGCCGTCGGTTGGCAGGCTGGGCGGTCCCTCCTCGCGGGCGTCAAGCGCGTGGCTCACCATGTACCCGGAGTAGACCGCCGCCGCGACGCCACCGACCAGCGGGGTGATGCCGGCGATGACGGCAACGCTAAGCGGGGGCCAGAAGTCCTGTTCGCTCTGCCATGCCAGCACGGTCGCCAGCGCGCAAACCGCGCTCGACGCCAGGGCGTACGCGCCCAGCCCGAGCACCGAACTGCGGGTGATGAGCGCCATCAGCACGCAGGCGACACTGATCGGCGCCCACCAGTGCTGCACGGGCACCGTTCCTTCCGCGTATCCGATCGCGGACAGCAGCACACCCGCCCAGGAGAGCAGCAATGGCGCGGCGGCGTGACGGAGCCGGAACGCGGCGCGATGCGGTGCGGTCAGGTGCCTGATCAGGGGAAACGCCGCAACGAAGCAGAGGAAGGCGAGCGCCTGGGGAGCCGGCTCGGTGTGGCTCGACGTGACGATGATCATGGCGGCACCGAGCACCAAAGCGATACCGCCGAACGCGGTCGGCAGGTAACGATTGCTGAACCAGCTGAGCGGATCCGCGAGGTGTGGCGAGATCCGCAGCGCGTCACCTCTCACTCAACACCTCCGCCGGGTTGCGCGGAACCGAGAGGATCACCGAGGTGCCGATCTCGGGTTGAGACCAGATGGTGGCGCTGCCGCCCTCCCGGCGCAGACGTCCGACGATCGAGTTTCGGATGCCGAGCCGGTCGAACGGCACATCGTCGATCAGGAAGCCGCTGCCGTGGTCGACGATCATCACGGTCAGCTGTTGCGCGTCACGATCGATGAACACATCGGCCGCGTCGGTGGCGGCATGTTGCACGACGTTGTCGAGGCAGGCGCCGATCGCACTCAGCATGACCTCGCGGCTTGCCGGGTCAAGATCGGTGAGGGAAGCGCTGTCACCGCTGACGTCGACCCTCAGCCCGATCGATTCGTAGTCCATCACGATTTCGCGGATGTCATGCTGCAGGGAGTTGCTTGTCGGCGGGGGAAACCCGCCCGTGTCGATCGCCGACACCAGTGCCCGGGCATCCGCTTCGATACGGTCACGTTCGGAGGCGGTGAGCGGGCCCCCGCTGTGCACGATCGCCGTCAGGTCGCCGAGGACGGTGTCGTGAATCAGCGCAGCGACTCGGTGTTCCGCGTCACGCCCGGCGGACATCCGCTCGCTGTCGGCTTCGGCGGTGGCCAGGTCTTCGGTGCGCCGATCGTAGAGCCGCAGGCTGAACCAGAGCGAGATCAGCACCGCACTGAATGCGAGCGCCGCGATCGCTGGCCCCGTGCCGAGGTGGGGAGGCAACCCGAGCACGCCGGATGCCGCGAGCGTGGCCAGGGTGCCGAGGGCGAAGCCGGAGAGGCACCAGCCGAGGCCGCTGAGGGGTCCGCCCGTGACCGCACCGAGATGCGCCAGCGCGAATGCGCCACGGTTGAGCAGCATCTGCCCGCTGGCCTGCACATCCGGCAGTTCGGAGAGCACGATGAGCTGGAAGGCGAAGACGCACAGGGTGCCGATAGCCAGATACACGATCGCGGTCACCCGACCGGGCCGCGCGAGGGCAAGCACGAGGAGCCCGATCTGCACCGCCAGGCACACCAACGGGATGCCCGCCAGGTCGAGACGATCGCGCGCGGCGAGCACGTCGATCAGCAGCAGAGCATCGACCATCAGCCAGATGATGCCGATGGAACCGGCCGCGAGCGTGACCGCGCGCACCGTGTATCGCGACACGATGTTCCTCGACGCTGCAGCCAGCTTCACATCCGCGATACTACGGCGTGCGGGCGACACTGATGTCGCGGCCCGTGGTCAGTTGGTCAGGTTCTCCATCACGGCGGGGTCGCCGGCCATCGCAATGTACAGGATCACCATCACCGCGATAAGAGCCAGCGCTCCGGCCGCCAGGGGAACCCACCAGGACAACCGATTGCGCCGCATCAACGAGATCGTGACGGCGAGCGCGGCAATCCAGATCACCGCTTGCACCACGATTGCCAGGATGCCGAGGCTTTCGGCGAGCGCAGTCGAGGTGTACGTACCGATGCCGACCTGGTCGAACACCATCTGCAGCGTGCTCGGCAGGTTGAGCCAACTCGGGATGCTGGTGGTGATGTTCACGAAACCAATCGCCAGCAACACCATCGACACGATTCGGTCGACCTGCCGCTTCGGACGCACCTCGACGGGCGCCACCAGCTGCGGTTGCACGACCTCGAGCGGCGCCGCGGTTCCCCGGGCCTTGGCCTGCTGCTCGGGTGTGGCGTACGCGCCGTATTGTGGCTGCGCTGTGGGCTCGGTCACTGTGCCTGCCAATCCAGTTTGCGGGTGCGTCCACCCAGGGCGCGGGCATCCTGCTGTCCGCTGATGTCCTTGCGGAGTTCCTTCGGAAGCGAGAACATCAGGTCCTCCTCCGCGGTGACCACGGGCTGCACATCGCCGTACCCCGCCTCGGCGAGGTCGTTCAGCACTTCCTGCACCAGCACCTCGGGGACGGATGCGCCGCTGGTCACGCCGATCGACGCGACGCCGGTAAGCCATTCCTGCTGGATCTCGTCGGCGTAGTCGATGCGGTACGCGGCCTTGGCACCGTATTCCAGCGCCACCTCGACCAGGCGCACACTGTTCGAGCTGTTCGCCGACCCGACAACGATCACGAGGTCGGCATCTGCCGCCACCTTCTTGATCGCGACCTGACGGTTCTGGGTAGCGTAACAGATGTCGTCGCTCGGGGGGTCCTGCAGGTTCGGGAAGCGTTCCCGCAGCCGGCGCACTGTCTCCATGGTTTCGTCGACGCTGAGCGTGGTCTGCGACAGCCAGACCAGGTTGTCGGGATCCTTCACCTGGATGGTGTCCACCTCGTCCGGGCTGTTCACCAGCGTGGTGCGCTCGGGGGCGTGCCCCATCGTGCCTTCCACCTCTTCGTGCCCGGCATGGCCGATCAGCAGGATGTCGCGGTCCTGCTTCGCGAAGCGGGTGGCCTCCCGGTGCACCTTGGTGACCAGCGGGCAGGTGGCGTCGATGGCCTGCAGGTTGCGGTCAGCGGCGCCCTGTACCACGGCTGGTGACACGCCGTGCGCGCTGAAGACGATGTGGGAACCCTCCGGCACTTCGTCGACCTCGTCGACGAAGATGGCGCCCTTCTGCTCCAGCGTGGACACCACGTGGATGTTGTGCACGATCTGCTTGCGCACGTACACGGGCGACCCGTAGTGCTCCAGTGCCTTCTCCACCGCGATCACCGCGCGGTCTACTCCTGCACAGTATCCGCGGGGCGCAGCAAGCAGCACCCGCTTAGGCGCGTTGACAGGGGTGTCCTTTAGCCTGTTACGAACCGCGGGAACCCGCGGAATCTCGAGGCTGAGAGCTCGGCCGTTCGTGATGGTACTCACCTATCCAGTCTAGGCTGAGCCGCCGGCCGACGCTGTGAGCACCCCGTGATCGAGGTGACCGCGCGATCGAGCTGATTGGAACCGCTGATAGGAGGAGTCCCCCGGTGACGATTGTTGATGCGCCGCCCACTGTAGACACACCCTGGTCGGTGAGCCTGCTCGCCGGCAAGATCAAGGGCTGGATCGACCGACTCGGAACTGCGTGGGTCGAGGGCGAGATCACCCAGTGGGGCGTCTCGGGCGGCAACGTCTACGGCAAGCTCAAAGACCTCGAGGTCGACGCCACCCTGTCGTTCACCATCTGGTCGTCGGTGAAGGCGCGACTCGCGAAAGACTTCAAGCAGGGCGACCACGTGATCGCGCTGATCAAGCCGAACTACTGGGTCAAGGGCGGCTCGCTCACCATGCAGGTGTTCGAGCTGCGCCATGTCGGCATCGGCGACCTGCTCGAGCGGTTGGAACGGCTGCGCCAGACCCTCGCCGCGGAAGGGCTGTTCGCGGCATCCCGCAAGACGCCGCTGCCCTTCCTCCCCGGCTGCATCGGGCTCATCACCGGCAAAGACTCGGATGCCGAGAAAGACGTGCTGCGCAACGCCCAGCTGCGCTGGCCCTCGGTCAAGTTCCGCGTCATCCATGCCGCCGTGCAGGGTGATCGCACCGTGCCAGAGGTGATCGGCGCGCTCCGCACCCTCGACGCCGACCCGGAGGTCGAGGTCATCATCGTGGCCCGCGGCGGCGGCGACTTCCAGAACCTGCTCGGCTTCAGCGACGAGAAGCTCGTGCGCGCCGCCGCCGCGTGCACCACCCCGATCGTGTCGGCGATCGGTCACGAGGCCGACCGGCCGCTACTCGACGACGTGGCAGATCTGCGCGCGTCAACGCCGACGGATGCCGCCAAGCGCGTGGTTCCGGATGTCGCGGAAGAACTCGCCCGGGTGCACCAGACCCGCGCCCGGATGGGCATGCGCATCACCTCGCTGCTGTCACACGAGATCGCGTTGCTGAACCAGTTGCGGTCCCGCCCGGTTCTCGCCACGCCCGCGACCATCGTGGACTCCCGCTCGCAGGAGCTCACCCGGTACGTGGCTCGCGGCGCCGAACTGGTGGAGTACCGGATCGAAAAGGCGCACAGTCAGGTGGGCGAGCTCACCCGGCACCTGCGCGCCCTATCCCCGCAGCGCACCCTGGATCGCGGCTACGCGATCGCCCAGCTGCCCGACGGGCGAGCGCTCCGCCGCGCCGCCGACGTGGAGGCCGGCACACATCTCCTCCTCACCGTTGCCGACGGACATGTGTCCACCGTGGTGGACTCCTCTGAGAATCGGGAGCCCGAAGCGTCGATAGGATTTACCCGTGGCAACTGACTCCCCCGACGTTTCTCAGCTCAGCTATGAAGAGGCGCGCGACGAACTCGTACGCGTGGTGAACGAACTTGAACAAGGCGCGGCGACGCTGGAGCAGTCACTGCAGCTGTGGGAGCGCGGCGAGGCTCTCGCCAAGCGCTGCGAAGAGTGGCTGATCGGCGCCAAGGCCCGTCTCGACGCGGCACGAGCCGCGGCATCCGAGTAGACATGGCGGCCCGCAAATCGTCAGGTCCGCGCGTCGTCGCGGAACTCGGCCGACCGGAAACCCCGGAAGAGACCGCGGCACGCAAGGCGGAGACCTCTCGGGTGCACCGCGCGGCGCAGAACCCGGTCAACCTCGTGATCGCGCTGATCGCCTCGCTCGGCATCGTTCTCTTCCTGGTGCTGGTCGTCGTCCGCCCGAACACGACCTTGCATGAGACGGTCGACTACCGCGCGGTGGCCGCAGACACGCAGCAGCCGGGCATCGGCGAACCGCTGCTGGTTCCGGATGTCCCGGCCGACTGGTTCTCGAACCGTGCAGAGGCACATCCCGGCACAAGCGACGGAAGCTTCACCTGGTATATCGGGCTGATCACCCCGGATAACGGCTTCATCGCCGTGAACCAAGGCATCAACGAGGGCGAGGCGTGGGTGGCCGACCTGCTCGACCACGAGCCGGCCACCAGCGAGACCACGATCGGCGGGGTGACATGGCAGGTGGTCGACCAGCGCGACACCCGCGACCCCGGCAACTTCGCCTACTCGATGACAACGCAGGCGGGCGCCAGCAGTGTCGTGCTGAACGGCACCGCCTCCGACGCCGACTTCGAACTGGTCGCCGAATCACTCGCCGACGACATTCTCACCGCGGAGGGCAGCTAATGACGACAACCCGAACTCCGGCCGAGGTGTGGCGGCAGATGCAGCGCGGCAATGAGCGCTTCGTTGCCGGCATCCCGATGCATCCGCGACAGGATGTCGAACGCCGCGAGTCGCTGGCGTTCGAACAGGAACCCCAGGCCGCGTTGTTCGGCTGCAGCGACTCCCGGCTGGCCGCGGAGATCATCTTCGACAAGGGCCTCGGCGACCTGTTCGTGGTGCGCAACGCCGGGCAGGTCATCTCCGAGTCCGTCGTCGGCTCGCTGGAGTATGCGGTGAGCGTTCTGGGCGTACCGCTCATCGTCGTGCTCGGACACGACCGCTGTGGCGCGGTAGCAGCCGCGATCAACTCGACCGGGCCGGATGCCGCTCCGCTGCCGCCACACATCGCTCACCAGATCGCGCCCATCGTGCCCGCCGTACACAAGGTCGGCGGGGCACAGATAGACGACCCGCGGCTGATCGACCAGCAGAAGGTGCTCCGGGAGCATCTCAAGGACACCGTGCGTGAGATGCTCGAGTCATCCGAGCTGATCAGCGACGCGATTGCCGCCGGTACGCTGGCTGTGGTCGCGGCGAACTACCGACTCGTCGAGGGTCGCGCCGTTCCATACTTCGTCGTCGGCGACGTCGACGCAGAAGAATCCCCCACAGAGAAAGACACAATGCCGTGAGCAGCTCCCCTGAGACCGAGTACCGCATCGAGCACGACACCATGGGTGAGGTGAGGGTTCCGGCATCCGCCCTGTACAGCGCACAGACGCAGCGCGCGGTCGAAAACTTCCCGATCTCGGGCAGCGGGCTCGAGCCGGCACAGATCGTGGCTCTGGCCCGCATCAAGCGCGCCGCAGCCATCGTGAACGGCTCACTCGGCATCGTGGATCAAAAACTTGCGGACGCCATCGTCGCCGCCGCAGACCAGTTGATCAACGGCAAGCACCACGACCAGTTCCCGGTCGACACCTACCAGACCGGCAGCGGCACCTCGTCGAACATGAACATGAACGAGGTGCTGTCGACCCTCGCCACCGAGATCGCCGGCACCCGGGTGCACCCGAACGACCACGTCAACGCGTCGCAGTCCTCGAACGACGTCTTCCCGACCTCTGTGCATGTCGCGGTGACCGGTGCCCTGCTGAACGACCTGATCCCCGCACTGCACTACCTCGCCGACGCGTTCGACGAGAAGGCGGAACTCTGGAAGACCGTCGTGAAGTCGGGCCGTACCCACCTGATGGATGCCACCCCGGTCACCCTCGGCCAGGAGTTCGCCGGCTACGCCCGTCAGATCCGCCTCGGCGTGGAGCGGGTGCAGGCCACGATCCCGCACGTCGCGGAGGTTCCGCTCGGCGGCACCGCTGTCGGCACCGGCATCAACACCCCGGTCGGCTTCCCGCAGAAGGTCATTGCGGTGCTCGCGGAAGACTCCGCGCTGCCGATCACCGAGGCGAAGGACCACTTCGAGGCGCAGGGTGCCCGCGACGGTCTCGTCGAGGCATCCGGCGCGCTCCGCGTGATCGCCGTGTCGCTGACCAAGATCAACAACGACCTGCGCTGGATGGGTTCTGGCCCGAACACCGGCCTCGGCGAGCTGAACATCCCCGACCTGCAGCCCGGATCCTCGATCATGCCCGGCAAGGTCAACCCCGTCATCCCCGAGGCGGTGCTCATGGTGAGCGCCCGCGTGATCGGAAATGACGCGACCATCGCCTGGGCCGGGGCATCAGGGAGCTTCGAGCTGAACGTGGCCATCCCCGTGATGGGCACGGCCCTGCTCGAGTCGATCCGCCTGCTCGCGAACTCCACCCGCGTGCTCGCAGACAAGACCGTTCGCGGCCTCGAGGCAAATGTGGAGCGCGCTCGTGCCCTGGCCGAGTCGTCCCCGTCGATCGTGACCCCGCTGAACAAGATCATCGGCTACGAGGCTGCGGCGAAGATCGCGAAGCACTCGGTCAAGCAGAGCATCACGGTGCGCGAGGCAGTCATCGAGCTCGGCTTCGTCGAGCGTGGTGAGATCACCGAGGAGCAGCTCGACGCGGCCCTTGATGTGCTCAGCATGACCCACCCGGGCTAAGCAGGTCTCGCCCCCCTCGGCAACACCCGCCAGGTGCACCCATTCGAACGGGCCCTCGCACACGTGCGGGGCCGTTCGTCCGCCGACTCGAGGGGAACTCGACAAGTCCGCATCCCCTCTTCCTCGTGAGGTCTGGAATTCGGCCCTTCCCGGCCACGGAAGGACCGGTTCGCCGACCTGAGGGGACCCCGACACGCCCGACCCCTCGTAGACTCGACGCCGTGGATCAGCAATCGTCGGCGCGCATCGATGCCTGGTTGTGGGCGGTCCGGGTTTATAAGACCCGCTCGCTGGCAACCGCCGCGTGCCGCGCCGGCCACGTGCGGCTGAACGGCGAGCGAGTGAAACCCGCCCAGCCCGTTCGCATCGGCGATGAAGTGCGGGTGCGCATCGAGGGGTTCGACCGCATCCTCGAGGTCTCCGGGATCCTGGTGAAGCGAGTCGGGGCGCCGGTTGCCGCACAGGCCGCGATCGACAAGACTCCCCCGCCGCCGCCTCCCACCGAGGTTCCACTGCAGATCGTGCGTGACCGCGGCGCGGGCCGCCCGACCAAGCGTGAGCGGCGCGACATCGAACGCCTGCGCGGCCATTAGGACTCGTCCGCACAGAACGAACCCCCGCCGGATCCTGCCGCGGCGGGGGTTCGAGCCTGTCGGCGGACCGCTAGGCCAGCTCGTTGCTCTCCAGCATCTCGGTGACCAGCGCGGCGATCGCCGAACGCTCCGAGCGGGTGAGGGTGATGTGGGCGAACAGCGGGTGACCCTTCAGCGTCTCGATCACGCTGGCGACACCGTCGTGACGGCCGACGCGCAGGTTGTCGCGCTGTGCCACGTCGTGGGTGAGCACCACCCGCGAGTTCTGGCCGATGCGGCTGAGCACCGTGAGCAGCACGTTGCGCTCCAGCGACTGCGCTTCGTCGACGATCACGAACGCATCGTGCAGCGACCGCCCGCGGATGTGCGTGAGCGGAAGCACCTCGAGGATGCCCCGCTCCATTACCTCGTCGAGCACGTTTTCGCTCACGAGTGCGCCGAGCGTGTCGAACACCGCCTGACCCCACGGGTTCATCTTCTCGGCCGCATCACCGGGAAGGAAGCCCAGTTCCTGACCGCCGACCGCGTACAGCGGGCGGAACACCATGATCTTGCGGTGCTGCTGCCGCTCCAGCACGGCCTCGAGACCGGCGCACAGCGCGAGCGCCGACTTACCGGTGCCGGCGCGACCACCGAGCGACAGGATGCCGATCTCCGGGTCGAGCAGCAGGTCGATGGCGAGCCGCTGCTCTGCCGAGCGGCCATGCAGGCCGAACACGTCACGGTCTCCACGCACCAACTTGATCTGACCCTTGCCGGAAACCCGGCCGAGTGCCGACCCACGGTCCGAGTGGATGACGAGGCCGGTGTTCACCGGCATGTCACCGACCAACCGGGAGGACAGCTGCTCGTCGTCATACAGCTGCGCCATCTGCTCCGCGGACAGGTCGATGTCGGCCTGACCGGTCCAACCGGAATCGACCGCGAGCTCGGCCCGGTACTCCTCCGCGGCGAGCCCGATCGACGCCGCCTTGACCCGCAGCGGCAGGTCCTTCGACACCACGGTCACGGCCAGCCCGTCGTTGGCGAGGTTCAGCGCCACGGCGAGGATGCGCGAGTCGTTGTCGTGCAGCTGCAGCCCGCTGGGCAGCACCGCCTGGTTGGAATGGTTGAGTTCGACCCGAAGGGATCCGCCGTCTTCCCCAACGGAGATCGGAAAATCGAGTCGTTCGTGCTGCACGCGCAGCTCGTCGAGGTTGCGGAGCGCCTGCCGCGCGAAGTACCCGATCTCGGGGTCGTTGCGTTTGTGCTCCAACTCGGCGATCACCACCACGGGCAGGACGACGGCATGTTCTGCGAAGCGGAAGATTGCCTTCGGATCACTCAGCAGCACCGACGTGTCGAGCACGTACGTGCGCTCCCCCGTCTGGCTCGCTGCCGACGTCGTCTGGCTGGTCTGTCGCTTGGGGGTTTCGAGCGTCACTACCACTCCATCCCCGGGTGGCAAGCACCCGGATCCAGTCATCTCGACGGCCATGGGCGGTTACGAAACGAACTTGCGTGGCCGTCTCGACCAGGCGCCGTGCCTGATGTGACTGACGCTACGGCCGTCGGGTTACCCAGCGCGAATCGACACGCCAGCACGGTGGGTTACGAGCAGATTAACCTGGGCTGAGCGTGGCGAACGACAGGAAAGCCGCCTTCAGCATGTCCAGCGTTTCCAGGCTCGTGGAGGCGTGCGCGCTGATCCGCACCGTGCCCTCGCGTGTGGTGACGGTCACGCCGTGGTTGTGCAGGGATGCCGCCAGCGCCGTCAGCCGGTCGGGTGCGGGCTCGAGCACCACGATTCCGGCCCGCTCGGTTTCAGCCCTCGATGAGGCGACCGGGATCACATACTCATCGGCAATATCGATGATCCGCGACACCGTCTCGGCAATGCGCTGATGGATGTCGCTGACCCCGACTTCGGCGATCTGCTCGAGCGCAGCGGCGAACCGGGCCTCGGCGAGCGGGTCCGGTACGGACACCGCGTAGGCCGCGGCGCCGCGCGCCGGCGGGTTCACCACGTCCAGCGAGTCACAGCCACCTTCCGCGCCTTCCGCTCCCGACCACACCGGAACCAGCTGGTCGACGGCCCGGTCGCTGAGCGCCATAAAGCCGGTTCCCCAGCCCGCCCGCACCCACTTCTGCCCGCCAGAGACGACCACGTCCGCGACTTCGAACGGGGCGTCCACGACGCCGAATCCCTGCACCGCATCGACGATCAGCAGTCGATCGCCGATCACCTGCCGGATGCCCTCGAGGTCGGCGAGGTAGCCGGTGCGCGCGTCGACCAGGCTGACCGCGACGGCAACGGTAGTGGATGTCAGCTGCTCGCGCAGGTTGCCCGGGGTGACCCGGCCGTGGTCGGTTTCCAGCCAGAGCGGTGTGACCACGCCGAGCGCTTCGGACGCCCGCTGCGCGGCGTAGGTGACGCTGGGGTACTCCGCCGGGGAGAGCGCGACCCCGCCGGTCAGTCCGAACATGGCGTGCATCAGGCCCTGCCCGGCGCTGGTTTGGAAGACGACCTGGCCGGCGGGGAAGCGGGTCAGCGCAGAGACGGCGTCGCGCATCCGTTGGTCTTGGCTATCCAGCGAGTCAAGGGAGCCGAAGCGTGCCCGGCTGAGCAGAGCCTGCTGGCCCTGTTGTTCCGCTTCGACGATGGCGCCGATCGGGCCGACTCGGGCAAAGTCGAGGTACCCGGGTTCTTCGCTGAAGGTCGCCGCGTACTCGTCGACATCCGTCACGAGCCGTACCTCCGCTGGCGGCGGCCGTAGTCGCGCAGGGCGCGGAGGAAGTCGACCTCGCGCAGGTCGGGGCCGAGCGCCTCGACGAAGTAGAACTCGCTGTGTGCGCTCTGCCACAGCATGAAATCGCTCAGCCGTTGCTCACCCGAGGTGCGGATCACCAGGTCGGGATCCGGCTGGCCCTTCGTGTACAGGTGCTCGCCGATCAGGGCGGGAGTCAGTCGTTCGGCGAGGTCCTCGAGGGTTCTTCCCTCCTCGGCGTGTTGCTTCACGATGCTGCGCACCGCATCGGAGATCTCCCGACGCCCGCCGTAGCCGACGGCGAGGTTGATGTGCAGCCCCTTGTTTCCCTCGGTGCGGTCCTCCGCCGCCTGCAGCATGGCCACCAAGGTTGGCGGCAGCCCGTCGGTGGTGCCGACGTGCTTCACCCGCCAGTCTCGGAACCGGGACAGCTCATCGGCCAGGTCGGCAATGATGTCGAACAGCTCGTGCAGCTCTTCGGTGCTGCGGTTGGTGAGGTTGTCGTTCGAGAGCAGGTACAGGGTTGCGACGCGGATGCCGAGATCGTCACACCAGGTGAGGAACTCGGCCATCTTGGCGGCGCCGGCTCGGTGGCCGTGTGCCGCGGTCTCGTGGGCGCGCTGCCTGGCCCAGCGACGGTTGCCGTCGATGATCATCGCCACATGGTGCGGGAGCGGCTGGCCGGCCAGTTGGTGGCGCACCCGCTTCTGGTAGAGCCCGTACAGGAAGCCTCTGGCCCGCGCGCTCTTCCTCAACTTCACAGGGCAACGTTAGCCGACCCGTCGGCGAGTTGGCGATGCAGCGCTGCCGTAGCATTGCCGCATGAGCGATCGGGAGAAGCCTGCTGATTCCACGGTGGACCCGGGCGCGGAGCTGCCCAGCGTTCCTTTGGTCGAGGATGCAATCGCCTTCGACAACGTGGAAACACGCCCGACCTGGCGTGGGTGGATTCACGCCGGAACCTTCCCGGTGGCGCTCGTCGCCGGCATCGTGCTCATCGCCGCTGCGGAGGGGCCAGCCGCGAAATGGTCATCCGCGGTGTTCGTCGCCACCTCGCTGCTGATGTTCGGGGTTTCCGCGACCTACCACCGGTTCGACTGGAAGCCGACGACCAAGCGGATGCTGAAAAGGCTCGACCACGCCAACATCTTCCTGCTCATCGCCGGCACCTACACGCCGCTCGCGGTGCTGGCGCTCCCCCCGTCGAAGGGCACGCTGTTGCTCACCCTGGTGTGGGCGGGAACGGCGCTCGGCATCGCGTTCCGGATGTTCTGGATCTCCGCGCCGCGCTGGCTGTACGTTCCGCTGTACCTGGCACTCGGCTGGGCGGCCGTAATGTACATGGGCGACCTGTTCCAGGCCAGCGCCACGATGATGGTGCTGGTGATCGTGGGCGGACTGCTCTACACGGTGGGTGCAGTGATCTACGGCGTGAAGCGGCCGAACCCGTTTCCCGGCCGATTCGGCTTCCACGAGATCTTCCACACCCTGACGGTGCTGGCGTTCCTCTGCCACTTCGCCGCGATCATGATCGTGGCAACCGACCCGCCGACGTTCTAGCGGTTCAAGGTCGGCGGCTCGTCTGTTGATGACGTGTCATCCGCGTCACCCGCCGTGCCGCCCGTCTCGCGCTCCTGCTCCTCGGCCGCGAGTCGCTCCCGGATCTGCGCCCGGTAGGTGGTGCGACGAATCCGACGCACCATGTCGAGCATGAGCAGCACCACAACCACCACGACGAGTGCCGTCATGATGAACCCCGCGACACCGGGTGTCACATCGTCGTCGTCGACGGTGGCCGAAGCCATGATCGCCAGGGGCATTAGTGCGGGCAAACTCATGCCACAGTCTCCTCATCGGTGATTCCCGCGAACAGATCGTTCTCGGGAAGGGTGCTCGGAACACGGGAGTGCGCGAGCCGGTAATCCTCATACGGCCAGGCAACACGCTGGATGTCGTTGGGCCAGAAGAAGAACGACGAGTCCGGCGCCACCTGGCTGGCGTGGGAGCGCAGCGCGGTATCGCGGATGTCGAAGAACTCGGCGCACTCGATGTGAGTGGTCGCGTCGGATCCGCGCAGGTCCCAGCGCTCGATCATGTCGTCGAGAGCGCCGGTGATCTGGGCATCCGGCATCGCCTCACGGAGCGCGTCACGCATGGCGCGGGCACGCTCGGCGTTGAAGCTGCGGTCGTAGTAGAACTTGCTGATCGACCAGGGCTCGCCGGCATCCGGATACAGGGCAGGATCGGCCGACGCGTGCCAGGCCCGCATGGCCACGTCGTGGGCGCGGATGTGGTCGGGATGCGGGTAGCCGCCGTTCTCGTCGTAGCTGACGATCACGTGCGGACGGAATTCGCGCACCAGCCGCACGAGCGGTTCGGCGCTGATCTCAACCGGCAGTGCTGCGAAGGAGTTCGGGGCGACCGACTCACCCTCGTCGGGCAGTCCGCTGTCGCTGTAGCCGAGCCAGCGGTGCTCGATTCCGAGGGTCCGCCGCGCCCGGTCCATCTCGTGCCGGCGCAGACCCGCGATGTCGCGTTCGGCGTGATGGCGGGCGGCAAGACCGTCGTTCAGGATGCTGCCGGCTTCGCCGCCGGTGCAGCTCACCACCATCACCCGCGCGCCGCGGCTCAGGTAGTAGGCGTCAGTCGCGGCGCCCTTGCTCGACTCGTCGTCGGGGTGGGCATGGACCGCAAGCAGGCGCAGGGTCACGGCTCTCCTCGGTAATTGGTGCACTCGCAAAGCGAATAGCCTTGAACAAGAGTAATCGCGAGGAGATCAGGTGACCGACCCGGCATCCGCCCGGCTTGACGAGCGCTATGGCCGCACCCCGGAGCGGGCACGACGTGACCGTGTGGTACTGCTGGCCGGAGGCGGCGCAGTTGCCTTGGTTCTGGTGGGCTGGCTGCTCTGGGCAGGGCTGTTTGCCCCCGGTTCGAGCCTGGAGGCACGGGACACCGGATACTCGGTGATCGACGACCACGAAGTAGCGGTGCAATGGCGCCTCACCGTGGAACCCGGCGTCGAGACCCGCTGCGCGGTGCACGCCCTCAGCGAAGGTTTTGCCATCGTCGGCTGGAAAGTGGTCGATATTCCCGCCTCTGACCAGCATGTTCGCCTGCTCAGCGACACGGTGCGCACCAGCGAGCTGGCGACCACAGGCTTGATATATCGCTGCTGGACGCCATAAACTGGTGTATTCATCTAATAGGGACCGGCCAGAGTAGGCCGGTCTCATTTTCTTATGAGGAGCAGTATGTCTGACACTTCAGTTACCTGGCTGACGCAGGAGGCGTACGACCGTCTGAGCGCCGAGCTCACGCAGCTGAGCGGTGAAGGTCGTACCGATATCGCCAAGCGCATCGAGTCTGCCCGCGAGGAAGGCGACCTCAAGGAGAACGGCGGTTATCACGCCGCACACGAAGAGCAGGGCAAGATGGAGGCTCGCATCCGCCAGCTCGCCACCCTGCTGCGCACCGCCAGCGTGGGCGAAGCGCCAGAAAGCACCGGAATCGTCGAGCCGGGCACCGTGATCACCGCGAAGATCCAGGGCGACGCGAGCACGTTCCTGATTGGCAACCGCGAGATCGCCGGCGATAGCGACCTCGACGTATACAGCGAGGCGAGCCCGCTCGGTACCGCGATCCTCGGCCTCAAGGTGGGCGACAAGACCGCCTACACCGCGCCGAACGGCAAGGAGATCACGGTCGAGATCGAGAAGGTCGCCACCTACCGCCCGTAGGGTGTCTGTCTAGCCCGAGACGCGCGGGTCGTATCCGGCGGCGCGCAGCGCAGCCAGCACGTGTTCCGCGTGCTCCGGCCCGCGCGTCTCGATGTGCAGTTCCAACTCCACCTGGCTGATCTGCAGGCCGCTGCCGTGCCGGGTGTGCAGCACCTCCACCACGTTCGCGTTCTGCTCCGCCACGATCCCGGCGGTGCGGGCGAGCTGGCCCGGACGGTCCGGCAGCGGAATCCGCAGCTTCAGGTACCGTTCGGATGCCGCCAGGCCGTGTGCCACCACGCGTTCCATCAGCAGCGGGTCGATGTTGCCGCCGCTCAGGATCGCCACGGTCGGGCCGGTCGCGGTGACCTTGCCACTCAGGATCGCGGCCACGGAAACGGCGCCGGCCGGTTCCACCACGAGCTTCGCCCGCTCGATCAGCACGAGCAGCGCCTTGGCGGTGTCGTCCTCGTCCACAGTGACGATCTCGTCGACCAGGTCGCGGATCAGCTCGAAATTCAGTGTGCCGGGCTTCCCCACTGCGATGCCGTCGGCGATCGTGGGGCCGACGGTGATCTCGACCGGGTGGCCGGCCTCGAGCGAGGGCGGGTAGGCGGCCGCGTTGGCAGCTTGCACACCGATCACCCGGATGTTGCGGCCCTCCGCCTTGGCGCGCTGCTTGAGCGCGCTGGCGACACCCGCAATGAGGCCGCCGCCGCCCACCGGAACGATCACGGTCTCGACATCCGGAACCTGCTCCAGGATTTCGAGGCCCAGCGTGCCCTGGCCGGTGATCACGTCCATGTGGTCGAACGGCGGGATCAGGGTGGCGCCGGTCGACTTCGCGAACTCCGCCGCCGCGCGCAGCGGCTCCTCAACGGTGTGGCCACGCAGCACCACGTCGGCGCCGTACCCCCTGGTGGCCTGCAGCTTCGGCAGGGCGACCCCGATCGGCATGAAGATGGTGGCCTTCACCCCGAGCTCCCGGGCTGCGAACGCCACACCCTGGGCGTGGTTGCCGGCCGAGGCTGCCACGACACCGCGTGCCCGCTCCTCATCGGTCAGGCGCGCCAGGCGGTTGAACGCGCCGCGGATCTTGTACGAGCCGGTGCGCTGCAGGTTCTCGCACTTCAGGTGCACCGACGCCCCGAGCAGCTCGGAGAGGTAGCGCGACGTCTCCATCGGCGTCACGTCGGCGACTCGTGAAACGGTGGTCCGGGCCTCCTCGATGTCGTTCAGGGTGGGTCCGGAAAGTGGGGTGTCAGGCATCCCTGGTTACGTCCTTGATGGTTGGGTGCGGGGTGGTGCGCCATTGGCCAGCGGCAGTGTATTTGATCATGGCATTCAGCGAGGCGACGACCGGCACGGCGAACAGTGCCCCGGGGATGCCGGCCAGCATGCTGCCGCCTGCGACGGCGAGCACGACAGCTAGCGGATGCACCTTCACCACGGAGCCCATGATCAGCGGCTGCAGCACATGGCCCTCGATCTGCTGCACAAGCAGCACGATGCCGAGCATGATCAGGGCGCGCCAGATGTCGTAGTAGATCAGCGCGACGAGCACCGCGATGGCGCCGGTGATCACCGCACCGACGATCGGGATGAACGAGCCGAGGAACACCGCGACGGCGATCGGAATAGCGAGCGGCAGCTGCAGGATGACCGCGCCCAGCCCGATGCCGATGGCGTCGATCGCGGCGACTGCGATCTGCACCTTCACGAAGTTGGTCAGGGTGACCCAGCCGGCCTCACCGCTGCCGGCCACTGCCGGGCGTGCTTTGCGCGGGAACAGGCGCACGATCCAGTTCCAGATGCCGCGGCCGTCGATCAGGATGAACAGGGTCGAAAACAGGGTGAGCAGCAGCCCGGTGAGCAAATGCCCGGAGACCGAGCCGAGCGAGGCGGCGCCGGACAGAATGAACGACCCGTCACGCTGCAGGTTGTCCCAGGCATCCGAGATCCAGCCGTTGAGGTCGGCCTCGCTCACCTGGAACGGTGAGTCGACCAGCCAGGCTTTGAGCGCCTCGAACTGCTGCACGGCCTTGGCCTGCAGGGCGGGAGCACCGCGCACGATCTGGCCGACGACAAGGTAGACCAAGCCGGCGACGATCGCGATGATGCCCACCTCTGACAACGTAACCGCCAGCCACTTCGGCCAGCCATGCCGTTGCAGCCAGTTACTGAACGGCACCAACAGTGCGGCAAGCAGCACCGCGATCATCACCGGGATAACGAGGTAGCGCAGCTGCATGATCAGAAAGATCAGGACGCCGATCACGCCGAAGATTGCGAGGACGCGCCAGGACCATGCCCCGGCAATGTGCATGCCGACCGGCAGAGAGTCGCTCACGATCTCGGCTCGAGATCTCCGCTCCGGTGTCCGTCTAGCGAATGCCATTCGATCAGTTTAGGGCGCTCAGCGCGTGGTTACGGTGACCGCGCGGGCGGCCACGCGCAGGTTCACGGCCTCGCCCGGCTGCGGGTGAAGGGCCACACCGTGCTGCACCGCCATTAGCGAGTCGTCGGCCAGGCGCACCGAGGTGCGGCGCAGCGATCCGAGGAAGCTGGAGGAGACCACCGTGGCCGGGATTCCGTCGGCCGAGAACTCCAGGTCTTCCGGTCGCACAAACGCGGTCACCGGGCCGTCAGCGATCGCCTCGCCGATCGGCTGTACCCGGCTGCCGAGCAAATCCACCCAGCCGCCGGTCAGCTCGGCCGGCACGCGGTTGGTCAGCCCGACGAAGTCGGCCACGAAGGCGCTGGCGGGCGCCCCATAGAGTTCCTCCGGCGTACCGATCTGCTCGATCTGGCCTGCCCGCATCACCGCGACCCGGTCGGCGACGGCGAGTGCTTCCTCCTGGTCGTGGGTGACGAACAGGGTGGTGATGCCCAGTTCGGTCTGGATGCGGCGGATCTCGTCGCGCAGCTGCACCCGCACCTTGGCGTCGAGCGCACTCAGCGGTTCGTCGAGCAGCAGCACCCGCGGCCGGGTGACCAGCGCACGGGCCAGCGCCACGCGTTGCTGCTGTCCGCCGCTGAGCTGGTGGGCGTAGCGTTCGCCGAACGATATAAGTCCGACCAGCGCCAGGCTCTCGGCCGCTCGCGATCGCCGTTCCTGCTTCGCGACGCCGCGCATCCGCAGTCCGAATTCCACGTTCTCCAGCACCGTCAAGTGGGGAAAGAGCGAGTACGACTGGAACACCATGCCGATGTCCCGCTTGTTGGTCGGCACCGCCGCGACATCCTCGTCACCGAGCAGGATGCTGCCCGCCGTGATCGTCTCAAGCCCGGCAAGGCTGCGCAGCGCTGTCGTCTTGCCGCAGCCGGAGGGCCCGAGCAGCACCACCAGCTCCCCCGGGTGCAGGGTGAGGTTCACACCGTCGAGGGCGCGTTGCCCCGAGTATTCCTTGACGACGTCGCGTAGTTCGACGCGGGTTCCCTGAGTCATGTCGTTCTCCGTCCGGGACGTGCGGTTCCGACGCGTCCGATGATCAGCAGCAGAATGAAGGCGAAGCCGAGCGCGAGCAGCGCGAAGATGACCGCCACCCACGGGTCGCTTCGCGACACTTGCACCAGAGCCGTCTGCAGGTTGTCGCGGTTGAGCAGCGACGCGATGGTGAACTCCCCGAGCACCACGGCGACCGAGATCACGGATGCCGAGAGCATGCCGCGCTTCAGGTTTGGCACCACCACGCGCCAGAGCACCGCGTTCCAGTTGGCGCCGAGCGAGCGAGCCGCCTCGCTCAGGGTGACCACGTCGATCGAGCCGAGGTTGGCCTGAATGGCCCGGTAGGCGAACGGCAGCGCAATGATGCCATACGCGAACGAGAGGGTCCAGGTGCCGCTGCCGAACATCCGGGAGACCACCGAGTACACCGGAGCCAGGCCCACGACCAGCGCAATGGCCGGCACGGTGATGGGGATAAGGCAGATGAACTCGAGAGTCCGCTGCAGCCGGGGAAAGCGCAGCGTGACGAGCACCATGGTCGGTACCAGCAGCGCCAGGATGATGGCGACGGTGATCAGGGCAAGCAGCAACGAGTTGGCAACGCCCTCGAACAGTCCGCGGTAGGCGCGTTCGTTTTCGGGGTTGACGATGGCCAGCCACCGGTCAAGGTTGTAGCCGCCGGCAAGACCGGCGCGCATGGTGAACTCGACCATGGCGACGATCGGAATGGCGAAGATCACGCCGATGACCGACAAGATGACGATCCGAACGGTGCGGCTGGGCGCCGCCTGGGGCACGCTCATCGCTGCCACCGTTCGGTGCGGCGCTGCAGCAGCGAGTATCCGGTCATCATGACGACCATCACCACGATCATGCCGAGCGCGAGAGCGCCGGCCATGTTCTCCCGGCCGAGTACGGTCTCGCTGACCAGCGCCGCTCGAATCTGCAGCGGCACGATCTGCGAGCCCTGACTGATCAGCGCCGCGGCGGTCGCGTATGACGAGAAGGCGTTCGCGAACAGCAGCAGCAGGCTGCCGACGAACGCGGGAGCGAGGATGGGACCGGCCACCCGCGCCCAGTAGCTCAGCCTGGTTCCACCGAGGATGGCGTTTGCCTCGACCCATTGCGATTTGAGGCCGTCCATGGCCGGCATGAAGGTGATCACCATGAGGGGAACCTGAAAGTAGAGGTAGGGCAGCAGGAGTCCGGGCACCTGGTACAGCCAGACGCCGCCCGCGAACATGTTGATCCCGAAGGTGGTCAGCAACCATTGCGTGATCAGGCCCTGGATGCCGATGGTGGCGATGAACGCGAAGGCGAGCATCACGCCACCGAACTGGGCGAGCACCCCGCTGACCGAGTCGACGACGGTGCGCAGCACCCCGTCGGGACGGGTGCCGAGCAGGGCATAGCAGACGAGGGCGCCGATGACCGCGCCCACGACGGCGGTGAGCGCCGACACCCAGAACGAGCTGCTGAAAGTGCGCAGGATGACCGGGTCGAACAGCGCTGCGATGTTGTCCAGGGTGAACGCGCCGTCGGCGTCGAAGAAGCCGGTGGCGACCGCCAGCACGGTGGGCAGCGCGAGGAACAGCAGAACGTAGAGAGCGAACGGGGTGAGCCCGAGAAGGGCCCACCCCGATCGCCGTGTGCGGGATGCACTCATTACTGGATGGCCGCTGCCCACTGTTCGGCGAGCAGCGCAGACGCGGCTTCGGTCTGCTCAGCGGTGAACTGCACGAGGTCTTCCGGCGCTTCACCGACGGAGTCGAGAGCGTCCTGGTCGACCGTGCCGTCCTCAACCATTGCGGCCAGACGCACCGGGTACGCACCGGCCTCGAGGTACAGGTTCTGCACGTCGTCGCTGAAGATGAACTCCTGCCAGAGGCGCGCGGCCGCCGGGTTCGGAGCGTCTACGTTGATGGCCTGGTTGTAGTAGCTGCCGACGGCGACGCCGGGGAGCACGGTGACTTCCCAGTTGCGCTGTCCCTCGTTGGCCTTGGCCTCGGCAAGGTTGTTGTAACTCCAGTCGAACACGACGGGGGTCTCGCCCGAGGCGATGGTCGCCGGGGTCGGGTCGAGCGGCAGGAAGTTGCCGGCGTCATTCAGCTGGGCGAACCAGTCGATTCCGGGCTGGATGTCATCCGCGGTGCCGCCGCTCTGCAGCGCGACCAGCTGCACTGCCGCAGCGGCAGCGCCTGCCTGGGTTGGGTCACCGTTGATGGCGACCTTGCCCTTGTAGTCGGCGCCGAGCAGGTCGTCGAGGGATTCCGGAGCGGGCACGGCGTCGGAGTCGTAGCCGATCGACATCAGGCCGGTGTAGTCGTACACCCAGAGGCCGGTCTCTTCCTTGTACTCGGCGGGGATGTCGTCCCAGGTCTCGACCTGGTACGGCGCGAAGTAGTCAAGGCTGTCGAGAGCGACCGCGGAACCGAGGTCGAAGACATCCGGTGCGGTGTCCTGGCCCTTGAGGTTCTCGGCAGCCTGGATCTCCTCGGCGCTCGAGACGTCGGGGTCGGCCGAGTTCACGGTGATGTCGTAGGTGTCTTCGAACAGGGCGATGATCTCGCCGTAGTTCGCCCAGGTGTCGGGCAGGGCGATCACGTTCAGTTCGCCTTCGGCCTCAGCGGCGGCAACGAGGGCGTCGAATCCGCCGAAGTCCTCGGCGCTGGTGGCGCTGGACGCATCGACATCCGTTGTCTCGGTTCCGCTGGTGTCGGCTGCGCAGCCGGCGAGGGTGATGGCAACCGCGGTGGCGGCGGCGATGCCGAGGATGGCACGTTTTGTGAACACAGGTTCCTCCAAGAGGCTGCTCCGGCCGCCCGGGCTGTGATCCGGGCAGAGGGTCACCGGTGACAGCCGCGCTAACCGTATTCAGCGCGGCCATCTGGTCGGCAGACTACACCTGAACAGCAGGTGAACGGCAGGTTTTGTGGCGCCCGATGGCCTCTGATACAGGGATGTCGGTGGATGCCGCTAGCCTCGGATTTGATGGTCGACACAGTCTCGGGTGCACAGGCCCGCCGCATCGCGCTCGCCGCGCAGGGCTTCGGGCGCTCCCCCGTCGCCGCCGTCGGCACCCGACAACTCAACCTGCTCGTCGAGCGGCTCGGGCTGTTGCAACTCGACTCGGTGAACGTGTTCGAGCGCAGCCATTACCTTCCCGCGTTCGCACGGCTGGGCGAGTACGACAAGGGGCTGCTCGACCGGTTGACCTTCGCGCCGAAGGGCCGCTACATCGAATACTGGGCGCACGAGGCGGCCGTGATCCCGGTGGAGAGCTGGCCGCTGATGCGCTGGCGGATGCAGCATTTCCGCGACCTGTCCGCCGGCGACGCGACGTCGTGGTCGCATGCGAACCGGCCGATGATCGACTGGCTGTGCGCGGAGCTGGCCGAGAAGGGTCCACTGCCGGCCCGGGCGATCGAGCACGACGCGAACAAGCGCAGCGGGCCGTGGTGGGGCTGGTCCGATGTGAAGCGGGGGCTTGAGGTGTTGTTCCGGTGGGGCGACGTGGTCACCGCCGGGCGCACTCGGTTTGAGCGCGTCTACGCGCTGCCCGAGCAGGTGCTGCCCGATGAGATCGTTGGTCGCGAGATCGGCCGGCACGAGGCGCATCGGGAGCTGCTGGCGCGCGCCGCCCGCGCATACGGCATCGCCACGGCATCCGATCTCGCCGACTACTACCGGTTGAAGACCGCGGATGCGAAGCCGGCCCTGGCCGAGCTGGTGGAATCCGGCGAGCTGCTGCCGGTGTCTGTCACGGGCTGGAACAAACCGGCGTTCCTGCACCGCGATGCCCGCATCCCGCGTCGGGTCGAGACCGCCGCGCTGCTCTCCCCGTTCGACCCGATGGTCTGGTATCGCGACCGGGCGCACCGGCTCTTCGATTTCCACTACCGAATAGAGATCTACACCCCCGCGCCGAAGCGGGTGTACGGCTACTACACGCTGCCGGTACTGGTCGACGACCGGATCGTGGGACGGATCGATCTGAAAAGCGATCGTCAGGCGCGGGTGCTGCGGGTGCAGTCGGCATGGCAGGAAGCGGATGCGCCGGAGGATGTCGAGCATCGCATCGCTCCGCTGCTCGAGGCGGCGCGCGCCTGGCAGGGACTTGACGCGATCGAAGTGGCGGGCAAGGGAAACCTGGCCGCGCCGCTCGCGGCGGTGCTGTAGCCGGACTTTCGCGTGCGCGAGTGCTGTCGTCGACCTGTGGCTGCTGTGCGCAGAACGGCAGTGATCGAGAGTGCCCGTCGGTGTGTCGTCGTTGCTGAGTGGCGTGTCGAGAGCAAACGCCGCCGTACTGCGCGGCGCGTCGCGCGGCGTGTGGCTACTCGGCGACGGGTTTCGGGGTGCCCAGCAGCGCCTTGAGGCGGGCCTCGGCATCCGGTGTCTGCTGCGTCGCCGCCAGGTTGGCGTCGCTGACCGCCTGCACGATTTCGTTGCGCTGGATCTTGACGCCGCGGGGGGCGTCGATGCCGATCCGGACGCCGTCGCCTCGGGATTCGAACACCGTGATCACGATGTCATCGCCGATCAGGATCTGTTCGCCGGCTTTGCGTGTGAGGACGAGCATCCGCCTAACCTACCCCACTGGTTTCGGGCGTACCGGTGTCGGCCGCGCTGGATTCAGGCACACCGGTGCCGGCCGCACTGGTTTCGGCTGCCACGCCTGCCAGCAGCGCGCGGACCTCGTCGGGCTGGCTGGAGAGCACCACGATGTCGACGCGGCGGTTGAGCGCGAGTTCCTCGGCGGTGCTGCCCGCGGCCGCCGGGCGCGACGATCCGTAGCCGACTGCGCCGATGCGTTCGGCGACGACGCCATTGGTCTCCACCAGGTGCCGCAGTACGGCGGTGGCACGCCCCGAGGAGAGTTCCCAGTTCGTGTCGTAGGGGAAGGCGGAGGCGCGCAGGTCGGCGTGGCCTTCGACCGAGATCTCGTAGGGGGTCGGCGCGAGCACTGGACCGATGGCGTCGAGCACCTGCGGGGCGACGCCGATCAGGTCGGTGCGGTTGGTTTCGAAGTAGGTCTCTGAGCCGACGAGCCGCACCACGAGTCCTCGCTCGGTGTACTCGAACGTGACGGTGTGCTGCAGGTTGCGCGCCTCCAGGGCGGTCCGGATCTGCTCCTCCAGGGAGTCCAGCCGGGCCACCTCCTGCTCGGCCAGTTCCATCGTGCTGAATCCGGTCGCGCCCTCTTCGACCAGCGCGGGGGGAACGACGACGCCCTCGGCCGTGTCGACGGTCTCACTCGCCTCGGCGCCGAAGCCGGTGGCGAGCGAGTTCGCCAATTCCTCGAACTTCTTCTGGTCGACGGTAGACATGGCGAATAGCACGATGAACAGGCACATCAACACGGTGACCATGTCCATGTACGAGGCCATCCAGCGCTCGTCCGGGTGCTCCTCGGGCACCTCGATTATCGGCTGGCGACGCCGGCTGCTCATGCCGCCTCGGGTTCCGCTTTTTTGGCCTTAGGAAGCGCGTGCGCGGGAACCATGGCGCGCAGGCGTTCACCGAGCAGGCGCGGCTGGCTGCCGGACTGCACGGCCAGCATGCCCTCCATCACCACGTTCATCCGCTCGAGTTCCAGCTCGCTGATGCGCTTCATCCGGGTGCCAATCGGCAACCAGATGAAGTTGGCTGAGATCAGTCCCCACAGCGTTGCCACGAACGCAGCGGCGATCATGTGCCCCAGCTCGTCCGGCTTGGACAGGTTCTCGAGCACGTGGGTGAGCGACACCACGGTGCCGACGATGCCGATAGTGGGCGCGTAGCCGCCCATGGTCATGAAGAATCGGGAGGCGATCCGGTTTGTCTTCGCCGTGGTGCTGATCTCGTCTTCGAGCAGGATGCGCAGTTCGTCACCGTCGGTGCCGTCTGCGATGCTCTGCAGTGCCCGCTTCACGAACCGGTCGTCGGTTTCGTCGGCCTTCTGCTCGAGGGCGAGCAAGCCATCCTTGCGGGCGATTTCGGCGAGCTCAACGATCTCGTCGATACTCTTCTGCATCGGTGCCACCTTGCCGATGAACGCCCGCGGCAGGGCCTTGACCGCCACGACGACATCTTTCAGCGTGGCGCTGGCGACTCCGACGGCGATGGTCGCGCCGAAGACGAGGATCATCGGCGCGGGCAGAAGCACCGAGGTGATGTTCGAGCCCTCGAGCACCATCATCGCGAGGATGGCGCCGAACGCGACGAGAATGCCGATTATGGTTGCGGGATCCATCAGGGCTTCCTCACGTGGTGGGACACCGGATGCTGCGGATCAAGTGTTGAGGCGAGCCCCGGATGCGCTCCGTGAGTGGCAGCGGCGGGGGTGTCGCGCGCGGCGGCCAGCACTCGTGCCCGGTAGGCGACGATGCGGTCGATCACCGTGTCCAATGATTCGGTGACGATGTAGTTCGCGCCATCCACCATGACCAGCGTGGTGTCAGGGTGCGCATGGATGCGCTCAATGAGGTCAGGGTTGATGGCGAACTGACTGTCATTCAGTCGCGTGACAACGAACATGAGCCCATCCCTGGTGTCTTTGCGCCCGTCCTGGGCTACTCATGGAGCACTATCGGCCGCCGTCGGTTCTTCGTTAGTCTCCGATAACCAATGGACACCCGCGGGGTCACATTCACCGGACACCGCCTGTGGACCATTCATCCTCAATTCGCCGGCGGCGCTTCCCGTGGTATTTCTCGAGCACACGACAGTGGAGACTGAATGAGCGAGTACCGGAGCCGACAAACGACGCCTCCGAATTCCGCGGCCGCTCTTGAGGACGGTCGCAGCGAAGAGCCAGCAGCAAAGGGCGATCGGAAGCCGAACTAGCGCTTCAAGTTGGTGAGTTCTTGCAACACCTCATCGGAGGTGGTGATGATGCGGGCGTTCGCCTGGAAACCGCGCTGCGCGACGATCAGGTTGGTGAACTCCTGCGACAGGTCGACGTTCGACATCTCGAGCGCACCGGTCAGCAGGGTGCCCATGCCGGCGCCGCCCGGGGTGCCGATCTGCGCGGCGCCCGAGTTGAAGGTGCCGCGGTAGGCGGAAGAGCCCACCTTCTCGAGTCCGACCGGGTTGGCAAAGGTGGCGAGCGCGATCCGGCCGATGGGCTCGAACGAGCCGTTGCTGAACGATCCGATGATGGTGCCGTCCTTGGACATCGTGAACGACTCGAGGGTGCCGGCGGTGCGGCCGTCCTGGCCGGTGATGGAGACGGTGGTCATGCCGGCGAAGCCGGACAGGTTGGCGAGGTCCACCGTGATGCCGTTCACGGCAACGGTGGCGGGGCCGGTGTACGTGCCGTTTGCGGCGAACGTGAGCGGAGTCGCTGCAGTCGGGCCGGTTCCGTCGTCGCCCACGACATCCCAGCCCCCCGCTGTCCGGGTGAAGCTGAGCGTCAGCGTGAGCGCCGAACCGGCAGCATCGAACACTTCCACGTCGCGCACGAGCACATCGCCGATCGCGGCGTCACTGGGCAGGTTGCCGCCCATAGTCGCTGCCGTGGTCGCGGATGCCGGGGCGATCGCCTTGAGCGGCAGGGTGACGTCGCCGAGGGCTCCCCCGGTGTTCACCACGCCGCCGACCGCGGTCCAGCCCTGCACGATGGCGCCGTCCGGTGAGACCAGGCGGCCCTGTGCGTCGAAGTCGAACGAGCCGGCGCGGGTGTACAGGGTTTCACCGCCGAGGCTGGTGACGAAGAAGCCGTCGCCCGAGATCATCATGTCGGTGGAACGGCCGGTGGCCTGCGCGGAGCCCTGCGCGAAGTTCGTGGTGATGCCGGCAACCTGCACGCCGAGGCCGATCTGCGCCGGGTTGGTTCCGCCGACCAGAGCCTGCGGGGCGCCGGCGCCCTGGGTCATCTGCGACAGGGTGTCCTGGAACTGGGTGGCTGAGCCCTTGAACCCGGTGGTGTTCACGTTGGCGATGTTGTTGCCGGTGACGTCGAGCATGGTCTGGTGCGAGCGAAGTCCGGAGATTCCGGAGTACAGGGAACGGAGCATGAGGTGTCGCCTTTCAGTTAAGGAGTCGAAAAAGTCAGGAAGCTGGTTGGGTGGTCACGCCGGAGATGGTGTCGAGGGCGACATCCACCCCTCCGACGGTGACCTGCGGAACCGGGCCCGCGTACGAGACAGCGGTAGCGATGCCGGTGGTCGAGACGCCATCGGCGTCGGTGTAGGTCACTTCCCGGCCGAGGAGCGCGGCCGCGGCTGTGCGCATCTGCAGTGAGAAGTTCTCTTCGTTGATGCCGGTCATCGTGGTGAGCTGCTCCATCATGGCCAGCTGGGTGGTCTGCCCGATCATCTGGTTGGTGTCCATCGGCGAGGACGGGTCCTGGTTGCGCAGCTGGGTGACCAGCAACGACATGAACACCTCGTTGTCCATCACCTGTTTCGGAGCCCGCTCGGGGGCGCTCGTGTACATTCCGCCGCTGCTGGTGGCTGCTACCGCGTCTACTGGCACTGTGGTCTCTTTCTCTCAGGCCATCACGTCGATGGTGGATGCCGCGCCGTAAAGCGCGGCGGCTGGGCGTTCTGGGGTGAGCTCGCCGGAGTCACGCCGCGTGGCCGACTCCGCGGTCGCTGCTCCGCGCTGCGCCGATGCGTCGCGCTGGGCGTCAGACTGTGCGTCGTTCTCCGCGTCGTTCTGATCGGTCGGCTGGTTCTGCGACGACAGGTCGAGGCTGGCGTTCATGCCGGTGCCGGCGAGGTCGCGGCGCAGATCGGGCATGATCGCTCGCAACGCGTCACGGCCGAGGTCGGTGGGGGCGAATAGCTCAACCCGCACGCCCTCCCCGGTGACGTGGGCACGCACGGTGACAGGCCCCAGGTTGTCGGGCGTGATGTTGATGGTGAGCACGTGCTCCCCGCGGCCGGCGTTCGCGAGGCTGAACAGTGGCGTGGCGAGCTGCGTGTTCAGCGGCGCGGTCGGGGCGGGGGCGGCCGGGCTGGCGGCGGTCGGCGCGGCGGATGCTGCCGGGGACGGAGCGGGTGCGGCGGGCGACACTGCGGCGCTGATCGACGCAGCCGGTACAGACTCCGGCACGGGCGTGCCGGAGATCGGTGACGTCGCGAGCGCTTCGGTGGAGGCACCGGATGTCGCGGACTGCGATCCCGGGGTATGAGGATGCGTCGCCGTCACGGTCGCTGCGGGGACAGTGGCTGTCTGCGTGCTGAGGGCGGATCCCATTTCGGTCGCCATGCCCGCTGCGGGCGCGGGCACGCCCGCAGGGGTGGCGCCGCCGACCTGACCGGCCAGCGGGACTGTGCCGCCCGCCGAACCCGGCGGCTGGGTGCGAGGGGCCAACGGGAGCGCCTGCGGATTCGACGTCGGCAGTATGGTCGCCGCGGTCGCAGCAGTGGCGGCGGCAGTGGTGGCGGCCGCATCCAGCAGGCTCGAGGGGATGCCCGTGGGCGTGGGCTGGACTGCCCCGGCGGTGGCCGCGGTGGTGTCGCTGATCGCGACAGCCGGGCCAGTGCCCGAAGTGGAGCTGCTCGGGGTGGTCGGCGCGGCTATTCCTGCGGGCGCCTGGCCGGCGTCCTGCCCGGCAAGAAGAGCTGCGGCCGACGAGGCGTCGGTCGTCGGTTCCTGCGCACCGGGCAACGTGGCCGCGGCCGCATCGGTGGCGCTCATGGGCCGGCCGAGCGCCAGCGTTTCATTCAACGGGACCGCCTGGGGGATGTCGGTGGCGGTCTCGCTCGCGGCGTCACCTGGCCCGCCGGGGGCGGTCTCGGGCGCGGCGTCCTGCTCACTGCGACCGGTCGAGTGAGCGCGCTCGCTGCGCGCACCGGTGAGCGCAGTGTCGAAGGCGCTGCTGCTACCCGGGTCGCCCTTTGCTGCGGTGCTGCGCGGGGCGGCCGCCGGCGCGGCGGCGAGCACGTTCAGGCCGGCGTTCACGCGCTGCGTCCGTTCACCAGGGCGGACTGCGCCGCGGCGATCAGGTCGCTCAGTGAGGCATTCGACGGGTCAGTCGTGCCGGTCAGGCCGGCCAGGCCCGACAACCCGGTCAGGCCGCTCAGCCCAGAAAGTCCGCTCAGTCCGGAGAGCGCGCTCGTACTGGCGACACCGCCCAACCCGGCCAGTGCCGGGGTCGGCTGCGCGACATCCGCCGGCACGATCCGTCGGATGGTGTCGATCTCGGACTCCGACATGTAGACATCCACGATCTGCACGTCCTTGCCGGGTCGTGGCGCGTGGAGGAGTTTGTTGTCGCCGAGGTAGATGGCGATGTGGTCGCCGCCGCGGGTGACGATCAGGTCGCCGGGCTTGGCTCCGGCGAGCGACGGCACCTCGGTGCCGATCTTCATCTGGTCCTGCACAACCCGGGGCACGTCGATGCCGAGGTCGGCGAAGACGCGCTGCACCAGGCCGGAGCAGTCCATGCCGGTGCTGTCTTCGCCGCCGAAGACGTAGGGCACGCCGAGGTACTTCCTCGCGGCTTCGGTGACGTCGGCTCCGGTGACCCCGGGGTTGTTGATCGTGCTGCCCGAAGTGGTGGCGGCGAGGGTGTCGGCGAACGCTGCCGCGCTGGTGCTGGTGCTGGCCGTGCTCGCCGGCGTGGCCGCCCTCGCTGGTGCCGACAGCTGGGTGAGGGTCTGCTGGATCTGCTGCACGCGTCCGATCGCGGCGGTCATGCTCATCGTGCGGCCTCCGCCCGATGCCAGGAGCCCGAGGCGATCTCGTCGATCACGGTCTGCTCGGCGTGCAGTTCGTCGGCCGCGACAGCGAGGGCGTGGCGGGTCTCCAGCTTCTCCAGGCCGACCGTCGCCGCGCGCGCCGCAAGGTACGCGGACTCGGCGGCCGCGGCATCCTGAGCCTGCTGCCGGCCGAGGGCCTGCAGGTCGGCGAGCATGCTGCGCGACGCCGCCCGGGCTGCGGCGACCGCATACAGCGACGTGGTGCTGGTCGGGTCGGTGGGAGTGCCGCCGAGAGCGGTGCGCGCGCGATCCTGCCGTGCGCTGTTCTCGTGCAGTCTGGCGTTCGCCGCGGCAAGGTCGCCCGCCGCGGCATCCTGCTGCAGGGTGCGCAGGCGGAGCAGTCCGGCAAGGGTGAAGGGTCGCGCCATCAGGCACCTCCGAGGGTGAGAGCGAGTCGGGCCAGCGAGTCCCACGCCTTGTTGGCGGGTGTCTGGTCGTCCATTCGTTGCTGCAGAAACGCGTTGATCGCGGGTTCGTGGTCGACGGCCGCGTCGACCAGCGGGTTCGAGCCGCGCTGGTATGCGCCGACGTCGAGGAGGTCCTGCGCGGCACGGCGGGCGGCGAGCGACTTGCGCAGGGTCGCCGCGAGCGCCCGGTGCTCGGGCGTGGTGACCCGGGACGCGACGCGGGAGATGGAGGCAAGCGGGTCGACCGAGGGGAAATGGCCGGAAACCGCGAGCTTACGGTCGAGCACGACGTGCCCGTCGAGAATCGACCGCGCGGAGTCGGCGATCGGTTCGTTGTGGTCATCACCGTCGACCAGCACGGTGTACATGCCGGTGACGGAACCGCTCTCGGCGGTTCCGGCGCGCTCCAGCAGCCGGGCAAGCAGCGAGAACGTCGACGGCGGGTAGCCGCGAGTGGCGGGAGGCTCCCCCACCGACAGCCCGATCTCGCGCTGCGCCATGGCGACGCGGGTGAGCGAGTCCATCATCAGCAGCGCGTGCGCACCGGTGTCGCGGAAGGACTCGGCGATGCGCGTCGCGGTGACCGCGGCGCGGGCGCGGGTCAGGGCCGGCTGGTCCGCGGTCGACACGATGACGACGGAGCGGGCCAGACCCTCCTCCCCCAGGTCGTCCTCGAGGAACTCGCGCACCTCCCGGCCGCGCTCGCCGATCAGGGCGATCACGTTCACCTGCGCATCGGTGCCGCGGGCGATCATGGACAGCAGCGACGACTTGCCGACGCCGGAGCCGGCGAACAGGCCGATGCGCTGGCCGCGACCCACGGTCGTCAGGGTGTCGAGCACGCGGACGCCGAGGGCGACGGGCGTGTCGATGCGGGCGCGCTCCATCGCGGAGGGCGCCTCGGCGTCGACGGGGACGCGGGCGTCGAACTGGAGGGGACCGCGGCCGTCGACCGGGCGGCCGGTCGCGTCGAGCAC
>JBEVDR010000013.1:0-3866 GCA_040513215.1 Microbacteriaceae bacterium | reverse complement strand
CGCCTTCGAGCTCGCCGTGCTTGTTGCGGTGCACCACGAAGTCGATGTCCATCTCCCGCTCGGCCGCGCGGAAGCCGCCGACCGTGTAGTTGGAGCAGTGCGGGCGCCGGGCTTTGGGGATCAGCCGGTAGTGCTTCCACCAGCCGGTCCCCGAGATGTCGGGCAGCTGGAAGTCATCCTGGTGCGGCAGGCGCAGGAACAGTCGGAACCAGTGGTCGAAGCCTCGCCAGCCGAAGTCGGCCAGGGCATCACCGGTGATCGTCACGCGGTGCAGATTGGGCGACAGCGGTGCACTTCGCAGGACCTCCGCGCGAAAGAGCTGCGGGTTCGTCGGGACGGTGTGTGCAGACTTTCTCGGCATTCACTGAGGTTAGCCTAAGCTAACCCACCGCCGACTCCGCGCCGGTCGGAAGCCGTGCGAAATTCGATAGCATTAGTTGTTGCACTCAGTGCTACGTTGCACCGAGTGTCACCCCGGTTGAGCGTCAGGTGACGGCGGCAACGAATCTCCATAACGAATCTCCACAACGGAATCTCCACAACGAATCGAGAGTCATGGCTTCGCTGCTTTACCGCCTCGGACAGTTCTCTGCCCGCCGCGCCTGGATCGTCATCGTGTCCTGGCTGGTGATCCTCGGCCTCGCCGTGGCCGGCTACCTCTCCTTCGCCGGCACGCTCGGCTCGGCCGTGACCATCCCCGGCACCGCGACCGCCCAGGTCACCGACCAGCTGGCGGAGAAGTTCCCCAGCGCCAGCGGCGGTTCCGGCGCACTCGTGTTCTCCACCGCGGATGGGTCGGAATTCACCGACGAGCAGCGCGCCGAGATCAGCGAGCTGCTGACCAGCGCTGCCGAGCTCGACGGCGTATCCGCCAGCACCGACCCGTTCGCCACCCAGACGCAGATCGACCAGCAGAACCAGCAGGTCACCGAAGGTGCCCAGCAGGTCGCTGACGGCCGCACCCAGCTCGACGCCGCGCAGGCGCAGCTCGATGCTGCCGCCCCGCAACTGGCGCAGGCAGAGGAGCAGCTCGCCGCCGCGCGCGCCCAGGCCGAGCAGGCCGGCGCCCCCGCGCAGGCGCTCGAGCAGATCAATGCCCAGCAGGCCGCGCTCGACGCCCAGCAGGCCCAGGCCGCTGCCGGCCAGGCCACCATCACCGAGAGCCTCGCCGCGCTCGAGGAGCAGAGCAAGACCCTCGAACTCGGCACCGACCTGCTGGCGATGTCCTCCGGCATCCGCACCGTCTCGGAAGACGGCACGGCCGCCGTGGCCAATATCGTCTTCGACGAGGCCCAGATGGAGGTGGCCCCCGAGACCAAGGACGCCGTGGTCGAGCACGTCGAGGCGGCCGTCCCGGCCGGTGTCGAGGTCGACTTCTCCAACGAACTCACCCAGGGCATCCCCGAGATCTTCGGTGTCGGCGAGGCCATCGGCCTGGTCCTGGCCGCCGTGACCCTGCTGGTGATGCTCGGCACCATCATCGCCGCCGCGTTGCCCATCGTCAGCGCCCTCGTGGGTGTGGGTGTGGGCGTCGTGTCCTCGCTCGCCCTCTCCGGGGCCGTCGAGATGATGTCGATCACCCCGGTGCTCGGTGTGATGCTCGGCCTCGCGGTCGGCATCGACTACTCGCTGTTCATTCTCAACCGGCACCGGCGGCAGTTGCTCCAGGGCGTCGAGCTGCGCGAATCGATCGGCCTGGCCAACGGCACCTCCGGCAACGCCGTGGTCTTCGCCGGGTCCACGGTGCTCGTGGCCCTCCTCGCGCTGAACATCACCGGCATCCCGTTCCTGGGCATGATGGGAACCGTCGGTGCCGTCTGTGTGGCCGTCGCCATCCTGATCGCGATCACTCTCACTCCGGCGCTGCTCTCGCTTACCGGAATGAAGGTGCTCAGCCGGAAGGCACGCGCCAAGATCGGCCACCCCGACGTCTCCAAGCTGCCCACCAAGCCGATGCACACCGGCCGGGCCATCTTCACCCTGGTCGCCGGCGTGATCGTGCTCGTCATCGTGGCCATCCCGGCGCTGTCGATGCGCCTGGGCCTGCCGGACGGCTCCTCCGAAGCGCAGGACTCCACCCAGTACCGGGCGTTCAGCCTGATCCAGGAGAAGTTCGGCGCCGGCGTCAACGGACCGCTCCTGGTCGTGGCCGAACTGCCGGATGCCATCAGCGAGGATGACCTCCTCGCCGAGCAGGTGCGGATCGGCAACCAGCTCCTCGCCCAGAACGACGTCACCGCGGTCGCCCCGATCGGAGCCTCGGACGACGACACCCTCATCGCGTTCCAGGTCATCCCCGGCGACGGCCCCAACAGCGAGTCGACGGAACAGCTGGTGCGGGACCTCCGTGACCTGTCGCCGCTGGACGGCGACGTGACCCTCGGCGTGGCCGGCAGCGCCAGCGGCAACATCGACGTCTCGGAGAAGCTCGCCGAGGCGCTGCCCGGCTACCTCGCCGTGGTGATCGGCCTGTCGCTGATCATCATGGTGTTCGTGTTCCGGTCGATCCTGGTGCCGATCACCGCCACCCTCGGGTTCGTGCTGTCCCTGTTCGCCACCTTCGGCGGCATCACGGCGATCTACCAGTGGGGCTGGCTCGGCGCGGTGTTCGGTGTGCACGATCCGGCGCCGATCCTGAGCTTCCTGCCGACGATCCTGGTCGGCATCCTGTTCGGCCTCGCGATGGACTACCAGCTGTTCCTGGTCTCCGGCATGCGGGAGGCGTACGCCCACGGCGCCCCCGCCCGCCTCGCCGTGCAGCGCGGTGTGCACGCCGGCCGCACGGTGGTGATCGCTGCGGCGATCATCATGATCTCGGTGTTCGCCGGGTTCATCTTCTCCAACTCCGCGATCATCCGCACCATGGGCTTCGGCCTGGCGTTCGGTGTGCTGGTGGATGCCTTCGTGGTGCGGATGCTGCTGATCCCGGCCGTGATGCACCTGATGGGCGAGTCCGCCTGGTGGCTGCCCAAGTGGCTGGACCGCATCCTGCCCGATGTCGACGTTGAGGGCGCGTCGCTGGAGCGCACGCATCCGCACGTCGCGCCGGCCGAGCTGCCGGAGCCGCCGCTGGTCGCGCGCCGATGACGGATGCTGCGGTGACCGGACCGGCGCTGGCCGCGCCGGTCCCGGACCGCCGGGTCGCCCTGAAGGAGCGCCACCGCCAGGCGATCATCGACGCGGCCAGGCTCCTCATCGCCGAACGCGGGTCAGCCCGGTTCAGCGTCGACGAGCTGGCGGCCAGGGCCGACGTGTCCCGGCGCACGGTGTTCAACCACTTCGCGTCGATCGACGACGTGGTGCTCACCGTCTGCACGGATGTTCTCGGGGTCGTCATCGACGCCTTCGTCGCGGCGGCGGCGGCCACCCCGGTCGGCGACGGCTCGCGGGCGTCGATGTTCGACGAGATCGCGCAGACGCTCCGGGCGGCCGACCTGGTCACCGCCATCGTCGCGCTCGCCCCCGCGGTGGGCCTGGACAACGGACCCCGCGCGCAGCAATTCATGCAGGAGGCGTTCGCCCGCACGGCGACGACCCTGGCCGTCGAGGTGGAACGACGCACCCCCGGCGCCGACCCGCTGGACGTGGAACTGCTCGTCTCCTCACTGTTCAACGGGGTGACCGTGATCGCCAGGCACTGGGTCATCCGCACCGGCATGGCCGTGGATGCGGAGTCCCGCCAGGCCTGGACCGACCTGCTCGACCACCTGATCAGCAGCGTGCAGAGCGGCTACCTGCGCGCGTCGTGACGGTCCCGCCGCACCGCGCGGATGGGGCGCTGTGACGGAACGGATGCGGTGCGCGGGTCACGCGCCGCTTCGCGGGCGGCGGGCCACCCGCGAAGCGGCGCCGCACCCGCGTCACGG
>JBEVDR010000012.1:0-13987 GCA_040513215.1 Microbacteriaceae bacterium | reverse complement strand
GGTGCCGGCCACGGGCCGGGCGCCGAGACATCCACTGAGTCGTCTTCCCCGTAGGGGTTGAACTCGGGCTTGGAATAAGGGGAGATCTGCATCGGTTACCACAGTATCGGCAGTTGGTACACAGGAAGCGGAGAGTATGCAGGTGATGACCGTTCAGGCACCCGTTCTAGACTTTCCCACGATGGACGACATGCCAGATGACGCTTCCGAGCTCGACCCGACCGCCGAGCTGAGTACCCGACCCGAACCTCAGGATTCGCGCGCACTGTTCGAGGAACAGGCGCTGCCGTTCATGGACCAGTTGTACGCTGCCGCGATGCGCATGACGAAGAACCCGGCGGATGCCGCCGACCTGGTGCAGGAGACGTTCGTTAAGGCGTACTCCTCGTTCCACCAGTTCAAGCAGGGCACCAACCTGAAGGCCTGGCTGTACCGCATCCTCACCAACACCTTCATCAACCTGTACCGCAAGAAGCAGCGTGACCCGTATCGCGGCACGATCGACGAACTCGAAGACTGGCAGATCGGCGGCGCCGAGTCGGCCACCGCCACGTCGTCGCGGTCGGCCGAGGCCGAGGCGATTGACAAGATGCCGTCGAGCGCGGTGAAGGATGCGCTGCAGGCCATCCCCGAAGATTTCCGTCTGGCCGTCTACCTGGCCGACGTTGAGGGCTTCTCCTATCAAGAGATAGCCGACATCATGAAGACGCCCACTGGGACCGTCATGAGCCGCCTTCACCGCGGACGACGGATGCTGCGCGAGCGTCTCGTAGATTATGCGGCCGAGCGAGGAATCGCCACCGTCACCACTGGGAGCACGAAGTGACTGATTGCGGATGTGAGAAAGCAAGAGCCGAACTTGAGGAGTTTCTGCACCGGGAGCTGAGCGAGGCCGACTTCCGCGACGTCGCCGAGCACCTCGCCGGATGCCCCAACTGCTCTGCCGAGCACTTGGTCGGCGTCACGCTGAGCGCCAAGGTGCGCGAGGTCTGCCAGGAGAAGGCGCCAGACGAGTTGAAGGATGCCGTGCGGATCCGCATTGCACAGCTGCAGGCCAGCAGCTAGAAGCCACAGCACTCCGTCACTTAACGACACTGCTCCCTAACGACGCTGCGGCGCCCTCCCGAAGGAGGGCGCCGCAGCGCTGTTCTGGCCGGGCTGGTTAGGCGACCTTGTCCAGGATGACGATGGCCGACTGGAACTCGGTGCCACGGGAGAACTGCAGCTGGATGTGCAGCCAGGCGAGTCCCTCGAGCACGACGGACTGGGCGAGCACCCCGGTGTCGATGACGCGGAAGCCGGTGGCCTCACCGAACGCGGCGACGGCGGCCTTGGCCTCGGCGTCGTCACCGGCGATGAACAGGTCGAGCTGGTACTCACCGTTGGCCGCGACGTTGCCGGCGAAGATCGTGTTGAACGCTTTCACGACCGGAACGCCCGCGAGCTGGGCGGCGATGGCCGCGCCGCCGGACGTCCCGGCCTCGACCGCGAGGCCGCTGAAGTCATCCTTGATCGGGTTTGAGGCGTCGACGACGATCTTGCCCTCGAGCGATCCCAGGCCGGCCAGGGCTCCCTCGATGGCGCTGTACGGCAGCGCGATGAAGACGAGGTCTCCGGTGACGGGGCCGGTCAGCGGGGCAACCGAGACGGTGCCACCGAGGTCTGCGGCCAGCACCTGACCCTTGGTCTCGTCACGAACGAGGAGCTGAACGGTGTAGCCGGCGGCGAGGGCGCGGGTGGCGATGCCGCGGGCGACGTTGCCGGCGCCCAGGATGCTGATGGAAGTCATATCGGTTTCCTCCAAGTAGTTGAACACTCAAATGATGCGCACAAAGCTGACTATATGCGGTTTCATCTGAACATTCAAGTAATCGGGTACCATGAGGTTATGGCGAATTCTGAGAGGCCGTTCCGTTGGCTGAATGACGAGGAACAACGCGCGTGGCGCGCGTATCTGGTGGCATCCACCCGTCTGCAGGAGGAACTCGACCGTCAGCTGCAGCGCGACGCCGGTATGCCGCACGCGTACTACATGATTCTCGCCATGCTGTCCGAGTCGCCGGAGGGCGGGGTGCGGATGACCGAACTCGCCGATGTCCTGAAGATTTCGTCGAGCCGCCTCTCGCACGCCGTGACCAAGCTGGAGAAGCTCGGCTGGCTGCGCCGCGATGCCGATCCCGAGGACAAGCGGGTGAGCTACGCCTGCCTGACCGATCCGGGCCGTGACGCCCTGGTCGAGGCCGCGCCCGGCCACGTGACTACCGTGGTCGACAACCTGTTCGACCGGTTGTCGGCGGAGCAGGTGGCGCAGCTGTATGAGATCAGCGCCGCCATGCTCGAGGTGCTCGCCCCGGACCAGGTACCGGACAAGCTCCTGCGCCCCGGGCGCTGACAGCCCGCCCCCACAACGCAATCGGCGCCCGCACTTCGAGTGCGGGCGCCGATTGCGTTTGCTGAGCGTTTCTAGAGCGTCAACGCCTTCTCGATGAGGGCGGTCTGCTCCTGCGCGCTGCGCTTGTTCGACCCGGTGGCCGGCGACGCCGATGCGGCCCGTGACGACACGGACAGAGCCCGGCCGTTCAGGTGGCGCGGCAGTTCGAGGCCGATGAACGGCCAGGCGCCCTGGTTCTCCGGCTCCTCCTGCACCCACATCACGTCGGCGTTCGGGTACTGCTCGAGCACCGCGGTCAGCTCGGCGACGGGCAGCGGGTAGTACTGCTCGAGCCGCACGAGTGCGACATCCGTCACTTCGCGCTTCTCCGCCTCGGTCTTGAGGTCGTAGTGCAGCTTGCCGGCGTGCAGCAGCACGCGCTTCACGGCGGCCTTGTCGGTGATCCGGGCATCGTCGATCACTGGCTCGAAGCGACCCGACGTGAAGTCGGCGACCTCGCTGGTCGCGCCGCGCAAGCGCAGCATCGCCTTCGGGGTGAACACCACGAGCGGACGACGCGGCCGGGCGTAGGCCTGACGACGCAGCAGGTGGAAGTACGACGCGGGCGTCGACGGCCGGGCGATCGTCATGTTGTCCTCGGCGGCGAGCTGCAGGAAGCGCTCGATGCGGGCGGACGAGTGGTCGGGACCCTGGCCCTCGTATCCGTGCGGCAGCAGCAGCACAACGCTCGAACGCTGGCCCCACTTCTGCTCGGCGCTGGAGATGAACTCGTCGACGACGGTCTGCGCGCCGTTCACGAAGTCACCGAACTGTGCCTCCCAGAGCACGAGGGCATCGGCGCGTTCCACCGAATAGCCGTACTCGAAGCCCATCGCGGCGTACTCGCTGAGCAGCGAGTCGTACACCCAGAAGCGAGCCTGGTTCTCGGCGAGGTTGCCGAGCGGCAGCCACTCTTGACCGTTCTGCCGGTCGTGCAGGATGGCGTGACGCTGCACGAAGGTGCCGCGGCGGGCGTCCTGGCCGGCCAGACGCACCGGGGTGCCCTCCAGCAGCAGCGAGCCGAGCGCGAGCAACTCGCCGAAGCCCCAGTCGATCGAGCCGGTGCGGCTCATTTCGACGCGCTTCTTCAGCATCTGCTGCAGCTTGTTGTGCACGGTGAACCCGGCGGGCGGGTTGTCGTGTGCGTCGCCGATCAGCTCGATCACGGACTGGTCGACACCGGTGGATTCCGGTTCGCCTGCCGAGTCGTCCTGCTGCGATTCCGGCCGCTCCAGGTCGCTGACCCCGCCGCTGTCCTGCGTGATGATCGGCATTGAACCGGTCTGCGCGGCGTGCGTCTCGGCGAATGCGCGTTCCAGGCGGTCCTGGAAGTCGCGGTGCGCGGCCTCGTACTCAGCCTCGGTGATGTCACCGCGGCCGATCAGGCCCTCGGTGTAGAGGGTGCGCACGGAGCGCTTGGCCTCGATCAGGTTGTACATCAGCGGCTGGGTCATCGAGGGGTCGTCACCCTCGTTGTGGCCGCGTCGACGGTACGAGATGAGGTCGATGACCACGTCGCGCTTGAACTCCTGGCGGTACTTGAACGCGAGTTCCGCGACCCGGACGACGGACTCGGGGTCGTCGCCGTTCACGTGGAACACCGGCGCCTGGATGGTCTTCGCGACATCCGTCGCGTAGACCGAGGTGCGCCCCTCGCCGGGGGGAGTGGTGAAGCCGACCTGGTTGTTGACCACCAGGTGGATGGTTCCGCCGGTGCGGTAGCCGCGCAGCTGCGACATCTGCATGGTCTCGACCACGATGCCCTGGCCTGCCATGGCGGCGTCGCCGTGCACGAGGATCGGCAGCACTCGGAACGATCCGATCGGCTGCCGGTCCTGTTTGGCCCGCACAATGCCCTCAAGCACGCCGTCGACCGCTTCGAGGTGCGACGGGTTCGCGGCGATGTACACCGGAATCTGGTTGCCGGAGGCCGCGGTGAAGCTGCCCTCGGTGCCGAGGTGGTACTTCACGTCGCCGGAGCCCTGCACCGTGCGCGGGTCCTGGGTGCCCTCGAACTCGCGGAAGATCTGACCGTAGGTCTTGCCCGCGATGTTGGTGAGCACGTTCAGCCGGCCACGGTGGGCCATGCCGATCGCGACCGAGTCGAGCCCCGCCTCCGCGGCGCCCTGCAGCACCTCGTCGAGCAGCGCGATGGCGGACTCGCTGCCCTCGAGGCTGAAGCGCTTCTGGCCGACGTACTTGGTCTGCAGGAAGGTCTCGAACGCCTCGGCCTCGTTCAGCTTGCCGAGAATGCGCATCTGCTCGTCGTGCGTGGGCTTCTGGTACGGCTTCTCGACCTGGTCCTGGAACCACCTGCGCTGGCTCGGGTCCTGGATGTGCATGTACTCGACACCGATGGTGCGGCAGTACGAGTCGCGAAGCACGCCGAGGATGTCGCGCAGCGGCATCGTCCGCTTGCCGCCGAAGCCGCCGGTGAAGAACTCGCGGTCGAGGTCCCAGAAGGTGAGGCCGTGGCTGCGGATGTCGAGGTCGTGGTGCGTGCGCTGCTGGTACTCCAGCGGGTCGACGTCGGCCATCAGGTGGCCGCGCACCCGGTACGAGTTGATCAGCTCCTGCACCCGGGCGGTCTTGTCTACGCGCTCGGCGAGGTCGACCCGGATGTCGGCATCCCACTGAATCGGCATGTAGGGGATGCGCAGCGCCGCGAAGATGTCCTCGTAGAAGTTGCGCGCGCCGAGCAGCAGCTCGTGCACCTTCTTCAGGTACTCGCCAGAGCCCGCGCCCTGGATGACGCGGTGGTCGTAGGTGCTGGTGAGCGTGATGGTCTTGCCGATGCCGAGCTCGGCGAGGGTCTTCGGGGAGGACCCCTGGAACTCGGCCGGGTACTCGAGGGCTCCGGCGCCGATGATGCAGCCGGCGCCCTTCATCAGGCGGGGCACCGAGTGCACGGTGCCGATTCCGCCGGGGTTGGTCAGCGAGATCGTGTTGCCCTTGTAGTCCTCAAGGGTCAGTTTGTTGTCGCGGGCGCGCTTCACGACGTCTTCGTACGCGGCGAGGAACTCGCCGAAGCCCATCGTCTCGGTGCGCTTGACGCCGGGCACCACGAGGGTGCGCGAACCATCGGGCTTCGGCAGGTCGATCGCGATGCCGAGGTTGATGTGCGCCGGGGTGACGACCGACGGCTTGCCGTCGACCTCGTCGTAGTAGACGTTCTGGCTCGGGAACTCCTTGAGCGCCTGCACCATCGCCCATGCGATCAGGTGCGTGAATGACACCTTGCCGCCGCGGGAGCGCTTCATGTGGTTGTTGATGACGATGCGGTTGTCGATCATCAGCTTCGCCGGGATGGTGCGCACGCTGGTGGCGGTGGGCACGCTGATCGAGGCGTCCATGTTGGTGGCGACGGTCTTGGCGATGCCGCGGAGCGGCGTGGTGACGTCCTCGGGCGCTTCCGCGGCCTTCTCTGCAGCCGCGGCTGCGGTCGGAGCGGCGGGCGCCTCGGCCGGGATCGGCTGCGGCTTGGGCTGCACCGAGGTGGTCTTCGCGATCGGCTGGGTGCCGGGGGCCGGAGCGGCCTGCTCGGCGGGAGCTGCCGGAGCGGCCTGCTCGGCGGGAGCTGCGGGTGCAGCCTGCTCGGCGGGAGCTGCCTGCGTTGCCGGAGCGTCGGCGGTGACCTCGGCCGGAATCTGGGGTTCACCACCCGTGGCCTGCTCGGTCGCGGCATCCGCGGTGTCATCGGTCACCGGGTGGTATTGCTCCAGAATTGGCCACCACGATGGATCAACTGAGTTTTTGTCCGCAACGTATTGCTCGTACTTTTCATCAACGAGCCATTCGTTGGCTCCGAACTCACTCGAGGAACCGTCCTCGGGGATGAGTCCGGTCACTTGGCTAGGCACAGCCGACCGCCCACTCTCACTGTCACAACTCTTGCGTTCCGGATGTGACCGCCTGTGGTCACACCGGGTATAAGCCTATGCGTTATTGGCGGGGCATGCCGCCGGGAACCAATCGGGTCTAGCGTTAATTTCATGCAGTTTTACGGCGATGAGCCCAACTTCGATCTGACATATTCCGACGTGTTCCTGGTGCCGAGTCGGTCGAGCGTCAGCAGTCGGCTCACGGTGTCGCTGGCTCCGGATGACGGCACGGGCGCGAGCATCCCGATCGTGTCGGCGAACATGAACTCGGTGACCGGCCCGCGGCTGGCCGCGACCCTGGCCAGGCGGGGCGGGCTGGGTGTGCTGCCGCAGGACACTCCGCTGCAGGAATTGGATGCCGCCATCCGCTGGGTGAAGGAGCAGCCGGTCGCGTACGACTCCGCGCTGACCCTCAGCCCTGATCAGACCGTGGCCGAGGCGCTGCGCTGGCTGCCCGCCATCGATGGGCACGGCATCATGCTGAAAGATGGTGAGAGATTCATCGGCTGTATCCCCGCCGCTCAGCTCGCGCACGCCCAGCCGGACGCCGTGCTCGGCGATCTGGTGCACGGCTCGCTCACGTCGCTGGACGCGGAGGACCTCGCAGGTCCCCGCGCCGCGTTCGACCTGATGGTCGACGCCGACATCCACTTCGCCCCGGTTCTTCGCCACGGCACCGTGGTGGGCACGCTCAGCCGCACCAGCGCACTGCGCGGCACGCTGTACGACCCGGCGGTGGACGCCTCCGGGCGACTGCGGGTGGCCGCGGCGATCGGCATCAACGGTGACGCCGCACGCAAGGCGCAGGCTCTCGCCGCGGCCGGGGTCGACGTGCTGGTGATCGACACCGCGCACGGGCACCAGGAGGGCATGATCCGGGCACTGCAGGCGGTGTCCGCGCTCAATCTCGGCATCCCCCTGGTCGCAGGCAACATCGTGACCGCCGACGGGGTCGGTGACCTGATTGATGCCGGCGCCAACATCCTCAAGGTCGGTGTCGGGCCGGGCGCCATGTGCACCACCCGGATGATGACCGCGGTCGGGCGCCCGCAGTTCAGCGCCGTGTTGGAGACCGCGGAAGCGGCCAGGGAGCGCGGTGCCCATGTCTGGGCCGACGGCGGTGTGCGCTACCCGCGCGACGTGGCCCTCGCGCTGGCGGCCGGCGCGTCATCCGTGATGATCGGCTCCTGGTTCGCCGGCACCATCGAGGCGCCGGGCATGCTGGAGCGCGACACCGACGGGCGCCTCTACAAGGAGAGCTGGGGGATGGCGTCGACCAAGGCGGTTACCGAGCGTTTCGGGCGGCTCGACGCCTACGAGCTGGCGCGAAAGACTCTGTTCGCCGAGGGCATCTCGAGCTCGCGGATCTACGTCGACCCGCTGCGCCCGTCCGTCGAAGACCTGCTCGACATGATTACCTCCGGAGTGCGGTCCTCGTTCACCTACGCCGGGGCTGCGAGCCTGCCCGAGTTCCGGGAGAAGGCGCTGGTCGGCCTGCAGTCCGCGTCCGGATACGAGGAGGGCAAGGCGCTGCCGGTGTCCTGGTAGTGCGCACTGTGCGCGCTGTGCGCGCTGTGCGTGCTGGTGCTGGTGCTGGTGTGCTGCGCGCGAGCGTTTCGGCCTCGCGTGCGTGAAGATTCGCTCGCGCGAGGCCGACCTGGTGGCGCGTGACAAACGGCGCGCTTTCAGCGTGCGATTCTTGACCCCGACGACGGGAGACCCGCGTCCGTCAGGATGCGGCGCAGCCTGCTGGGCGGGTACAGGTCGGCCGGCTCCCACCTGCTGAGGGTGCGGACGAGGCGGCGGAGGCGATTCTCCCGCTTCTTCTCCGCGATGACCACCTCTCCTGGCGTCATACCGTTCCGAAGCTTCGGATCGGTGTACTTGGAGTGGCCGTCGGATTCGCCCGCGTGATCGAACTCTTCCCAGTAGAAGTCGGTGTCAGCGACGAAACCCTGACTGTCGACGAAGCGGCGCTGCAACTGCGGCGCGGGAAACCCCAATAGGTGAATCTGCACGCGGCTGTGCGACTCTTCAGCGGAATCCGACAGCCCTGTGGCGAAATCAGCGGCGACGAGTGCTCGCCGCCATCCGCGCGATCCCTCGAATGCCGCGACACACTCCCTCACCTCCGCCGTGGTCGCCAGCGGCACCGGCTTCCGTTTGAGGTGCAGGGCGGAGTCCATCGCGACGACCCCGTCTGCGAACGGCAGCGTGCGTGCGAGGTCGGCGACCGTCTGCGCGGGCGTGGTGACGAGCAGGCCATCCACGCTGGTGACCGCCACACCGTCCAGCCCCCGGCAGTGGCGCCGCAGCACGCCGTTCGAGCGGCCCCCGCTGGCTCGGTCCACCGACACGTCCACGGTTGACGGCCACTCCCGCAGCATGCGAATGCCCCAGAGTGCCGCGGCGGCGTGATGCGAGAACACAACCTCTGATCGCATCCGCCGTGCCGTCGCAACAACCTTGAGGTGATGGCGATCGAGGGGGTCCAGGCGCCGCCAGTCGGCCGCGCGCACGAACGTGCCAGGCGCCACGGTCACGAGCCCACCGCGCTGGACCGCCCGCCGAAGAGTCCGGTCTGACCCGCCAGGTCAATGACGCTGGTACGTCGAATAAGGAGGTCATCCGGGTTCAACATGCGGTAAGGCTGAACGGTCGACCGGCGGCCAGGCAACCGGCATCCGGAGCTGTGTGCAGAGTCCGCTGCCGAGGCGGTTGGGGAGGACGGGTCCCGGGGGTCCCGGGCTCCGGTTCAACGGTCGCGCTCGCGAATCGGCTTGCCGCGCGTGAAACTTCGCTCGCGGCAAGCCGATTCACTGGCGGCGGCGGTCGCACCCGCTCACAGCAGGGGTGCGACGTTCTCTCGTTATAATCGAGGAATCATGGATGACCCTCCGTCTGCTGCGCCCACGTCAAGTTCGCCAGCACCGTCCGAACAGATCGCCACACCTACTGAGGCTGCGGCCGCGGACGACGCGCCGCCTGCCCATAGTCAGCCGCCGGTGACCGGGGGTGCACATGTCCGCTGAATGGATCATGCTGATCATCGGCATCGTGCTCACCATCGGAACCGGCTTCTTCGTCGCCTCCGAGTTCTCGCTCGTCAACCTCGACCGCTCCGACCTCGAGGCGCGCCAGGCTCGCGGTGAGACGCGACTCGGCATGACCATCGCGGCGCTGAAGATCACCTCGACGCACCTGTCCAGTGCGCAGTTGGGCATCACGCTCACCACGCTGCTCACCGGATACACGCTCGAGCCGGCATTCAGCAGCTTCCTGCGCGGGCCACTCAGCGCGCTCGGCATCCCCGAGGCTGCCGTGTCGGCTATCGCCACGATCGTGGCGGTGACGATCGCGACCCTGCTGTCGATGATCATCGGCGAGTTGGTGCCGAAGAACTTCGCGCTCGCCCTCCCGCTGGCCACCGCCAAGCTGGTCATCCCGTTCCAGACGGCGTTCACCTGGGTGTTCAAGCCGGCCGTGCTGCTGCTGAACAACACCGCGAACGCCATCCTGCGCGCCCTCGGCATCGAACCGAAAGAGGAGCTGAGTGGCGCCCGCACTGCAGAGGAACTGAGTTCCCTGGTGCGGCGCTCGGCCACCGCGGGCAGTCTCGAGCTGGACACCGCCACGCTGCTGGCTCGCACCCTGGCGTTCTCCGATCTCACCGCGCAGGACGTGATGACGCCGCGTCCGCGCGTCGCGAGCGTGGAACGCTCCGACAACGCCGAAGCGGTGATCGAGCTGGCCCGCACCACCGGCTACTCGCGCTTTCCGGTCACCGACGACGGCATCGATGATGTCGTCGGCCTGGTGCACGTGAAGCAGGCCGTGGCAGTGCCGCGCGAGAAGCGGGCGGATGTCCCGGTCTCGGCCCTGCAGACCGACGCGTTGCGGGTGCCCGAGACGATGCGCCTCGACTCGCTGCTCGGCGAGATCCGTGGTCGCGGCTACCAGATGGCCATCGTGGTGGACGAGTACGGCGGAACCGCCGGCGTCGCCACCCTCGAAGACCTGGTCGAGGAGCTGGTCGGCGAGGTCTCCGACGAGCACGACCGGTCGCGCCCCGACGTGGTGCGCAGCCGCGGCTGGCTGACCTTCCCCGGCAGCCTCCGCCCGGACGAGCTCAAGGAGCGCGCCGGCGTGAGCGTGCCCGACGACGGCCCGTACGAGACCGTGGCCGGGTTCATCATGAGCGAGCTCGGCAGCATCCCCGTGGTCGGCGACGTCGTGGACGTTGCCGCCGGGCAGTTCCGGGTCGACCGCATGGACGGCCGCCGCATCGACCGGTTGCGGTTCACTCCCACCGTCGATGACAGCAGCGAACAGGGGGAGACCCGATGAGCACATCAGACTGGTGGGGCATCGCCTGGCTCGGCATCCTGCTCGCCGTGAACGCGTTTTTCGTCGGCGCCGAGTTCGCCGTCATCTCGGCACGTCGCTCCCAGATTGAGCCGAAGGCCGAGGCCGGATCCCGCGCGGCCAAGACCGCGCTCTGGGCGATGGAGCACGCCACGCTGATGCTGGCGACCAGCCAGCTGGGCATCACGGTGTGTTCGCTGCTGATCCTGAACGTGTCCGAGCCCGCCATCCACCACCTGCTGCAGGTGCCGTTGGAGTACACCGGCTGGTCGCCGGAGGTTATCGGCACGGTGTCGTTCATCGTGGCGCTGCTGCTGGTGTCGTACCTGCACGTGGTGCTCGGCGAGATGGTGCCGAAGAACATGGCGTTCTCGGTTCCGGACCGTGCTGCGCTCATTCTGGCGCCGCCGCTGGTGTTCGTGGCCCGCGTGTTCAAGCCGATCATCTTCAGCCTGAACGCGATCGCCAACGGCGTGCTGCGGCTGTTCCGGGTGGAGCCGAAGAGCGAGGCGACCAGCGCGTTCACCCTCGACGAGGTGGCGAACATTGTGGCGACCTCGACCAAGGAGGGCGTGCTCAGTGACACCACGGGCGCACTGACTGCCGCGTTCGAGTTCACCGAGAAGAAGGTGAAGGATGTCGCGGTCGGCATGCGAACGCTTGTCACCCTGCCCGAGGACGCCACCCCGGCCGATGTGGAGCGCGCCGTCGCCCAGCACGGCTTCAGCCGCTACGTGCTGGTCGACGACGACGGCGAGCCCACCGGCTACCTGCATCTGAAGGACGTCATCGACCTGCCCGAGGATGAGTTCACCGAGCCGGTGCCGCCGAAGCGCATCCGGCAGCTGATCTCGCTGTACCGCGACCAGGAGCTGGAAGACGCGCTCGCGATCATGCGCCGCTACGGCTCGCACGTCGCACGCGCGTTCGACGAGGAGGGGATGACGCAGGGAGTGCTGTTCCTCGAGGACATCATCGAGGAGCTGGTCGGCGAAGTGCAGGACGCCACCCGGCGCCGCTAGCGCGGCCAGGCATACCGCCGAGACGCGTGGGGTCTGCGAATCGGCCCTTCAATCGGCGGGTGAGGGGCCGAAGCCCAGACCTCGCCGCTCGATCAGGGCGCGCGAACCCTAAATATTCGCCCGCACGTACTGGTCGGGCCAGTAGTCGATCGGGGTGCCGAGGTCGATCGACGCCTGTAGCGGCAGGTGCGGGTTGCGCAGGATCGCGCGCGCCATCATCACGGCATCCGCTCGTCCGCTCCGCACGATCTCGTCCGCCTGCTGCGCCGTGGTGATCAGCCCGACGGTGCTGACCGGGACGGATGCCGCGTGCCGCACCTGCTCGGCGAACGGCACCTGGTAGCCGGGGCCGAGCGGGATGTCCACGCCCGCCACCAGGCCGCCGGTGGAGATGTCGAAGAAGTCGGCGCCGGCCTCGCGGGCGAGCCCGGCGACCACGGAGGTCTGCTCGACATCCCAGCCGCCCTCGGCCCAGTCGGTGCCGGACAGGCGCACGAACACCGGAACCTGCTCGCCCACCTCGTCGCGCACCGCCCGCACTACCTCGAGCAACAGCCGCGCCCGATTCTGCAGCGAGCCGCCGTACTGGTCGTCACGCTGGTTCGACAGTGGCGACAGGAACTGGTGCAGCAGGTACCCGTGCGCGCCGTGCAGCTCGACCAGGTCGAACCCGGCATCGAGTGCCCGCCGCGCCGCCGCCCGGAACGCCTGCACAATCTCCGCGATGCCGTCCACGGTGAGAGCCGCAGGTGTCGCGTAACGGCCGAACGCCACCGCGGAGGGCGCTACCGTCGGCCAGCCGCCCTGCTCGGGCGGGACCGAGCCGCGCTCGGGCGACCACGGCCGGTAGGTTGACGCCTTCCGGCCGGCGTGCGCCAGCTGCATGCCGATCAGGCCGCCCTGCTGGTGCACGAAGTCGACGATCGGCGCCCACGCGTCGCGTTGCTCGTCGTTCCAGATGCCGGTGTCCTGCGGGGCGATACGCCCTTGGGCGGTTACCGCGGTGGCTTCGGTGAAGATCAGGCCGGCGCCTCCGGTGGCGAAGGATCCGAGATGCACCAGGTGCCAGGTGTTCGGCACGCCGTCGATGGCGGAGTACTGACACATCGGGGAGACCCACAGCCGATTACGCAGGGTGAGCGAGCGGATGCTGATCGGGCTGAAGAGGTGCACCTGACCAAACTATCGTGGCCCCATGAGCGAATGGACGGTGGCAGACGCCGCGGTGCACGTGCGGGTGCCGACGGCGGCGGATGACAAGTACTCTCGCGGCGTGCTCGGCGTGATGACCGGCTCGGAGCGGTACCCGGGAGCGGCGGTGCTCGGTGTGGAGGCGGCGCTCCGCACCGGCGTCGGCATGCTGCGCTACCTGGGACCTGACCGACCGACCGACCTGGTGCTGCACCGTCGACCCGAGGTGGTCACGGTGCCGGGCCGGGTGCAGGCGTGGCTGCTCGGCAGCGGCATGGACGTCGCTGAAGACAGCGGCAATGGCGAAACCACAGAACGCATGCGGGCGGCGCTTGAGTCCGGGGTGCCGGTGGTGCTCGATGCCGGCGCGCTCGAGTTGCTGCCGCTCGCGGTCGGGCCGACCATCATCACCCCGCACGCGGGCGAGCTGGCGCGCCTGCTCGGCGTGCGCCGTGAGGAGGTCGCCGCGGATCCGGAGCGCTGGGCACGCGAGGCGGCGACATCCCTCAACACGACGGTGCTTTTGAAGGGCCACACCACTCGGGTGCTGGCCGGGGGCGAGGGCGGGGCCGGGCAGACGCTGTACCGGGTGACCGCGGCGCCGTCGTGGCTGGCGACGGCCGGCGCGGGCGACGCGCTCGGCGGCATCCTCGGTGCCTTGGTGGCGACTCACGCCGACCTGATCGAGATCGATGACCACGCCCTTGTCCGGCTGGGGGCGACGGCCGCGCTGATCCACGGGCTGGCCGCGACCCGGGCGGGCGCCGGCGGGCCGTTCACCGTGCTGGACCTGGTCGCGGCCATCCCGGCGACCATCGCCGGCATGCTCGCCGGCCGCTAGGTCGCCGTCCACCAGGCACCTCGCACCGCTCCGTTACGCCGCGCCGCCCGCAGTGGCAGGCTGGAAGCACCACAGATCAAGGAGTGATCAGCATGCTCGTCGCCTTTTCCGTCGCCCCGAGCGGCGGCCCCACCGAGTCAGACTCGCTGCATGACGCGGTCGCCGCAGCGGTGCGCGTCGTCCGGGAATCCGGCCTTCCCAACCAGACCGACTCGATGTTCACCACCATCGAGGGGGAGTGGGACGAGGTCTTCGA
>JBEVDR010000011.1:0-6260 GCA_040513215.1 Microbacteriaceae bacterium | reverse complement strand
AACAGAAAGCAGACCGCCTCACGCGTTTACGCGTGCGGTAAGGGTGAAACGGTGGTGTAAGAGACCACCAGAGGCCCGAGTGATCGGGCCTGCTGGGTAAACCTCGCCCGGAGCAAGGTCAGACAGGGAACGCTAAGGCTGCTCGCCGAGTTCCCGGGTAGACCGCTAGAGGGTTGCGGCAACGTAACCCCGAGATAGATGGCCGTCCATGGTGCTTTCCGGCACCGGGACAGAACCCGGCGTAATAGCTGGCCCATTCGCCCCTCTCCCCCATTGCGCGTTCCGCGATCGACGGCGCACTCTGAAGTCATCCCAGAGATCACGAACGTCAGAAGACGGAGAGAATCATGAACGCGCGCGAAAACTTCGAGAGGTCGATCGAGGCGCTCAACCGGCACGACCTGGCCGCATTTGCGAAATCCTATGCGCCAGAGACGCTCGTCTACGACCCGCAGAATGCCGAGGCGCTCAGGGACCGCGACGCGGTCGAGAAGGACATCACCGAGTTCATTCGTGCTTTCCCCGACGCACGGTTCGAAATCACCGATTTGCTCGCCGACGAACACACGGCAGCGGGCCGGTTCCAAATGACCGGAACCCATCAGGGGCCGATGGTGACGCCCGACGGCGACATTCCTGCCACCGGCAACACTGTCACGACGGAAATCAGCGTGTTCTCACGAGTGAACGATGACGGCGAAGTCGTCGAGGAACACCGGTTCTACAACCCGGCCGCTCTACTCGTGCAGCTGGGTGTCACGCAGCTTCAGCTCGGCTGAGGCCGCTTGCCTACCCTAGAGTCCCGACTCGTTGGTGCGAACCAGGATCGCGTTCGAGTCGGGGCACAGCACCACGTCGTCGGGGGCGGCTGAGCGCACCACTGCGAGGTCGGACTCGTTGAGCTTCACGCCGCTGGCGCTCGACACTCCGCCGCGCAGGTGCGAGGCACCCCAGCCGTAGCGGTCGCGTTGCTTCTCGTAGAGCGCGAGCAGGTCTACCGACACCTTCGAGGCGATCGTCGTGCGGTTGGCGAGGGTGTGGGTGCGCTCGCTGTCGAGGCTGGCCAGTGCGGCATCCCGTTCACCGGTCACCGCGAGGATCCGGGTGTTCAGATCGTCCAGTTCGGCCTTGGTGGCGTCAACGGTGGCCTGCAACCCCTCGAGGCGCTCCATCACCTGCAGCTCGATGTCTTCCAGGTCGCTGCGGCGGCGGCGCAGCGCCTCCAACTCCTGTTCCAGCGCGGTGATGTCCTTCACCGAGGAGGAGTGCTGCGCCCGGTCGGTGTCGCGGGCGATGCGAGCCTCGACGACCGTGACATCCGACTCCACCCGCCTCAGTTCGGCCTCCGAGTCCTCGGCAACGCCGGATTCCTCCGCGAGCCGTCGACGCAGTGCGTCCGCCTCAGCGAGCAGCGCCGTCAGGGCCGCATGCTCGGGCAGCGCCTTGGAACGGTGCGTCAGCTGCTGGAGCCGCGTGTCGAGCGTTTGCAGGTCAAGCAGCAGGGCCTGCTCATCGGGGCTGGCTTTCAGCGCCATGCGATTCTCCTTGATGCCCGAAAGGGCGTGGTTCTGGTTGTGAAAATGTCAGGCTTCGAAACGACGATCATTGCACGACTGTGAAGTCCCACGGATCGGTGCGCAGTTCGCTCACCGAGACCGTGACACCTGGAAGTGCCGCCCGCAGCTCGGACGCTGCCGCTGCCAGCCAGAGCCATTCGCTCGCCCAGTGGGCGACGTCGATGAGCGCAGGCCCGCCCGACACGCGGGCGTTCTCCCGCGCCTCGGAGGCCGGATGGTGCCGCAGATCGGAGGTGATGTAGACGTCTGCGGCGAGCACCGCAGGCTCGGAGAGCAAGGAGTCGCCAGCTCCCCCGCACAGGGCGACCGTGGTGACGGGTTGTTCGTAGCGTCCGGAGACGCGGATACCGGATGCGGTGGCCGGCAGTAGTCCGCCGAGGGTGCGCGCCAGGGCGCCGAGGGATGTCGGCTGCTTCAGCCTGCCGACCCTGCCGAGTCCACGGCCGGGGCGACTGCTCTCGACGATCGGCTGCTGCCCGACCAGTCCCAGCGCGTGCGCGAACACCGCGGAGGTTCCGGTTTCGACGACATCCGCGTTGGTGTGCGCGGCGATCAGGGCGCAGTTGCCGCGGATCAGTCGCGCCAGCAGGGCGCCCTTGTAGCGGTCTTCGGCGATTGAGGTGACGCCGCGCAACAGCAGCGGGTGGTGCACCAGAAGCAGGTCCGCGCCAGCCTTGATCGCCTCGTCGACCGTGTCGGCGACGGCGTCGACGGCGAGGTGGATGGACGACACCTGGGCGTCCGGGTCTCCGGACAGGAATCCGGGAGCATCCCACGCCTCGGCGCCGTCAAGCGGCCACAGCGTCTGGATGACGGAATTGACCTCGTGAACGGTGGGCGGCACAGCACCAGTGTACGAGTTAGGCACCCACGCTCTCCTGTTCCCTGACCGCGGCGAGGCCGAAGGCGATCGGAGTGGCGAGGCCGAGGGCGAGGGCGATCAGCACGCCGATGTCGGCGAGTGCCAGCGGGCTGTCGGCTGCCACCCCGAGCGCGCCGAAAAGGTAGCCCTGCCAGCCGTACCCGTCGAGGGTCGCTGCGGTGAAGCCGTAGCCGATGACGCTGATCACGACCAGCGCGCCGAGGTTCAGCCAGCGCACGTCGGCGTAGGCTCCGCCCGAGGCGAGCAAGGACTGTGAGCTGAACCGGCGGTTTCGGATCATCATCTCGGCCGCGAAGATTCCGACCCAGGCGGCGACCGGGACGGCGAGAGTGGTCGCGACATCCCGCAGCACGAGATCCAACGGGAGGGCCGCCGTGGTGAGGATCGCGGCGCCGATCAGGAGCAGGATGCCGCCGATCACGACCGCGAACTGTCGGGGCACGCGCAGCCCGGTGGCCTGGATCGCGAATCCGGTGGAGTACAGCGCCACGGACACCGCGGCGAGCAGGCTGAGAGCGGCGGAGGCCATCAGCGGGATGAGGAACCAGCTGGGCACGATTCTCGCGAGAGCGGCGATCGGATCGGCCGCAAGCTCCGGGGCCAGTGCACTGTCGGAGGCGCTGAGCAGTGCACCCCAGCTGATCAGCACGAACGGCGGCACCGTGGCGCCGACGGTTGCCCACACCATGGAGCGGCCGCCCGGGGCGCCCGGCTGCTGGTATCGGGCGAGGTCGGACGCGCTGCTGGCCCAGGCCAAGCCGACCACGCTGAAGACGACGACCGCGCCGCCGAGCGCGATAACCCAGTCGCCGTCCGGCACGAGCAGCGCGTTCTCCATGTTGATACGACCAGCGGTGAGCACGATCAGGCCGATGACAAGAACCGCGCTGGTGATGCCGAGCACCAGTTGCACGACGGCAAGCAGCCGGAACCCGAAGAAGGCGATCGCCGCAGCAACGACAAAGGCAACGGCGAGCGTGATGGCGCCGGCCTGGCCCTCGGACAGGGCGCCGAGCATCTGCCCCTGGGACAGCGCCGACGCGACCGAGCTGGCGAGCAGCCAGAGCAGCACAGCCGCCCAGAACACCCGGGTGATGACCGCGAGCAGGGTCGGCACGATGTTGCCGCGCAGCCCGAAGGAGGCTCGGGAGACCACCATCGTGGGCTGGCCGCTCCACTTGCCGGCCAGGGTGCCGAGGCCGAGCGGCAGGAACGACAGGCCGACTCCCACCAGCACGGCGACGATGGACTGGCGAAGGCTCAGGCCGAGCGAGAACACCACCGCGCCGACGCCCAGGCTCACCGCTGACGATGACAGCGCGAACCAGAGCCACAGCATCCGCGAGGCGCGACCGGTACGGACCTCGCGCTCGGTCGGCTCGAGCCCCACAGCCTCGATCTGCCACACCGACGCGCGAGCGCGTTCCCGGTTCCGCGTGGGGGCTGGCGTGTCGGACGGGGCAGCGGCCTCGACGGGTGCGGCAGCTTCGACGGGTGCGGCAGCTTCGACGGGTGCTGCTGCTGCGATCGGCAGCGCGGTCTCTGGCGGCGATTGCGCGGTCTCTACATCGGCGTCGGGTTCAGCCGCGTCCGTGCGCGGTTCCGCAGTGAGAGAGTCCAACTCGCTTGGGGGTGCCTCCTGCTCGGCGAGGTCGGCGTCCGGGTCAGTGAGTTCGGCGTCCGGTTCGGCAGGCTCGGCCTGCAGAGCGGACGCGGCGAGACCGGCTTCCTCCTTGGCGCGCCACTCGCGGGTCAGCTGATCGAGGGAGGGCGCCAGGTGGTCTTCCGCCAGTTCCTGCGGCTCTTCGCGGTGCGGCAGGTCGACGGCTCCCGCCAGCAGGGCCTCGAAACTGTGGACGCGCGCGGGCGCGGCAACCAGGGTGCTGTCTGGGGCGGGGGTTTCCTCAGCGGGCACGGGGTCAGAGTCTTGCTCTGCAGCACCCGCTTCCGCCGCGACATACGCTTCTTCCACGACATCGACATCGGCAACGGCCTGCGCTTCGCTAGCGGCCTGCGCCTCAACAACGGACTCCGCTTCGAGGGTCGCGCTCGGCGCCGGCACGTTCACCGTGTAGGCGGACTCCGCCGTGATCACCGGGATCACCCCGGTGAAGATGCCCCGGCTGCGTTCCAGGGCGGCGAAGGCATCGGGGGTCCCGAGCGCCACCATCTCCGCTTCCCACTCGCGGTACTCGACGACCTCGCGCTCGCGCAGCGACATCTGCTGTTCGATCTGGGCGATCAGGTCGAGGGTTCCGGTGCTGGGACCCTGCGCCGCTTCGAGAGCGCGCACGATCTCGTCGTCATCCAGTGAGCGGCGTGGCGGCGGTTCCGGCAGTGCGGGTTCTACGTCTTGGTCGACCGGCTTCTCGGTGGGCACTGCATCGCGGGTGGGGTCGCCGGCCCGCAGAGCGGACTCGTCGTAACCGCCAGGAGGCGGTGCCCAGGTGGAGCGGCGCGGACCGGGAGCAGACTGATCGTCGGGTGCGTCATCCACGGTGGCCATGCCCCGAATCTTAGGCGTTTACCGGCCGTACATCTGGGCGACGGGCCGCAACCAGCCGACACGACCCGTGACGGGGTGGGCTATGCGGCGCCGTGCTCGCCGCGTGCGGTGAGGATGCCGCGACCGAGGCCGTGGAAGAACAGGTTGATGCCGAGCACCGCCGGCGTGGACTGGGCGTCGAGGCTGAGGGATGCCACGTCGAGAGCGTGCACGACGAAAATGTAGCGGTGCACCCCGGTGCCGGGCGGCGGGGCGGCGCCCCCGAACGCGGCCAGGCGGCTCTCGTTGGGCAGGGTGATGGCCCCTCGTGGCAAGAGCCCGCTGTGCGGCGCCCCGGCGCCGGAGTCCAGTGACGTCACCGACACCGGCAGATTGAATACGGCCCAGTGCCACCATCCGGTGCCGGTGGGGGCGTCCGGGTCGAGGCAGGTGACGGCGAAGCTCTTGGTAGCAGACGGAAACCCGCTCCAGGACAGCTGCGGGGACAGGTCGCGACCGCCGGAACCCTTCGCGTAGTGCGCCAGGGGGAGGTCGCCGTCATCCGTGAAATCGGCGCTCACGACCGGGAACGAGTCCACCGGCTTGAGGTTCGCCAGTTCGGCATACGGGTCATGGTTGAACATCACTGAGTCCTTCCGTCGCCGCCCAGCCTAGGACGACCGGCCGGCGTTCGTCAGCCAGCCCGACATGTCACATCGCTGGCGGTGTGCCCCGTCCGCGCTTGGGCATTCCGACCTCGTTGAGCGGGCCGAACGACTCATACTCGGGCTCGTGGTCGACCGGGCAGACCAGCACGGCGTTCGGTGTCGAGTGATCGATGACATGTTCGCCCATCGAATGGAAGCAGACCGGACACACGGCCTTGACGCCGGCGTCCATCACGTCTTCATACGGACCGAGCGGCGGGGGTCCGAGTGGGCCCATCAGATGCTGGTTGACCCAGTCGACCAGACGGACGTAACCGCGATGCTGAGGCTCGGTGTGCTCTTCTTCTCGGCTCATGCCCGTCAGTGTACACGCTCGATTTGACAACATGACTGCATCTCTGCTATGTGATATCGGGTTTCGCGGGAAACGAAGCGGGAGGCAGCCTGTCGGCCGCCTCCCGCTCGTGGTCATTCCGCTACTTCAGCAGGTTGTGACCCTTGAACTGCAGGTTGGTCGGATCCGACCAGGCCGCCTTCCTCACCGCTCCAGAAGGCGAAGCGCACCCGGGTCTGCTGCGCGTTTCCGGATGCCGCGAGCTGGATCGCCGCCTCCAGGATGGGGGCGGCGCCGCCGGAACGGATGCCTG
>JBEVDR010000010.1:0-13902 GCA_040513215.1 Microbacteriaceae bacterium | reverse complement strand
TGCCTTGAGGGCGATTGGAGCCCGGCGTGGGCCTACGAGACTGGTCTCCGGCTGGTGGGGGAAGGAACGGTGCCGCAGGCCATCTTCGCTGCCAGCGATCACACCGCCCTGGGTCTCATCCGCGCCCTCTCGGAGTCCGGCATCCGCGTCCCGGAAGATGTCAGCGTCGTCGGATACGACGACATCGACGGCTCAGACTTCTTCCTTCCCCCTCTGACGACGGTGCGGCAGGACTTCACCGCTCTAGCTCACGCCAGCATCGAAGTCCTTCTGGGTGCCGTTGAGGGACACGAGGTGGACCGCGAGCCCAGCAAGCCGACGCTGGTAGTCCGCAAGAGTGCACTCCCGGCCCGCGCTGACCGTTCTCCGCTCAGTCGGCAGTCGTAGAGAAATGGCGGTTGACGCAGCGGCTCGGTAACGCCGTGCTGCTCGCCACCGGACTGGCGGTGACGCTGGCCGGAATCGCCTGGCTGAGCCAGATCACCGCCGCAACGCCGTATCTCACCGGTGTTGCCCTGCCCATGGTGCTGCTCGGGGTCGGGCAAGGCCCTCGCCTTCGGCCCGCTCACCGCCGCCGGGATTGCTGGGGTGACCGGGATGGATGGTGGCGCCGCATCCGGTACCCCTGGAGATCCGACCCAGGACCCCGATCGTGAAAGGCCCGGACGTGATGTTCGCCGGTGACGTGTACTTCCCGTCCCCAGGGACGCTCGCACGCGTGACCCCGCGAGGCCTGTCGGCGCGTATCCGTGCCAACAGATGGCAACCGCTTTCGATGTGACCGATACTCCCGAAGACTTGGCTTGCCCGGGGTAGGCCCGGGCGTCGGCGGCCGCTAGCGGATCGCCGGTGCATCGCCCGGAGAGCGCCACAGCGAGGCGCCTCCGAGTTCAAAGGAGAACGCTGTGATCAGAGCAGATTCACGTGCAAGGCGACGGCGGGGCTTGGTGGGCCTCGCCGTCGCATTGCCGCTGACCTTCATCATGGGCGTCGGAGCCGTTGCTGCCGCGCCAGGTACCGATCAGGGCAACCACGGTAAGCCCGCGGCGCTGGAGGCCCGTGCCAAGCAGATCATCAAGGTGAACGGACGCCAGTTCAAGGACCTGAACGCCAACGGAAAGCTCGACGTCTACGAAGACTGGCGGAAGCCGGTCGAGGCCCGAGTCGCCGATCTCGTCGAGCAGATGACGCTCGAGGAGAAGGCCGGCCTCATGCTCATCGACACGGTGAATGCGGCCTGTGCGAACGGGCAGCGAGGCACGGTGCCTGCCAACGGAATCGACTTCATCAACAACCAGCAGATGCACCGGTTCATCTTCCGCAACGTCGTGACCAGCGCGGACAAGGCCACCTGCACCGGCACTCCCGCAATCACGCCGGCGGAGGCCGCCACCTTCACCAACAGCATCCAGGAGCTGAGCGAGGCCACCCGGCTCGGAATTCCGGTGCTGTACAAATCCAACGCGCGTAACCACATTGACGCACAGGCCAGGGTCGGAATCAACGAGGCCCCTGGCGCCTTCTCCTCATTCCCGAAGGAGGCCGGGATCGCATCGGCCGCGCTCGGCGAGCAGGCGAAGGCCACCGGCGAGGCGACCGATGGCGACATGTCGGTCGTCGAGGACTTCGCCGAGGTCATGGGTGAGGAGTGGGCCTCCATCGGCCTGCGCGGCATGTACGGCTACATGGCCGACCTGTCCACCGAGCCGCGCTGGTACCGCACGCATGAGACATTCACCGAGGACGCCGACCTCGGCGCGAACATCATGGGCGAACTCGTCCAGACCCTGCAGGGCCCGATCGGAAAGGATGGCAACTCGCTGAGCCCCGACACGTCGGTCGCGCTCACGATGAAGCACTTCCCGGGCGGCGGTCCGCAGGAACTGGGCCTTGACCCGCACTACGCCTTCGGCAAGGCCCAGGTCTACCCCGGGGATGCCTTCGGCTACCACCTGAAGCCCTTCCAGGCAGCCATCGACGCCGGTGTGGCCTCGATCATGCCGTACTACGGCGTCCCGGTGGACGTCACCTACGAGGGCGTGGACTACGACGAGGTCGGCATGGCCTTCTCCGACCAGATCGTGAACGGACTGCTGCGCGACCAGATGGGCTTCGCGGGGTACGTCAACTCCGACACCGGCATCATCAACGACCGCGCGTGGGGCCTCGAGGACGCGACTGTCCCTGAGCGCGTCGCCGCCGCCATCAACGGCGGAACCGACACGCTGTCCGGCTTCAACCAGGTGCAGACGATCATCGACCTCGTCAGCGCCGGCCTCGTGAGCGAGGAGCGCGTTGACCTCGCCGCGAACCGACTGCTGGCTCCGATGTTCGAGCTGGGCCTGTTCGAGGACCCGTACGTTGACCCCGCGGTCGCCACGGCCACCGTCGGCAACGACGAGAACCGTGCAGCGGCCGTCGACATGCAGCGCAAGTCCACCGTGTTGCTGCAGAACCAGGAGATCAACGGTGACACCGTGCTGCCGCTCGATGGCGGCGAGACCGTGTACGTGCTCGGCAACGTCGACGCCGCGCAGGTTGCGGCCGCCGGCTACGACGTCATCAATGGCAACGACCCGGCCGAGCAGCGCACTGCCGCAGACGCCGACGTCGCGATGATCTCGATGACCGCGCGGAACGTGAACACCGGCTCCTACGTCAGCAACAGCCCGGCCACGGGGCTCAACCCCGAGCACATCAACCCGAGCGTCATCGAGGGCTACGACGGCCTCGACGGACAGAGCCCGTATGGCGCGGCAGACGCGTGTGTCCACACCGGCGGTGCCTGCACCGACAACGGGTTGCGCTTCGGCGGCTCCTTCCCGTGGGAGTCGAGCATCCTCGACTTCACCGGAATGGCAGACGCCCAGTCGTGGGAGGTCACCCCGTCCCTCGACAAGGTGCAGCAGGTGATGGCCGAGATCGGTGCCGAGAACGTCGTTCTCGACATCTACTTCCGCCAGCCGTTCGTGCTCGACGAGGCCAGCGGGCTGCTGAACGCCGGGGCGATCCTCGCCAACTTCGGCAACAGCACGACGGCGCTGATGGATGTCGTGTCCGGCGAGTTCAACCCGCAGGGCCGCATGCCGTTCGCGTTGGCCGGAACCCGTGAGGCGATCCTCCAGCAGAACAGCGACACACCGGGCTATGACGAGACCGACGACGGGGCGCTCTTCCCCTACGGCTTCGGTCTCAGCTACACGCAGTAGCGCGTCTGCTCTCCGATGAGGCGGCGGGCCACCGGACGGTGGCCCGCCGTTTCACTGTGCCGGTCGCGGTCCGTGCGCCTCTCGCGCCGCCTCCGCGGCTCGTGCCACCCACTTGGGTGTTTCGCCGAAGCGCATAGGGGTCACCAACCGACCCGCCGCGCTGTCGTCGATGGCCTGCGTGAGCCGTCGTTCACGGGTGGAGTTCGTCGCCGTGGCCAAGTTGCAGGCGGACGCCTTCGTCACCCTCGACAGCGACCTCGCTCGCCGGGGTCGGCGGCATCGTCACGATCGCACCGTCGAAGCCCTCCTCGAGCAGGAGAGCACCCGGATCGTCGCCCGCGGGAGTGAATAGGCTTGCTGCATGATCCAGTCACCCCGCGATGCGCGCGCCGAACTGCTCGCGCTGGGCGCCCGCGGTGTGGATTGGGCCGCCCCCAGTCGCTCGCTGAGGGACGCCGCTCATGCCCGGCAGGCCGCCGTGCTCGTGCTGTTCGGCGTGCTCGACTCGACTCCCGCCGGATCCACCGCGCCCGTAGCGGGCGATCTCGACGTGCTGCTGCAACGCCGTTCCGCCACGATGGGGCACCACGCCGGCCAGATCAGCTTCCCGGGAGGGGGAGTCGAGGCATCCGACAGCGACATCACCGCGACCGCCCTGCGGGAAGCCGTCGAGGAGACCGGCCTCGACCCCACCGGCGTGGAAGTACTCGGGACCCTGCCGCAACTCGGCCTGCCTATCAGCAACAACCTGGTGACACCCGTGCTGGGCTGGTGGACGCGGGTATCGGAGGTCGCCGCGGTGGACCACCGGGAGGCGGTAGACGTGTTCCGGATGCCGGTGGCCGACCTGGTGAATCCGGGCAACCGGGTGACCGCGGTGTTCCACCGTGACGGTCGAGAGTACCGCTCACCGGCGTTCCAGGTCGGCGAGGTGTTCGTGTGGGGGTTCACCGCGCTGGTGCTCGACCGCATGTTCGACGCACTCGACTGGGACCTGCCATGGGACCAGCAGCTGACCGTCGACCTCAGCTGAGCCAGCTCTTCGGGCCCGACCACTCGGCCGGAGAGCGGCCGCTCCCCGCCCGAGCGTTCATGTTCGTGGGTTGAGGAGCGCCCGACAAAGTCAGCCGCGGCTCGAAACCGGCACTACCGCTGGGCGCCCGCGTTGCGCAGGACTTCTCGGCGACACTCCGTCGTGTGCGGGAGCTGGCACCGCGTGTCGGCTGGAAAGTCCTGCGGAATGGTGGGTAGGGGCAATACTCGCAACCTAGGCTTGCAGCATGACGAGGAAGGACTCGCCAGAGGACGCTCAGCTGCGCGTGGCGCGGTACCAGATCGGCCGGTTGCAGCCGGGCAGCGGGAATCGGGACGAAGCCCTCGGCCAGGACGAGACCCGGGAGCAGACCCAGGACCAGGCCGAGACCAGACCCGACCCGCCGACCGCGGCGCAACGGGCGCAGATCGCCGACACCGCGATCCAGCAGGCAATTCGCCGCGGCGAGTTCGACAATCTTCCGGGCAGTGGCAAGCCGCTGCGCAATCTGGATCGGGTGTACGACCCCGACTGGTGGGTGCGGCAGAAGATCGAGCGAGAGAACCTGACCGGACTCGGTCCGCCAGCGCTCACCCTGCGCACCGAGAACGCTCGCCTGGACGACCGGCTGGATCAGGAGACATCCGACGCCACAGTCCGGAGCATCCTCGAGGACTTCAACAAGCGCGTCATCGACGCCCGCCGACAACTGCTCGGTGGCCCACCCGTTGTCACCCCGACCCGTGACGTCGACGAGGAGATCGCGAGGTGGCGAGAGCGCCGGGATGCCCGCCTGCAGACCGCGCAGGAACAGGCCGATCGCGAGGCTGCCGCCCATGCCGCGATGACCTGGCGAGAACGCCGCCGGGCCAACCGCCGCAGCTGAGCGTTCAGGCGTAACGGGGGTTCCCCGGGATTGATTCTGCGCACTCATAAATATTTCTTGACACCATGTGGTCAACTCCGGGCGACCCAGGAGGCGCTGGGTGTCGAGCGGGCATCGCACATCCTGGAAACCGCGACGGGTCTGATCGCGCAGGGCCCGGTTCAGCGCGACATCCGACGGATCGTGGTCGCCGGTGGCGAGACGTCCGGCGCCGTGGTGTCCTCGTTGCAGGCCGGCGGGGGAGTCGTCGGGCCGGAAGCCGCCCCTGGCGTGCCCTGGATCTACACCGCGAGCACCCCGCCGCGTGCGCTGCTGCTGAAGTCAGGGAACTTCGGCGACCCGGGAGCGCATCTACGTGACTCCTACGGGCAGCAGCCGCGGCACGCTCTCCGCGCGCACAAACACGACTGCGGGATCCGCGAGGCAGGCCTAAGCCGCAATCGAACGGGTGTCCGCTCGGAACCCGCGCAACCGCAAGCTGTTCGTCACCACGAACACCGACGAAAATGCCATCGCCGCCCCGGCGAGCAGGGGGTTCAGCAGTCCCAGCATCGCCACCGGGATGGCGGCGACGTTATACGCGAACGCCCAGAACAGGTTGCCCTTGATGGTGCCGAGAGTGCGTCGGGACAACCGGATGGCGTCGGCGACCACGAGCAGGTCGCCGCTCATCACGGTGAGGTCGCTCGCGGCGATCGCGGCGTCGGTTCCTGCTCCCATGGCGATGCCCAGGTCGGCTGCGGCGAGGGCCGCGGCGTCGTTCACTCCGTCGCCTACCATGGCCACCACGTGGCCGTCGGCCTGCAGGGCGCGGATCGTCTCCAGCTTTCCGGCTGGCGTCACTTCGGCGCGCACGTCGGTGATTCCCACGGATGCCGCCACCGCCGTGGCCGCTCCGACGTTGTCACCGGTGAGCAGCACCGGGTTCAGACCCAGCCGGCGGAAACGCTGAATCGCCGCCGCACTCGTCGGTTTCACGGTGTCGCCGACCACGAGCGCACCTCGTACAGCGCCGTCCCAGGCGACGACCACGGCGCTGCCGGCGGCGGCCTCCGCCGCGTACACCGCGGATCGCAACTCGTCGGGAACGGCGAGCGCCCACTGGCTTTCGATCCAGGACGCGCGCCCGACGATCACCGCGTGGTCACCGACCGTGGCCGTGATGCCGTTGCCCTGGTCGGAGGTGAAGGAGCTGGCGGGCTGAACGGTACCTTCCAGCTCTGCCGCCTCGACGATGGCACGACCGATCGGATGCTCGGAGCCGTGCTCCGCCGCGGCGGCCAGCATCAGCACCGAGCCGCGGTCGCCGTCATCCGTTGCCAGCACGTCACGCAGCTGCATCCTGCCGCTGGTGACCGTGCCGGTCTTGTCGAGCACGATGGTGTCGACCTTGCGGGTTGACTCCAACACCTGAGGACCGCGGATCAGGATTCCCAGCTGGGAGCCCCGGCCGGTGCCGACGAGCAGCGCGGTAGGAGTCGCGAGGCCGAGCGCACACGGGCAGGCGATGATCAACGTGGCTACCGCCGCCGTGAACGCCGCCTCGACAGATCCGTCGATAAGCAGCCAGCCCACGAGCGTGACCAGCGCCAGACCGATCACCACCGGCACGAAGATCGCCGACACACGGTCGGCGAGCCGCTGCACCTCGGCCTTGCCGGTCTGCGCCTCCTCAACCAGCCGGGCCAGTCGCGCGAGTTCGGTGTCGGCGCCCACTCTGGTTACCTCGATGACCAGGCGGCCGCCCACGTTCACGGTGGAGCCGATCACTCGGTCGCCCGAACCCACCTCGACCGGCATCGACTCGCCGGTCAGCATGCTCAAGTCCACCGCCGAGGCACCCTCCACTACGAGGCCGTCTGCGGCGATCTTCTCGCCCGGTCGCACGACGAACCGATCGCCGGGCACCAGGGCTGCGACGGCCACACGCACCTCGACGCCGTCACGCAGCACGGCGGCGTCCTTGGCGCCGAGTTCGAGCAGCGCACGCAGAGCCGCCCCGGACTCCCGCTTGGTGCGAGCCTCGATGTAGCGGCCGCCGAGGATGAACACGGTGACGGCGGCTGCCACCTCCAGGTAGATCTCGCTGGCCCCGGAACCCGGCTCAGCGATCAGACTGAACGTCATGTGCATCCCCGGCATGCCGGCCGTGCCGAAGAACAGCGCGTACAGCGACCAGGCGAAGGCGGCCGCCACGCCGACGCTCACCAGGGTGTCCATCGTCGCGGCGCGATGGCGGGCGTTCAGCCACGCGGCCCGGTGGAACGGCCACGCACCCCAGACCGCGACCGGGGCGGCAAGCGTGAGTGCCAGCCACTGCCAGCTGGTGAACTGCAGGGCGGGAATCATCGAGAGCGCGACCACCGGAACGGTTAGCACCGCGGAGAGGATCAGTCGCAGCCTGAGAGCCGCCAGCTTGTCTGGGACGACGGATGCCGCATCCGTCGGGTTTTCCGTGTGTGGCGGTGGCGGGAGTTCGGCGGTGTATCCGGCGGACTCGACGGTGGCGACCAGTTGGTCGACCGTGACATCGTCGGGGGTGCTCACCCGGGCTTTCTCGGTGGCGTAGTTCACCGTCGCCTCCACCCCGGGAAGCTTGTTGAGCTTGCGCTCGACCCGATTGGCGCACGACGCGCAGGTCATGCCCCCGATGTCGAGTTCGACATCCGCCATGAGGGTTACGCCTCTGCCAGCGCGTATCCGGCCTCGTCGACGGCAGCGCGAATGGCTGCGGGGTCGAGCGGGGTCGTGCTGGCTACGGTCACGGTTGAGACGCCGCCGGCGTTCAATTGCACGGTGACCGACTCCACTCCCGCCAGCGAGCTGAGTTCTTCGGTGACGCTCGACACGCAGTGCCCGCAGGTCATTCCGGTCACGGGAAGGTCAGTCGTGACCAGCGCGCTGGCAGTCGACGCCTCGGTCGTCGCGGGGGAGTGCCCGTGCCCGTGGCCACAGGCGCAGCCGGCGTTCTTGTCGGTGAGGCCGAGGTCGTTCGTGGTGGTGGCGGTTCCGCACATAGGTGTACTCCTTCTAGTTTGTTCTGGATGGGTGGTCAGGACCGGACCAGCCGGGCGATTGCTGCCGACGCTTCCTTGATCTTCGCGTCGGCAACGTCGCCGCCCTCACGGGTGGCTTCGGCCACGCAGTGGCTGAGATGATCGTCGAGCAGCTGCAAGGCCACGGTCTCCAACGCCTTCGTGGCGGCAGAAACCTGGGTGAGGATGTCGATGCAGTAGACGTCCTCCTCCACCATGCGCTGGATGCCCCGGACCTGCCCCTCGGCGCGACGGAGTCGCTTGAGCAGTTCGTCTTTGTTGTTGACGTAACCGTGGGTGGCGCCGTGATTCATGGCTTCGTGGTCCATCGGTTGCTCCTGCGGTTATACGGGGTCGGGGTATGAGTATTACCCGGTGGGGGTATGTTGTCAAGAGGTGGTGTTGCTCTTGCGGTATACCCCCTCTGGGTATACGTTTGCCCCATGAATCACTCGCACGAGGACATGGACCTCGGCAAGTCGGGGCATGGCCAGGTGGACCACAGCGCAATGGACCACAGTCAGGTGGACCACGGCGCGATGAACCACGACACGATGGGACACCAGGGCCACGCCGGACACGGCGACCACGTCGCGCAGTTCCGCTCCCTGTTTTGGACCATGCTGGTGATCGCCGTCCCGGTGGTACTGTTCAGCCCGATGTTCGCGAGCATCGTGGGCTACCCGCTGCCCGACTTCCCCGGTGCCGCCTGGATCTCACCTGTCCTCGGCACCGTGATCGTGATCTGGGGCGGCCGCCCGTTCCTCACCGGCGCCGGCCGCGAGCTGAAGGCCCGCAAACCCGGCATGATGCTGTTGATCGGCCTCGCCATCACGGTCGGGTTCATCGCCTCACTCGGCGCCAGCCTCGGCCTGCTCGACCATGAGCTCGAGTTCTGGTGGGAGCTCAGCCTGCTGATCGTGATCATGCTGCTCGGCCACTGGCTCGAGATGCGCTCGCTCGCGCAGACCTCGACCGCACTGGAATCCCTCGCCGCCCTCCTGCCCGACGAGGCGGAGCGGATCGAGGGCGACCAGATCGTCACCGTGCCACCGGCCGAGCTGCGCGTCGGCGACTTGGTGATCGTGCGACCGGGCGCCCGCATCCCCGTCGACGGCACCATCGCCGAGGGAACCGCGGATGTCGACGAATCAATGGTTACCGGTGAATCACGCCCGGTCAGCCGCGGACCTGGCGCCCACGTGGTCGCCGGCACCGTCTCCACCGACACGGCCCTGCGCATCCGCGTCTCGGCCACAGGCGACGACACCGCCCTGGCCGGCATCCAGCGGATGGTGGCGGATGCGCAGAGCTCCTCATCCCGGGCACAGCGGATCGCCGACAGGGCGGCCGGCTGGCTGTTCTGGTTCGCCCTCGGCGCCGCCGTGATCACCGCCGTGGTCTGGGTGCTGCTCGGTCTGCCGGATGACGCGGTGGTGCGCACCGTGACGGTGCTGGTGATCGCCTGCCCGCACGCGCTCGGCCTGGCCATTCCCCTCGTCGTCTCGATCGCCACCGAGCGCGCGGCCAAGGGTGGAGTGCTGATCAAGGACCGCCTCGCGCTCGAGAGCATGCGCACCGTCACGTCGGTGCTGTTCGACAAGACCGGCACCCTGACCAAGGGTGAGCCCGTCGTCTCAGCCGTGGCCACCAGCGGCGACCAGACCGAGGACGAGGTGATCGCCCTCGCCGCCGCTGCGGAGAGCGACAGCGAACACCCGCTCGCCCGCGCCATCGTGGCCGCAGCCCAGGCCCGCGGGCTCACCGTGCCGACGGCCACCGGGTTCCAGTCCGCCCCCGCCGAGGGCGTGGTCGCGACCGTCGACGGCCAGCGGATCAGCGTCGGCGGGCCGTACCTGCTCAGCTTGCACGGGCTCGACCCGCTTGCCGGCAGCGCGGAGTGGGCGCTCGAGGGCGCCATCATCCTGCACGTTGTCGCCGACGGCCGGGTGATCGGCGCGCTGAGGCTCGCCGACGAGGTACGGCAGGAGTCCCGTGACGCCGTGAACGCCCTGCACCACCTCGGCATCGAGGTGGTGATGATCACCGGCGACGCGCCAGCGGTCGCGAACAAGGTGGGCGCCGAGCTCGGCATCGACCTCGTGCTCGCCGGTGTGCGCCCGGAGCAGAAGGCCGCCAAGGTCGCCGAGCTCCAGGCCGACGGGCGCCGAGTGGCGATGGTGGGTGACGGCGTCAATGACGCCCCCGCTCTCGCCCAGGCTGACGTCGGGATCGCCATCGGTGCGGGAACGGATGTCGCGATCGCCTCAGCCGGCGTCATCCTCGCCTCCTCCGACCCCCGCTCTGTGCTGTCGGTGATCGAGCTGTCCCGGGCGAGCTACCGCAAGATGAAGCAGAACCTGTGGTGGGCTGCCGGCTACAACCTGATCTCGGTGCCGCTCGCCGCTGGCGTGCTCGCGCCGATCGGTTTCGTGCTGCCGATGTCGGTCGGCGCCATCCTGATGTCCGTGTCCACCATCGTCGTGGCCGCGAACGCGCAGCTGCTGCGGCGGCTCGACCTCCGACCGCAGGCGAGCACCCAGGCAGCGTTCAGCCGCGAGGCGAGCGACATCCCGCAACTGCAGAGCGCCGCGCCAGCAAGGTAGCGCCGGCCGGGGCGTCGGCGAGCGACTGACGGCGCGCCGGCCGATGCCGCCGACCACAGAACACGCGGCGGACTTTCAGGCGCACGGGTCACAGTGGAGGGCAAACCCACTCGAACCGACCGTGCCTCTTTGCGCGCAGAACGACTGAGCACCAGTGAGAATTCTGGTTGTCGAGCACTACACGAGGATCGCGAATCTTCTGGCGCGATCACTCGCGGAGGCCGGTTACGCGGTCGACACGGCGGATGGCGACGACCCGCACCTGCTGTCCGTGCAGGTCGGGGCACACGATCTCGTCATCCTCGACGTCGCTCCCGAGGATGAGGGCAGTGAGGCGGCGCTCTGTCGGGCCATTCGCGCGACCGACACCGATATCCCGATCCTCATGCTGACGTCGCTGCGCTCACCGTCACGGCGTGCGCGCGTGCTGGATGCCGGAGCCGACGACTACCTGGTGAAGCCGTTTCACGAGATCGAGTTCCTCGCCACGGTGCGGGCGCTGCTGCGTCGGGCTCCGCACGCCGACCCGCCGATCCTGCAGGCGCGGGGGGTGCTGTTGAATCCCGCCACTCGCAGCGCCGAGCGTGGCGGACGGCAGATCACCCTTACCGCGAAGGAGTACGCGGTGCTGGAGTACCTGATGCGCAACGCCGGGGTCGTGGTGAGTTCGAGTGCCCTGATCGATCACGCCTGGGATCAGAGCTATGACGGTGCAAGCAACGTGGTGCAGACCTACATCCGTTACCTCCGGCAGAAGCTCACCGCGGCGGGGGAGGACGACATCATCGAAACCCGACGCGGATCGGGTTATACGATCGCGGCCGACCCGCCGGACGACGCCGGCGGGTGAAGCGGTTGGCGGTTACCGCCGCGGGCTACTCGCCGGGGGCAACCAGCCCGGTTTCAAACGCGAGCACCACGGCCTGCACCCGATCGCGGAGGCCGCCGCCCGGGCCGGGGCCGACCTCGAGTGAGTTGCAGTGCGGCCGAGCTCGGCGGCTCCAAGCCAGCGCGGGCAGCACGATGCCGATCGAGTCGTACATGCCGCGCCGGATGGCTCGGCATAGAGTGCTGCCATGGCCGAGGTCACCGACTACATCGCCGGGCTCGACGAGCCGGCGCGCTCGCTCATCCGGCACTGCGTCGCCCGTGCCACCCAGCTGGTGCCGGGCGCCGAGCAGGGGATGAGCTACGGGATGCCGGCGCTCCGCTACCGCGGACGACCGCTGCTCAGCGTGATGGTCACCAAACGGGGATACTCGCTGTTTCCGTTCAGCGCCGAGGTGGTGGCGCACGCGGTCAGCGAGCTGCCCGGGTTCGACTCCACCAAGGGCGGCATCCGCTTCACCGACCAGGCGCCGATTCCGGATGCCGTTCTCGATGCCATCGTGCTCGATCGGGTGGCCGAGATCGACGCCGCGCTAGCGGATTGACGGCAGTTACGGTGCCGCGGTGACGAATCCGTTCTCGTCCATCCAGTCGAAGGCCACGTCCGCGGGATCCTCACCGTCCACGTCCACGCGCAGGTTCAGCGACCGCATCACCTCATCGGTGAGCAGCGGGGAGAACTGTTCGAAGACGCCGGCCAGCTCGGGGAACTGCTCGAGCGTTTCGGTGTTGAACACCGGCGCCACGTTGTAGGCGGGGAAAAACTTCTGGTCATCGACCAGCACGGTCAGACCGAGCGCATCGATGCGGCCATCGGTGGCGAACACCTCCCCGAACCTGCACTTCCCGGTGTCGGTGGCGCTGTAGATCGCGCCGACGTCATACAGTCCGACTGCACCGCCTGCCACTGAGCGTCCTGTTCCGGGGATGCCCTCGGTGTGGCCAGGAACGACAGCCAGGCGGTGCCGGTGTACTCCCAGATGATGTCAGCGTCGCCTTCGGCCGGTGACCGTCACTTCGGCGCCGGACGCTCCCTCGATCGGCCGAATGCTTCCCGGTGCGGCATGAGGAACGTCCAGCCAAGGATCACTGGTCGGTCGACGGCGTTACACGCCTCGGTCATAGACGCGGTCGCGGGCACAAGGGCGGGCGAGGGTCCGGAACAGTTGGACCCGCATCTGCCCAATCGAGGTCCGGATGCCGCATCGCGCGCGGTCGGCCAGCCCGATTTACCGGACGAATCTCAGGCGGGTTTCGCCTTCGCGGGGCAGAGTAGTGCCATGACGACGATGCCGATGTTCCCGCTCTCGTCCGTGCTGTTTCCGGCGATGCCGACCGCCCTTCGGATCTTCGAGGAGCGGTACTTCGTGATGCTGTCCCGAGTGCTGCAGGCGGAGCAGCCAGAGTTCGGCATCGTGCTCATCGAGCGGGGCTCTGAGGCCGGGGGCGGCGAGCAGCGGTTCGGCATCGCCACGGTGGCGCGAGTCACCCAGTTGCGCTCCGAGGATGGCACGGTCGGGCTGCTCGCCCGAGGGGAGCGTCGTGTGGAGGTGACCCGGTGGCTTCCCGACGACCCGCATCCGCAGGCCGAGGTGCGCGATCTGCCCGGCCTCGAGTGGTCAGACGAGCTGCAGCCGCTGCACGAGCAGGCGGAACAGCTGGTTCGCCGCACGCTCGCCCAGGCCAGCGAGTTCACCGAGCAATCCTGGCCGGCGGATGTCGGACTCTCTGAGGATCCGATCGAGTCGTCGTGGCAGCTCGCCGGCATTGCCCCGATCGGCCCGCTCGACCAGGTGCGGCTATTGCAGTCGGCAAGCGCGGAGCAGTTGCTGCGCGGCATCATCGACATGACCAACGACGCCGCCGAGATGATTGGCGTGTCCTGGGACGAGGATTTTCCCCCGGCGGATGAGGCGGAGTGAGCCGTCCACGCTGACCGGTTCACCGGTTTCGCAGTGTCACGCACCCTTCCGGCGGGCCTGCACCCGGCGCCATACTGGCGGCATGGCAACGTCGTTGCTGTTCGGTGTGGTGGCATCCGGTGCCTTGCTGCTGGGCGCTTTCGTGGGTGCGCACTTCCAGCTTCCCAAGCGGCTGCTCGCGATAATGCTATCGTTCGCGGCAGGCGCCCTGATCTCTGCGCTGAGCTTCGAGCTGTTCGAGGACGCGTACCATCGCGGCGGAATCGTGCGCGCCGCCATCGGCCTGTTCGTCGGCGCCGGAGTGTTCATCGTGCTGAGTGCCC
>JBEVDR010000009.1:0-15342 GCA_040513215.1 Microbacteriaceae bacterium | reverse complement strand
CCCGCCGGCTGGACCGAGATCCACCACGTCCACGAATGGGCGAACGGCGGCCCCACCAACACCGACAACGGCGTCAGCCTGTGCTGGTACCACCACCACAGCCTCGAAACCTCCGGCTGGCAAATCCGCATGACCCGCGGCGTCCCCCACCTGAAAGCCCCACCCTGGCTCGACCCCACCGACACCTGGCGACCCGCCAGCAAAGCCCGCACCCGCACACGCAACTAACCGGCGGTCCCGACCATCAGCGCTGACCACGTCAGCTCGGAGAAGCCTGCCCGCTCTCCAGACACGCGCGACGAGCAGTACGGATTTGTGTGAGCGCGACGTGTCGCCAGGTTCCCCGATCAGGTGTGCGCGAGCCAGGCGCGGATGACGTCGATGATCGGCTGCCGCTTCGCGTCGAGCTCGTCCAGGGGCGGCAACATGAGGCTCGCCCGGATGTCGGAGTGCCAGCTCAGCAGGGCGTCGGGGTCATTCATGAAGGTGTGTTCGGCCCCTGTGTGCTCCGTCCGAGCCGTGCCGAAATGCAGGATGAGCCGTAGCGGGCCGCCTGGTGCGGAGTTGACTGTGAGGCGGTCGATCCCGTCGAGGGTGTAGCTCGGCGAGTTCCACTTGACGATTTCGGAAAGCTCCGGCGCCGCCTCGATCACAATGGCGCGAAGTGCGTCGACCTGCTCCCGCCGCGCGGGCGGTTGCGCTGCGAGGAACTCATCGACGGTGCGGAAGCGATCAGCCATGCGGTGGATGTTACGGGTTGCGGTGGCGCTGCCGCACGACAGTGCGCGGCTACGCTGAAACAGTGAGAGTGTTCAGCACGCTGCAGCAGTCGAGTCGGTCTCCGTTGTTGCAAGTGCTGAAGACATCCGCAGCGGCGGTCGTGGCCTGGGTGGTGTCGAGCTTGCTGCTCGGCCAGCCCTATCCGATCTTCGCCGCGATCGCGGCACTGCTCGTGGTGCAACCGAGCGTCAATCAGTCGCTCGCCAAGGGCATTGAGCGAAGCGTCGGTGTGGTTTTCGGGGTACTGCTCGCGACGGCCGCTGGCGCGGTATTCGGGAGTGCGAGTTGGGTTGTGCTGTTGGCGATCGTCGCCTCGCTGCTGATCGCCTGGGCGCTGAAGCTCGGTCCCGGCTCCTCGAACCAGATTCCGATCAGCGCGATGCTGGTGCTGGCGCTCGGCGGCGACTCGCCGCTGTACGCGTTGGACCGGGTGCTGGAGACGATCATCGGCGCGGCGACCGCCCTCGTGATCAACGCGCTGATTGTGCCACCGGTGCTGGTTGCGCCGGCGCACGTGGCCATCACGCGCCTGCAGGAGCGCACGGCGGCATCCCTCGAACGGATCGCCCTGGCGCTGCACGAGCCGCAGAGTCGACAGGAGCTGGAAGCGATGCTGCAGCAGGCCCGCGAGTTGCGGGGGCTGCGGGATGCGGCGGCTGACGCGGTCGCACTCGGCGAGGAAAGCCTCACGCTCAATCCGCGGCGCAGCCGCATGCGCGACAAGCTCGCTGAGGATGTCGAGCTGTTGGTTCGACTGAACGCCCTGGTCACCCGGGTGCTCGGCATGGCCAGGGCGATCCACGACCATTACGACCCGACGCTGATGAACGATCCCATCGTGCACGCGATCGTGACGGAAATCAGTCGTGCCGCCCACGATCTGCGGCTCCTCGGCGCCTCAGACGCCGACAGTCCCGAGGCTGACGCACAGCTGCCGGCGCTGACCGCTCCCATGGCGGTTCAGCAACCGAATCCGGATCATTGGATTCTGGTCGGGTCGCTGCTGGAAGACATGCGCCGCGTCCGAGAAGAGATCGTTGGGGTGGCCGATCGTTGATCCCCACCGCTCTGGGATGGCGTGAACCCGGCCCGATCAGAGCCAGGTGAGCGAAGCGAACTTCTCCGGGCTGAATCCGAACGACACGTAGCCACTGGCCACCAGTGCGCGGAGGTCGTCGATCCCGGAACCGTGACGGACCAGCACGAAGGTGCTTTCGGGCACGCGGAGTGATCGCGACAGCGAGAACGCCACGACGTTGCGGTCGTCGCTGATGCCGTTCACCGTCCACGTGCCCCGGTTGAGCGACCTGAACCGGGTGGTGTGCGACAGGAAGTGCGTTCCTCGCCAGCGGGTCTTGCCCACGTACAGCTTGGGCTTACCGTCCGGCGCCTCGAACGCGATGTCGTGCGCGAGGACGAGAGGCTCAGCGGTGACCAGCTCGTAGCTGAACGTCGGGGCGACCTGCACGTTGAATGCCCATCCGGGCAGACTGGTGGCACCCACGGTCCAGCTGCCGGGAAGCGTCTCGGCGAGCAGGCGGCTGTCGCTGATTTCGGACATGCAGCCACCGTACAGCGAGCGTACGGCGCGGCGCTGTCACCACTCCGGAGGACACAATCAGCTGACCGCTGGGGTCTCCGGGCAGTACAGCTGCGTGCGTTCACCGGATCGGTCGACCCGATGTTCGCTCATCGGATGGCCGCAGAGCGGGCAAGCGTGGGTCTCTCGCGGCGGCAGAGGCGGCTCGTTGTACGGGCCGAGAGGAGGGGCGCCGATATACGGTCGGAGCTTGACATTCAGCTTCTCGATCCAGTTGCCGAAAGCGCTGCCCGACTTTTCATCTCCTGCCATATGCTTAGTGTACTAACAGTTCGTGTATAGGCAAACTGATGGAGCCAGCGGAAGAGCGTAGATGACGACCGAGAACACCACCGCCGAACCCAGCCTGCTCGCGCTCGAAGACCAGGTGTGTTTTGCACTTGCCGTGGCATCTCGAAGTGTGATCTCGCTGTACCGGCCCATCCTCGAGCCGCTCGGCCTGACTCATCCGCAGTATCTTGTGATGCTCGCGCTGTGGGAGCGCGACCCACGAACGGTGCGTGACCTGTCGGCGGCCCTGCAGCTGGAACCCGCGACACTCTCACCGCTGCTGAAACGACTTGAAGCCTCGGGCTACATCACCAGGGCTCGAAATGCCCATGACGAACGCGCGTTGGACGTCCGGTTGACACCCACCGGCCGCTCGCTGCGCAGCGAGGCCGAGCAGATTCCCCACCGCGTCGTCGAGGAACTGCGGATTCCCCAGGGAGATCTGGAGTCGCTCCGCACCTCACTGCACCGAGTGATTGCCGCCGCTACCCACGGGTAGCTGTCAGAGCTGCCCGACGCCGGTGATCCGCACCACGGCACTGCCCAGCTCGTCAGACTCGGCAAGGTCAACGGTGGCGGTGATCGCCCAGTCGTGATCCGAGTGCGGATCCGCAAGGATCTGCCGCACGCGCCACTCGGCCGTGTCTTCGTCGATGATCAGCATCGCCGAGCTGCGGGCGTCCGCGCCGGTGCCGATCGAGTCGTACTCGGCCCAGTAGCCGTCCAGGGCGTTCGCCCAGGAGTCGGCGGTCCAGCCGTGCTCGCCGTCCAGTTCGCCCAACTCGTCGTAGTGCTCCAGAGCGGCCAACTGGACCCGCCGGAACAGCTCGTTACGCACCAGCACGCGGAACGCGCGGGGGTTGCCGGTGAGCCGCGGCGGTGCGGGCGGCACCACCGGAGCATCCGGGTCTGCTGCCGGGTTGATCAGTGATTCCCACTCGTCGAGCAGGCTCGAGTCGACCTGCCGCACCAACTCACCGAGCCACTCGATCAGATCGCGCAGCTCTTCGGTCTTCGCCTCGTCCGGAATGGTCTGCCGCGCGGCACGGAACGCGTCGGACAGGTAGCGCAGCACCACGCCCTCGGATCGGCCGAGCTTGTAGTGCCCGGTGAACTCGGCGAAGCTCATGGCGCGCTCGTACATGTCACGCACCACGCTCTTCGGCGCCAGCGCAAAGTCGCGGATCCACGGCTGTGAGCTGGCAAATGTGTCGAACGCCTGGTGCAGCAACTCATCGAGCGGCTTCGGGTGCGTGACCTGCTCCAGCAGCTCCATGCGGGCGTCGTACTCGATGCCGTCGGCCTTCATCGCCGCGACCGCGTCGCCCCTGGCCAGGAATTGCTGCTGCGACAGCACCGGCCGTGGGTCATCGAGCGTGGCCTCGAGAACACTGATCATGTCGAGCGCGTAGCTGGATGACTCGGGGTCGAGCAGCTCGAACGCCGCCAGCGCGAACGGGGACAGCGGCTGATTGAGTGCGAAATTCGGCTGCAGGTCGATGGTGAGACGGATGTCGCCACCCTCGTCGGTGACCACGCCTGCGGCGCGGAGCGTGCGGTAGATGCCCAGCGCCCGCCGCGCGAGAGCGTACTGCCGGGAGCGCGACTCGTGGTTGTCGAACACCAGCCTGCGCACAGCGGCAAAGACATCGCCGCCGCGGCCGATGAGGTTGATCATCATCGCGGCGGTCAGCTGCATGTGGCTGGTGAGGGTCTCCGGCTGCGCGTCAACCAGCTTGCGGAAACTCGGTTCACCCCAGGAGACGAAGCCCTCCGGTGCCTTCTTGCGCACGATCTTGCGGCGCTTCTTCGGGTCGTCGCCGGCTTTCTCGACCGCCTTCGCGTTGTCGCTCTCGTGCTCTGGTGCCTGAACCATCACGGTTCCGGCGGTGTCGAAGCCGGCGCGACCGGCGCGACCGGCGATCTGGTGGAACTCCCGTGCCGACAGCTGCCGCATCCGGGTGCCATCGAACTTCGTCAACGCCGACAGCAGCACGGTGCGGATCGGCACGTTGATGCCGACCCCGAGGGTGTCGGTGCCGCAGATCACCCGGAGCAGCCCGCGTTGCGCCAATTGCTCGACCAAGCGCCGGTACCGCGGCAGCATGCCGGCGTGGTGCACGCCGATGCCGCTGCGCACCAGACGCGACAGCGTCTTGCCGAACGCGGTGGTGAAGCGGAAGGCGCCGATCGCCTCGGCGATCTCGTCTCGTTTCTCGCGGCTGAGGATCTTGACGCTGGTCAATGCCTGCGCGCGCTCCAGCGCGGCCGCCTGCGAGAAGTGCACGACGTACACCGGTGCCTGGTTGGTCCCGAGCAGCTCTTCGATGGTCTCGTGCACCGGGGTGATGGCGTAGAAGAAGTGCAGCGGAACGGGCCGGTCGACTCCGGTCACCTCGGCGGTCTGGCGGCCGGTGCGACGAGTGAGGTCGGCGGCAAGCTCGGTCACGTCGCCGAGGGTGGCGGACATCAGGATGAACTGCACTCGAGGCAGCATCAGCAGGGGCACCTGCCAGGCCCAACCCCGCTCGGGGTCGCCGTAGAAGTGGAACTCGTCCATCACGACCTGATCCACCGGAGTGTCGTCGCCGTGGCGCAGCGCCATGTTCGCGAGGATCTCGGCGGTGCAGCAGATGATCGGCGCATCCGCGTTGACCGATGAGTCTCCGGTGACCATGCCGACGTTCTCGGGTCCGAACAGCTCGACGAGGGCGAAGAATTTCTCGCTGACCAGAGCCTTCAGCGGCGCCGTGTAGAAGGTCCGTCCGCCCTGGGCGAGCGCAGCAAAATGGGCCGCGATCGCAACCAGTGATTTGCCGGAGCCAGTCGGAGTGGACAGGATCAGGTTGTTTCCCGAGACGATCTCGATGAGCGACTCATCCTGGGCCGGATAGAGCGGCAGTCCGCGCGCTGAGGCCCACGTGGTGAAGACGTCGTAGACCTCGTCGGGGTCGTAGGAGGTCGGGATCAGGGCCGCGAGAGGCGCGCGGTCATTGGGGCGCCCAGCGTCAGTCATGATTAATAGATCATGTCATCCGATAGCACCATCGCCGAACCGGCACCCGAATCCACCGACAACGCCGTTGTCGAACCGAGCGGCATCGACCCCGCCGACCTGGCAACCACCCTCAAGGTGCTCGCATTCATGGACCGGGTCGATGAAGAACACCCAGACTACGTCGCGGTGCGCCGCGCCACCGCCCAGATGTTCAAGGCCGTGAAGCGGGTGCGGCGGCGGGAGCTGCGGCAGGCAGTCACCGACGCCGACAAGGCCGTGGTGGCGGCGACCGCCACCGGCGCGCCCGATCGGATCGATGACGAGACCCGTGGCGTTCCGCTGGAGCCCGGCACCACGGCGGCGATTGCCGGCGAGTTCATCAAGTCCCGGGCCTGCTACATCTGCAAGCAGCAGTACACCCAGGTCGATTCGTTCTACCACCAGCTCTGCCCCAGCTGCGCGGCGTTCAGCCACGCCAAGCGCGATGCCCGCACCGACCTGACCGGCCGCCGTGCGCTGCTCACCGGGGGCCGGGCGAAGATCGGCATGCACATCGCGCTGCGGCTGCTGCGCGATGGCGCCCACACCACCATCACCACCCGATTCCCGCGGGACGCGGTGCGCCGCTTCCAGTCGCTGCCCGACTCGGCCGACTGGCTGCATCGGCTGCGCATCGTGGGCATCGACCTGCGCGACCCGGCCCAGGTGATCGGGCTCGCCGACGCGGTGGCGGGAGCCGGGCCGCTCGACATCCTGATCAACAATGCTGCGCAGACCGTACGCCGCTCCCCCGGCGCGTACGCGCCGCTGGCGCAGGCCGAGCTGGCACCGCTGCCGGATGGTCCGCTTCCCGACATGATCACGTTCGGGCACACCAACGACGCTCACCCGCAGGCGCTCGCGGCGTCGGTGGCATCGCACCCGCTGCTCGCCCGCGCTGCGGAGGCCGGAGAGCAGACTCTGTCCGCCGAGGCGCTGACCGAGATGGCGATGACCGCAGGGTCGTCATCTCTCGAGCGGATGGCGGCCGGCACCGCGATCGACGCCGGCGGCCTCGTGCCGGATGAGGCGCACGTGAACAGCTGGACCCAGTACGTGCAGCACGTGGACCCGCTCGAGATGCTCGAGGTACAGCTGGCGAACCAGACCGCGCCGTTCCTGCTGATCAGCCGGTTGCGGCCGGCGATGGCGGCGTCCACCGCCCGGCGCAAGTACGTCGTGAACGTGTCGGCGATGGAGGGCCAGTTCGCCCGCCGGTACAAGGGACCTGGCCACCCGCACACGAACATGGCGAAAGCCGCGCTGAACATGCTCACCCGCACCAGCGCCGGCGAGATGCTCGAATCCGATGGCATCCTGATGACCGCGGTCGACACCGGGTGGATCACCGACGAGCGTCCGCACCACACCAAGGTGCGGCTGGCCGAAGAGGGCTTCCACGCCCCGCTCGACCTGGTCGACGGCGCCGCGCGCGTCTACGACCCGATCGTGCGCGGCGAGGCCGGCGAAGACGTCTACGGCATTTTCCTGAAGGACTACACGAAGGCACCCTGGTGAACCGCTCCCAACTGAAGACGCTCGCGCTTGTCAGCGGCCTGCTGGCCGTCGGCGGTGTCGCGCTCGCGGTGATCTCGGTCGCCGGCATCGTCATCGCCGCCATGCAGGGCGACGCGCTGTGGATCGGGCTGAGCATCGCCGGCGTGGTGCTCGGCGTGCTGCTGCGGCTGGCCGGCCAGCGACTGGCCCGGCGCGTGGTTAGTCCGTCAGGGTCGACACAACCGCGTGAATAAGCCTCGGGTGCTTCAGAATCCGAAAGTGCCCGGCGAGCGGTAATTCGATGTTGCGCGCCCCTGCAAGAAAGCTGCCCCCCGGGATGTGCGGGTCGAAGCGCGGGTAGATCGACACAATCCGGCCGTTGGCGGCGCGGTCCTTCCCGAGGCGCAGGATCGTCTCGTCGGTCGGCCGAAAGGCACGCAAGGTGGGACCCGGCAGGTAGTTGGCGTAGGCCGACCCGGCGAACGGCGTGGCGATCGCCGTCATCCGACTGATCCGGGCACCGGATGCCCCGAGCATCAGGTGCTTGCCGATCAGGCCACCCTTGCTGTGCGCGACAACGCGAACCGCGCTGAGGTCGTGCTTCTCGAGGTAGCGCGCGACGACATCCGCCATCTGCCGGACCTGCCCGGAGTTGCGACCCAACTCGTCCACGACATGGATCGGATGTCCGAGCGCACTCAGGCGCTGTGCGACCGGTTTCAGGAACTGCCAGGTCTCCCACACCCCGGGAAGCAGCAGCACGGGCGCTGCGGCACCACGAGCGTGCCGTGAGGTGTCCGGTCGCCGGACCGCATGGCTCAGCTGGCGGCCTGCCGCATAGGCATAGTCCCGCGCCCAGTAGACCGCTTTCATGATCGGAGCGGGCCTGGATCGAGGTGCAGCGCGCCGATCGGAGGAGACATTGCTCCGAGCATAGGCGGACCTCGTTGGGAGCTTGCCTAGCATTCCCATCCGCGCCCTACTCGGCGAGCAGCTCCCGCACCCGTGGGGCGACCTCGCGCCCGTAGAGCTCGATGCTCGTCATCAGCTTCTCGTGTGACAGCGTGCCGACGCTGTACTTCAGGTCGAACCGGGACAGTCCGAGCCCGCCAGCGACGCGCGCGATCTTCTCGGCAACCGTCTCCGGTGACCCGACGAACAGCGCGCCATCCGGACCAGCGTCGTGCTCGAACTGCTCACGGCTCATCGGACCCCAGCCGCGCTCCTTGCCGATCCGAGCCTGCATCGCCGCATAATGCGGCCAGAGCTCGTCGCGAGCCCGCGCGTCGGTGGCGGCAACGTAACCCGGAGAATGCGCCGCAACCGGCGTCTCGGGCTGCCCGAACTGCTCGAGCGCCCGGTGGTACAGGTCCACCAGCGGGGCGAACCGCACCGGCTCGCCGCCGATGATGGCGAGCATCAGCGGCAACCCGTAGTGCGCAGCGCGCACCACCGACTGTGGGCTTCCACCGACGCCCACCCAGGTTTTCAGCTTGCCGGACTCGGTCGGCGGGTACACCGGCTGGTCGGTCAGCGCCGGCCGGGTGCTTCCGCCCCAGGTCACCGGCTGCTCCTTGAGCAGTTCGGCGAACAGCTGAAGCTTCTCTTCGAAGAGTCCCTCGTACTGGTCCAGATCGAAGCCGAACAGCGGGAACGACTCGATGAACGATCCGCGGCCGAGGATGACCTCGGCCCGACCGTTCGACACCGCATCCAGGGTCGCGAAGCGCTGGAACACCCGCACCGGGTCATCTGAGGAGAGCACCGTCACCGCGGAACCGAGCCGAATCCGCTGGGTCTGCCCGGCGATCGCGGCCAGCACCACATCGGGCGCCGACACGGCGAAATCCTCCCGGTGGTGTTCGCCGATGCCGACGAAGTCGAGACCGACCTGGTCGGCGAGCACCGCCTCGGCTACCACATTCCGCAGCACCTGCGGCTGCGGCAGGGGCTTTCCGTCCGCACCGAAGGTGACGTCTCCGAATGTGTCGAGACCGAGTTCCAGCTGAGCCACGAGTGCCCTTCCTGTTGATGCGTACGTATCTATCACGAGGCAACCAGCGCTGGACCGCATCTATTCCGGCGGCCAATCCGGCCCCGGAATTTATCTGCCGCGCCGTGTCGGCGCGTCATTAGAATGGCCGCGTGAATGACGTTGTGGTGTTCGCACCGTCGCCTGTCCTCACCGTCACCGTCGAAGATCATCCCGACGGGGCAGACATTCACCTGCACGCGGGCGGACAGGGCATCTGGCAGGCCCGGATGCTGCGAGCCCTCGGTACCTCGGTGACGATGTGCGCGGTCTTCTCCGGGGAATCTGGCCGGGTACTGCACCATCTGCTGGATGACGAGGGCTTTCACGTGCTCGCCGTGCACCGCTCCGGGCGGGGAGGCGCCTACGTGCACGATCGGCGCGGCGGAGAACGCATCAAGATCGCCGAGACCGACGGGGAACCGCTGTCGCGTCACGATCTCGACCAGTTGTACGGGTTGACCCTGCGCGCGGGCCTCGGCGCCGGCACCACCATCCTCAGCGGTCCGGCCGGTGCGAACACGCTACCCGCCGACGTCTACCGGCGGCTGGCTGCGGACCTGCGAACCGGCGGCCGCCGGGTGATCGCGGATCTCTCCGGCCCGCGGCTCACGGCCGCGCTGAAGGGCGGTGTCACGGTGGTGAAGGTCAGCGACGAGGAGCTGCTCGCCGACGGCCGGGTGCCGAACACCGGCGAGGACGAGCTCATCGCGGCGATGCACCGGCTGCAGCGGGAGGGCGCCGACAGCGTCATCGTCAGCCGCGCCGGTGAGCACGCGCTGCTGCTGGCGGAGGACGAGGTCAGTGAGGTGCACATGCCGCGGATGCAGATCGCCGATACGACGGGCGCCGGAGACTCGATGACGGCTGGTGTCGCCGCGACCCTGGCGAACGGCGGCACCATCGAGGAAGCCGTAGCGCTCGGAGCCGCCGCCGGAGCCCTCAACGTCACCCGCCACGGCCTCGGCACCGGCGAGGCGGAGGCCGTCTACAAGCTGCGTGAGCTCGTGCGCATCCATCCCGCCGAAACCGATTCGACCGGGCCGACCAGACTGAGTCCCGCCGATCTGGCGCGGAGGGTGCGCGAAGAGTGACCGGCTCGGTGAGAACCCTGGTCACCAATGATGACGGCATCTCCTCGCCGGGCCTCTGGCGTCTCGCCATAGCCGCCCAGGAGGCGGGTCTGGACGTGGTCGTCGCCGCGCCGGCCACCGAGGCCAGCGGCAGCAGCGCCTCGATCAGCGTCACCGAGAGTGACGGCAGCATCCGGGTCGACCGACGCACGGTCGAGGGCCTCGACGGTATCCCGACGTACGCGGTGCACGCTCCCCCGGCCTTAATCGCCCTGATCGCCGCGCACGGCGCGTTCGGGACGGCTCCGGAGCTGGTGCTGTCGGGTGTCAACCGGGGCGCGAACGTGGGACGGGCGATCATCCACTCCGGTACCGTCGGTGCCGCCCTGACCGGCGCGGTGAACGGCGGTCGCGGTCTGGCGGTGTCCCTCGACACCGGCATGGCGCCGTCGACGTTGCGCTGGGGTGTTGCCTCCCGGATGGCGCGGAAGCTCATCCCGTTCCTGTTGGATCAGCCCACCGGCACCGTGCTCAACCTCAATGTGCCGAATCTCGAGTCGCATGAGCTGCCGGAGTTCCGGCACGCGACGCTGGCGTCGTTCGGTATCGTGCAGACCACCATGACCGAGCGGGACCAGCACCACATCAGGTTGGCTGTCGCCGACCCGGGTGCGCCGGCGGAGCCAGGCAGCGACGCAGACCTGCTGGCGGCCGGGTTCGCGACGGTGACCTCGATCAGTCCCGTGCGGGAGCACCCGCTGCCATCACTGTGACGGCGACGTAGAACCAGCGGCGATCCTCCCGGACGAACCGGCTCACCTCGTGCTGAACCCCTGCGCCGTCGCTGCCGCGGTAGTGCGCGCGGAACTCCACGATGCCCTCGGAATCGAACGGGCCGCCACGCTCGCTCGCTACGATGTCGAGCCGATACCAGCGGTCAGTCGGGTCGAGTGTGAGGGTGTCCGGGCGGGTGCTCGGATGCCAGGTCTGCAGCAGGTAGTCGGCGTCGCCGACCGCGAATGCCGAGTAGCGCGATCGCATCAGCCGCAGCGCGGTCGGTGCCACGGCATCCCCGCGGTGGAACGGTCCGCAGCATTCGCCGTAGCTCTCCCCGCTCAGGCATGGGCAACGGGAGGCGGGATCAAGCATCCACCCATTATCGCGGCTGGCGCTGCCCCGGCTGGCGCTATCCCGGCTGGCGCGACAGCCGTTCGGCCAGCGCCATGGCGTCGTACGGTGCCCGCACCTTGAGGTCGTTGTCGAAGTAGATCCAGGCGTCGGCGCCGCCCGCGAGCCATCCGCGGGCCGTGTCCGCCCAGCGATCGAGCGCGCCGTCGTCGTAGCCGCTCTCGTACAGCTTGGTGTCACCGTGCAGGCGGGCGTAGACGAAGTTGGTGGTGACCTCGGTCAGCTTCGGCCATTTGCCCGCCGTGTCAGCGACCACGGAGGCCACGCCGTACCGGCGCAGCAGGTCGAAGAATGCTGGCGTGTCAAAGCTGTGGCTGCGTACCTCAATGGCGTGCCGCAGCGGTCGGTCGTCGACCGGTGTGGTGAAGGCGCGGCCGTCCAGCAGGGCGGTATGGCCGCGGGCGAGGGCTGCCGCATGCTCGGTGCTCGTCGGCAGTTGGCTGAGGAAGGCCTCGAGCACCTCAGCATCGAAGGTCAGCGTGGCGGGAAGCTGCCACAGGATCGGGCCGAGCTTGGGCCCGAGCGCCAACACCCCCGAGGCGAAGAAGTTTGCGAGCGCTTCCTGCACCGCTACCAGCCGCCGCATGTGCGTGATGTACCGGCCACCCTTCACCGAGAAGATGAAGTCGTCCGGCGTCCGGCCGGCCCAGGCCCGGAAATAGTCGGGCTTCTGCAGCGAGTAGAACGTGCCGTTGATCTCGATCGTGCGCAGGTGCTCGGCGGCGTACTCCAGTTCCTGGCGTTGCGGCAGCTTAGGCGGATAGAACGTGCCCCGCCAGGGCGGATACTTCCACCCGGAGATGCCGACCCGTGCCACCGCTGCCACGACCCGACAGTACCCGCCGATACGGTCGGGGTGACAGGGACGGATGCCCGATCGACGCCGGGTTCAGCCCGAGGTGACGGCGCTCACCCGGGTGTAATGCTCCACAACCGGGAACGGGTCATAGAAGCGATGCAGCAGGGCGCGCCAGTGCTGGTACTCGGGTGAGCCCCGGAATCCGACGGTGTGGTCATCCAGGCTGTCCCACTCGACGAGCAGCAGGTAGGTGTTCGGCGTTTCGATCGATCGCGACAGTGTGAGGGTGCGAAATCCCGGCATCGCGGAGATGATCGACCGCGCGCGGGCGAACGCCTGCTCAAACTCGCTCTCCTGGCCAGGACGGACAGGGAGCAACGCGTGCTCGGTGATCATGGCGACGCTCAGCGGCCCCGGTTGGTGAGGCGCACGTGGCGCGGTGCCCGCCCGCCGAGAAAAGACTTCGCGGGGTCGACCATGAAGCTCTTGCGCAACGCCTCGCGGCCGATGAGCATGCGGAAGCCCATCGAGTCGCGGTTGCTCAGGGTCATCTCGGCGCTCACCGTGCGGCCCAGGAGGGCGACATCCATCAGCACCACGATCCGTTCCTGAGCGTGTCCGGACGAACTGCGCACAGTACGGCGGTCGTGGATCGGGCACTCCACCATGACGGCGTCGTCGGAGGACCCCTGCCACGGGTGGATCCAGAACTGCACCCGTTCGGCGCCGGCCTCGCCGGAGACCTCGACGTCGAATGCGTGGATCGTCGAGGTGCGGGCGCCGGTGTCGAGTTTCGCCTTGATCCACGGCACGCCGATTCCTGGAAGGCTCACCCACTCGCGCCACCCGGCGATGGTGCTTGAATGGAGAGGTTGTCTCATCCCCCTATCTTCTCAGGCGCTTTCATGAAACTGGCTATTCTTTCGCGTGCCCCGCATTCGTACTCCACCCAGCGCCTGCGCGCAGCCGCAGTGCAGCGAGGCCACCAGGTCAAGGTCCTGAACACCCTGCGCTTCGCCATCGACCTGTCAGGGCCCGAGCCCGACCTGCATTTCCGCGGGCGGCCGTTGTCGAGCTACGACGCGATCCTGCCTCGGATCGGCAACTCGATCACCTACTTCGGCACCGCTGTAGTGCGCCAGTTCGAGCAGATGGACGTCTACACGCCCAACACCTCCAACGGCATCAGCAACGCCCGCGACAAGCTCCGGGCGACCCAGATCCTGTCCCGGCACAACATCGGGATGCCGGCGACCGCGTTCGTGCGCAATCGGGCCGATGTGCGCCCGGCGATCGAGCGGGTGGGCGGCGCGCCGGTGGTGATCAAGCTGCTCGAGGGCACCCAGGGCATCGGCGTGATCCTTGCCCCTGAGGCAAAAGTCGCTGAGGCGATCATCGAGACGCTGCACTCGACCAACCAGAACGTGCTCATTCAGGCCTTCATCGCGGAGAGCCGGGGCCGCGACATCCGCGCCCTCGTCGTCGGCGACCGGGTCGTCGCGGCGATGCGGCGCAGCGCGAACGGCGACGAGTTCCGGTCGAACGTGCACCGCGGCGGTTCGGTCGAACCGGTTGAGCTGAACGCCGAGTACACCCGGGCGGCGGTGAGATCCGCACAGATCATGGGGCTGAAGGTCGCCGGCGTCGACATGCTCGAGGGCGCGGACGGTCCCCTGGTGATGGAGGTGAATTCGTCGCCTGGCCTAGAGGGCATCGAGTCCGCGACCAACCTCGACGTGGCCGGTGCGATCATCGACTACATCTCGAACGAGGTCGCCTTCCCCGACATCGACGTGCGCCAGCGGCTCGCGGTCTCGACGGGCTACGGGGTCGCCGAACTGCTCGTACACGGCGGGGCGGATGTCGTCGGTCAGGCGCTCGGTGAATCGGGCCTGTCGGAGCGCGACATCACCGTGCTGACGCTCCACCGTGGCACGCAGGTGATTCCGAACCCGCGCCGCGGCGAGGTGCTGCAGGCCGGCGACCGGCTGCTCTGCTTCGGCAAGCTCGAAGAGATGCGGTCGATGATCCCGAACCGCCGTCGACGCCGCGCCAAGGTGCGCAAGCTGCCCGCAGAGGCGATCACGGAGGCGTCAGAGCGCTGAGGGCTCGCCGGATCGGCCGGATCCATCTAGATTGACGCGTGATGTCGCTTCGTCAATCCAGGAGGTTCCCATGGCCAAGTACTCGGGCGGAACGGTCGTACAGCAGGCGGCGAGTCCGTGGAGCTTCTTCTTCCTGCTGGCCTACATCGGCGCCGCGATCTACTTCGTCTCGATCTCGGACGGCTCGTTCTGGGGTGTGGTCGTCGGCCTCCTGCAGGCGATCGTCTGGCCGGTGTACGTGACCTATGAGGTGCTCGTCGGGCTCGGCGCCTGACTCGGCGCCACGAACGGCCGGTTTGCCGCCGATACTGCGCGTCCGGCCCTTGGCCTCATTCAAGGGTCTCGTTGGAGCTTCGTGAACACGCGCACCCCCAGGCTCCTCCCGGGTGGTCCCTGACCAGGTGAGACTGCCTCCTTTAACGCAAGCACGTCCGCGGTGAGCGACGGAGTCGAGTCAATGGAGGCTGGCAGCATCATTGGAAGCTGTCTGTTGGTCGCCTAGCCCGTCACCTCCGGCCACCCGCGGCGTGATTCGGACGCCGGCGACGCGCCGGCGGTCGAGCGCAGTGACCTGGATTGTGGCTCCTGGCACGTCGACGGCGTCACCTACCACCGCGAGTCGCCCGAGATGCTCCGTGATGAATCCGGCGATCGTGTCGGAAGATCCTCGGGGAATGGCCAGTCCTGTCAGCTCCTCGAAGTCTTGCAGGTTCAGCCGGCCGTCCACGACGCCGCCTGCAGCGGCGGGCTCGATAGCGGTGTCGTATTCGTCGAAGATCTCCCCGACGACCTCCTCGAGCAGGTCTTCCAGCGTGATGATCCCGTCAGTGCCGCCGTATTCGTCCACGACGACTGCGATGTGTTGCCCGTCGGCGCGCATCCGTGTCAGCGTCGGAAGGACGCGTGCGGTGGAGGGCAGATAGGAAATGGGACGGGCGAGCCGTTCAAGAGATCGCTCGGG
>JBEVDR010000008.1:0-4991 GCA_040513215.1 Microbacteriaceae bacterium | reverse complement strand
GCTGCCGCGACGAGGTCTAGTTCCCTAGCCTCCCTCGTCGCGGAGTTCGTCGTCGGCTGACAAACTTTTCGACCTGAGAGACAGACCCATGAAGAACACGCAGCAGCCCTCCGGGATGCCGGTCCATCGTTACCGCCCCTACTCGTCGCAGTTCGCGACCGACCTCCCCGACCGCACCTGGCCCGCGAAGAAGATCGAGGTCGCGCCCCTCTGGAGCGCCGTCGACCTCCGCGACGGCAACCAGGCGCTCATCGATCCGATGAGCCCCGAGCGCAAGCGCATCATGTTCGAGCTGCTCGTGAAGATGGGCTACAAGCAGATCGAGGTCGGCTTCCCCTCGGCCAGCCAGACCGACTTCGACTTCGTGCGCCAGCTCATCGACGAGAACCTGATCCCCGACGACGTCACGATCCAGGTGCTCACCCAGGCGCGCGAAGAGCTGATCGCGCGCACCTACGAGTCGATCAGGGGCGCGAAGCAGGCGATCGTGCACCTCTACAACTCCACCTCGGTGCTGCAGCGCGACGTTGTGTTCCGCACCGACAAGCAGGGCATCCTCGACATCGCCCTCGCTGGCGCTCGCTGGTGCACGCAGTACGAGGCGACCCTGCCCGGTACGAAGGTCTACTACGAGTACTCGCCCGAGAGCTACACCGGCACCGAGCTCGATTTCGCCGTCGACATCTGCAACCAGGTCATCGAGATCTTCGAGCCGACCCCCGACCGCAAGGTCATCATCAACCTGCCCGCGACCGTCGAGATGGCCACGCCGAACGTCTACGCCGACTCGATCGAGTGGATGGGGCGGCACATCGCGCACCGCGAGAACGTCATCATCTCCCTGCACCCCCACAACGACCGCGGCACGGCGATCGCGGCGGCCGAGCTCGGCTACATGGCCGGCGCCGACCGCATCGAGGGATGCCTCTTCGGCAACGGCGAGCGCACCGGCAACGTCGACCTGGTCGCCCTGGGCATCAACCTGTTCACCCAGGGCATCGACCCTCAGATCGACTTCAGCAACATCGACGAGATCAAGCGCACCGCCGAGTACTGCAACCAGCTGCCCGTGCCCGAGCGCAGCCCGTGGGCCGGCGACCTCGTCTTCACGGCCTTCAGCGGTTCGCACCAGGACGCCATCAAGAAGGGCTTCGAGGCCATGGCCGCCGAGGCCACCGAGACCGGCGGGCAGGTCGACGACCTGCTCTGGGCGGTGCCATACCTGCCCATCGACCCGAAGGACCTGGGCCGCAGCTACGAGGCCGTGATCCGCGTGAACTCGCAGTCCGGCAAGGGCGGCGTCGCCTACCTGCTGAAGACCGACCACCACCTCGACCTGCCGCGCAAGCTCCAGATCGAGTTCTCCGGTGTCGTGCAGGCCAAGACCGATGCCGAGGGCGGCGAGGTCACCAGCGAGCAGATCTGGGACATCTTCAACGACGAGTACCTGCCGACCACACACACCCACCCGGACGCGAAGTGGGGCCGGTTCGAGCTCTTCTCCACCCGCACCTCCAGCGACCTGGCCGGTGCCGTCGAACTCACCGTCGCCCTCCGCGACTCCGATGCCACGACGAGCGCCACCGCAACGGGCAACGGCCCGATCGCCGCGTTCCTGGGCATCATGGCCGATCGCGGCATCGCGATCACGCTCTACGACTACGTGGAGCACGCCATGTCCGCCGGCGGCGACGCGACGGCAGCGTCGTACGTGGAACTCGACGTCAACGGCAAGCGGTTCTGGGGAGTCGGCATCGACCCCGACATCTCCACCGCGTCGCTGAAGGCCGTGGTGTCCGCGGTCAACCGCGGCATCCGGGCCGAGGCCGGCGACCGCGAACTGGCATCCGTCTAGGCAGCCCACCCCGGGCAGCCCACGCGCCACACACAACCGTCCCCGGCGTTCTCGACGTCGGGGACGGGTGTTTCTGCTGAAATATTGCTGGAGTCAGACGCGCAACGCTCTGCGCGCGGCCTCAGGAGCCAACGGCTCCGGCATCGACACGGGCTCGCCCGCCGGCGTCCCCAGCACGCGGGTGCAGTCGTCGATGGCGGCGGCGAGCAGGTTGTACAGCCGCTCGTCGGTGTCCGGGATGCAGGCTTCGGCGATGCCCTGCACCGAGATGCGGATGATCGACTCCGCGGTGCGGTCGGTGAACCGGGTCCGGGACCAGGATCCCACGGACCCCATGAACTCCCGGGCCCACCGCTCGGTCTGGGGCGCCCGGTCGAACGCGTCCCGCACCTGCCCGGACACGTCGATCGTGGTGCTCTCCGTAGCCCTGGCCAGGTGCCGCTGGCAGTTGAGGATCCCGACCGCCAGCGCGCGCTGATGGTCGGCGCTGACCACGGGCAACCCGGCCGTCGCCGCCCGGAGCGCCACAACGAGGCGAACTCGCTGGTCGTCTCCGCGCAGGCCGATCACCGAGGGGATCAGGGTCATCAGCCGGGACCTGGCGTCGTCAGACGTGCAGTCGTTCACCATCCGCGCCAGCGAGGCCAGTACGGGGTGGGTACACGCCGGGTGATCGCTCCACGCTTCGCCGGAAAGGTGCGAGGCGAATTCCATGAAGCAAGCGCCACTGCGCGGACTCTTGTGTTTGCCCCTGGCCAAGACGGGCAACAGGTCGGGCACAGTGCCCTCTAATCGTTTCATGGAGTACCTCCCTGCGACGTGGTTTGTACCCCAATAGTGACCCCAGATCCGGGGAAAGGCGAGGCCAAATCCGATCCGGGTGATAAATCCTCAGGAATGGCCGGTGGGCGGCGGATCGGACGGGTCGGCGACCGCAACGGAGACCCGCCGCCGCCGGCCCCAGGCCCGGAACTGCGGGATCGCTCCGCGGCGCCGCCAATGCGGCCAACTGCCCAGGGCGCGTTGCTGGGGCAGCGTCCAGCCGAACCGGGCCGCGAGCACCCGGATGACCGTCGTGACGACGACGCAGATGACCGCGGCGAGGCTGATCGGCACGCCGAACAGCACCAACAGCACGAGCAGCCCGCAACCCACCAGGGCGGCCACGGCGTACAGGGAGCCCACGTGCATCACGGCGATGGGCACGTTGAGCATCATGTCGCGCAGCACCGACCCGCCGACGGCCGAGACCACCCCGACGAACAGGGCGGGGATCTCCGGCAGCCCCGCGGCGAGCGCCTTCGTGGTGCCGATCACGCCGAACAGGCCGATCGTCACGGCGTCCAGCGTGATGATCAGCGGGCCGAGCCGGTTGAACAGGCTCTGCAACAGCATCCCGAGCAGGGCGAAGGCAGCTGCGACGGGAAGGTACCAGTTGCTCTGCAGCGCCGCGGGCACCCCGCCGAGCAGGATGTCGCGCAGCAGGCCACCGCCGAGGCCCACCGTGATCCCGATGATCGAGATGCCCAGCAGGTCCATCCGCCGGTCGGTGAACCGGCCGGCGAACATGGCGCCCTGGATCGCGCCGATGGCGACGGCGACGAGGTCGGTCCACAGGGGGATGGCGAAGAGGGCGGTGGACACCCCTGAAATCTACCGCTCCCGCATCCCGCCCGGCGCGGGCGCGGGCATCCGCCTGCGGAAGTGGGAGAATTGACCGTGCCCGTTTATCGTGATGAAGCCGTCGTGCTGCGCACCCACAAGCTGGGTGAGGCAGACCGCATCATCACGCTGCTCACCCGGCAGCACGGCAAGGTCCGCGCCGTGGCCAAGGGCGTGCGGCGCACCGCGTCCAAATTCGGCGCCAGGCTCGAACCGTTCATGGTCGTCGACGTGCAGCTCTACATGGGCCGCAGCCTCGACATCGTCAACCAGGCCGAATCCATCGCGTCCTACGGGGCGCAGATCACCGCGGACTACGGCAGCTATACCGCAGCCAGCGCCATGGTCGAAACGGCCGACAAGCTCACCGAGTCCGAGGGGTCGCTGCAGCAGTACCTGCTGCTGGTCGGCGCGCTCCGCTCGCTGTCCCGCGGCGAACACGGCTCCGGCGCCACCCTGGACTCCTACCTGCTACGCGCCCTGTCCATGGCCGGCTGGGCGCCCAGCTTCCAGGACTGCGCCCGCTGCGGCGCCCCGGGGCCGCACTCCGCCTTCGTGGCGCAGGTCGGCGGCATCGTCTGCGACAACTGCGCCGCTCCCGGCTCTCCCCGCCTCGACCCGGCCACCATCGGCCTGCTCAGCGCCCTGCTCACCGGTGACTGGGCGTACACCGCCCAGGCTGCCGCCACCACCCAGGCCCAGGCCACCGGGGTCGTCGCCGCGTACACGCAGTGGCACCTGGGCCGTGGCCTTCGATCCCTGGAGCACGTGCGCCCATGACGCCGAACCCCTTCCGGTCCGCCCCCACCCCCTTCACGCACAAGGACGCCGTCCCGTTCAAACCGGTCGACTGGACCGGCCTGTACCCGCCCGACCTGCCCGCCAGGGTGGTGCCGGAACACGTCGCGGTCGTCATGGACGGCAACGGTCGGTGGGCCAACGCCCGCGGCCTCTCCCGGGTGGAGGGCCACAAGGCCGGCGAGGCGGCGCTGCTGGACGTCGTGGCCGGCGCCATCCAGATCGGCGTCAAACACCTCAGCGTCTACGCGTTCTCCACCGAGAACTGGAAACGCTCACCCGACGAGGTGCGCTTCCTGATGGGCTTCAACCGCGACGTGCTGCACCGACGCCGCGACCAGCTCAACGACTGGGGCGTGCGAGTGCGCTGGGCCGGGCGGAAGCCCAAGCTGTGGGCCTCCGTGATCAACGAACTGCAGTTCGCCGAGAAACTCACCGCCGGCAACGACGTGCTCACCCTCACCATGTGCGTGAACTACGGCGGCCGCACCGAGATCGCGGATGCCGTGCGCGCACTGGCCGAGGATGTCGCCGCCGGCCGGCTGAAGCCCTCCGGCATCACCGAGAAGTCGATCCAGCGGCACCTCTACACCTCGGCCCTGCCCGACGTCGACCTGTTCGTGCGGAGCTCGGGGGAGCAGCGCACCAGCAACTTCCTGCTCTGGCAGAGCGCGTA
>JBEVDR010000007.1:0-2935 GCA_040513215.1 Microbacteriaceae bacterium | reverse complement strand
TCTACGCCTGGCGGGCGCTCGTGAAGGACACGCCCAGGCCGTCGGAGTCGTTCGACTTTGTCGGCGTGGCGCTCATGTCGCCGGGGCTCGCGTTGTTCCTGTTCGGCGTGTCGTCACTGCCCGCCACGGGCGGAGACTTCTCTGCGCCCCGGGTGTGGGTGTCGATGCTCGTCGGGGCCACACTCATGGCGACGTTCGTCTGGCACTCATTCCGCCCCGAGCATCCACTGCTCGACCTTCGGTTGTTCAGAAACCGCAACCTCAGGGTCTCAATCATCACGATGGCCTTGTTCGCGATCGCGTTCTTCGGTGCCCTGCTGCTGGTGCCGACGTACTTCCAGCAAATACGCGGAGAGTCCACCCTCGACGCGGGCCTGCTGGTCGCCTCGCAAGGGCTGGGCGCGATGGTCACCATGCCGATAGCCGGGCGGCTGATCGACAAGCATCCGGTTGGCCGGATCGTGCCGTTCGGCCTGTTGCTGATCATCGTCGGCATGTTCGGCCTCACCCAGGTCACCGCGCACACGCCCTACTCGTTGCTCATCCCGATGCTCTTCGTGATGGGCCTCGGCATGGGCGCGACGATGATGCCGTTGTTCACGTCGGCTCTCAAGACTCTCGCCGCTCATGCGGTCGCTCGCGGCTCCACCTTGCTGACCATCACGCAGCAGGTCGCCGCCTCGATCGGCGTGGCCACGATGTCAGTGCTGCTGACCAACAACCTCAACAGCTCTCCGGTCATCCCCGGCACCGAGCAGATCCCCGGCCTGGACGGCGGCATGACCGAGGCCGAAGCCGCGATCTTGTCGAACGTCCAACCCGAGGTGTTCGCGCCGCTCGGCATTCCGCCCGAGTTCGTCGCGCGTGGCCTGGCCGACGCCGCAGCAGCGTTTGCCGACACCTTCTGGGTGGCCTGGATCCTGGTGGTGCTAACCCTGATCCCGGCAATGATGCTGCCCCGCAAGCGTGAGGAGTCGCACCTGCTCGACGACGAAGGCGTTCCGCCCGCGGTAGTGCATTGAGCGCCCGGGCCTCCGCGAGTGGCGTTTCCACAGAAGCGTGTATGCCTTCCGAACGACACCGGAGAGTCTCACGTGTGGTGGAAGCGGGCCCGCAGGACGAGGATGCCGTCGCCGACGACGAGGTAAACGGGGCGGTGCTCATCGCTGAACCGCCGTGACCAGGCGCCGGCCAGCATGTGGCGTAGCGGTTCGGGCTTGCCGATGCAGGTGGACAGGTCGCGCAACGCGTTATCGATCAGGCGGTTGATCGTTGAGAGTGGCCCAGTCGGCGCGAGCCAGTACGTGGTCCTCGCCATCAGTGCGGCATGAAGACCAGCCGCACCGCGCGCGAGGTCGTGTTCGTCGCGCAGTCCGGACCTGGTTGCTGCGGCCATCGGGCACCTCCCCTACTCGTACGAGTCTTGGTACCAATTACCGATTGGAGAACCACACTCCATTCGGCGTGATGAGACGGTGAGGTAGGCCGCTGGTTGCCCGGTTTCCCGGCTGGGCCGCGGCCGCCGGATCGGACGGCGTGCGCGCGCCCATCCGATCAGCCGAGGCGAGTCCTGTGGAGCCCCGGGAGAAGCACGAGTCGGGCTCGGATGAGGGAATGTTGGTCCTCATCACCCAGTCGCCGGTGCGGCTTCCTCGTGGTGGTTGAAGGGCGGACATCGCGCTATCTGCGGCCAGATGAGTGCGTCGTCGGCGGCGTGGTCGGGTGCTTACGTCATGCCGAGAGCCGCGAACCCCATTGCGGAGCCACCACTGCCTGACCGTCGCGTAACGCCCGTCAGGTTCGCCGCTGTCGCCGATGTGGCCGGGTGACGAGCCATCCCAGGGTGTACGACGCGGCGATACCGAGGCCTGCAACCGTGACGAACTTGACCTCCGCCGCGACGGCGATCCCTGCAATCGCGACGCTCAGCGCGACGACGACCGGCGCATGAACGACGTACGTGGCGTAGGACGCGCGGCCGAGCGCGCGTGCGGTGCGTCCCTCATAAGTCACGTGCCGGGCGAACCACAGCGCGACCCAGAACGACATCGAGACCGCGATCGTCGCCTCGCAGATCGGTTCGGCGAGCGCCTGGAGGTGCCATCCGCCGAGGAACAGCTCCGGATTGTCGCTCGCGGCGATCTGGACGCCCACGGCGAGCACGGCGATCGCGGCGAGGCTTCCCGCGCGTAGGCAACTACGCGGCAGCCACGCCGGCGGCGGGTCAAGCCAGCCGCGTTCCTCCGCGAGGGCGCCGAAGGCGAACAGAACTGCCATTTGCGGCCACTCCCACAAGTTCAGCGCCAGGGGCGTGTCGCCGGCAAACGGCCACACTAACCGCACCACGAACGTCGCCGCTACGATGACCGCTGCGGCCGTCACGAGATGACGCCGCCGCAGCAGCCGATCGGCGTCTGACGGCACCGGGCGCAACCGCCGCCACACCGCGTACGTCACCGAGAAGCCGAGCAGCGCGACGACAAACCACATCGGCCCGCTGCCAGGATGGGTGAACTCGTAGCGGACCATCGTCGCGAAGTCGGCGTAGTCGCCCGACCCCCAGCTCCCGAGCACCGACGTCGCGGGGTCGACGACCACGATAAAGACCACGACGGGCATGCCGAGCCGCAGCAGCCTGTCCCGCCAGAAGCCTTTGGCGCCTTTGCGGGCCATCGAACGCGCCGTGAGCATCCCCGCGACCAGGAACAGCACCGCCATCGCGAACAGCGCTGTCGGCAGGAACAGTACGGCGAGAAGGGCCTCGGTGACGCCGCTTGCGGTGCGCTCCTCGTAGTACCAGCTGATGTCGAGGACGTAGGCCGTCGCCACATGCAGGACGATGACACCGGTGATGACGGCAACGCGTAGGTTGTCCATCCACACCTGCCGCCCAGGTGTCGGGGTCACGAGCTGGGCGTATGCGGGCGGCGTCTGG
>JBEVDR010000006.1:0-2972 GCA_040513215.1 Microbacteriaceae bacterium | reverse complement strand
CCGGTGGCGGCCGCGTCGGGCGACTCCCGGATGCTGGTGACGGTGCCCAGCCCCACGGCCCGGCTGCGCACCCTGGCCGAGGTGGGCACCGCGGGTGCCTGGCTCACCAGGAGGGTGCGGGTGCCGATGCGATGCACCTCGTCCTGCACCGATCGGCCGCTGGCCAGCAGCTCGGCCAGGCTGGGCGGCAGGCCCAGATCGGCAACGGCCGGCGCGGACGATCCGGCCCTCGGCCCCTGTCGCGGCGGGAGCCCCAGCCAGTGGGCGGCCTGCTCGTTGCAGAGCAGGACCGATCCGGAGCGGTCGACGAGCACCAGCCCTTCACGCACGGTGCGCAGCACGGAGTCGGAGTTGAGGAACTGCTGCGCCAGCTGTTCGGGACCCCAGCCCAGCGTCACCCGGCGCAGGTAGCGGCCGAGCACCCAGCTGGCCACAGCGCCGGCCACCAGCAGGACCAGCGCCAGCGTCAGGATCACCGGCAGGTTTGCCTCGACGATGGTCTGCAGGCCGCTGATCCCCACCTCGGCGGACACCAGGCCCACCACGGTGTCGTCGGGGTCGACCACGGGAACCATCGCACGCACTGACGTGCCCGCCGTGGAGGAGCTGATCTCGGTGAACGGGGTTCCTTCGGTCGCCGGCGCCGTGTTGTCGGTGGTCCGTTCACCGATCTCGGTCGCGTCCGGGTGCGACCAGCGGATGCCGGCGGGGCTCATGATCGAGATGACATCGACGTCGGCATCCGCCATCACCGTCAGCGAATAGGGCTGCAGGGCGGCGGTCGGGTCGGATGACCGGGCGGCGGTGGCCACGAGCGGGCTGCCGGCGATCGTGGCCGCCACGGAGAGCATCCGGTCGGCCGTGGCGGTGTAGCCGCGGTCGCGGGCCTCCACGAAGGCGGCCGTGCCGACGAGCACCGCCAGCACGACGACGAACACACAATGGGCCAGGAAGAGGCGGCGTGCGATGCTCCAGCCGGACATCCGGTACCCGTCCTTTCACGGGACGATTGCTCGTCCTCGTCATCCTGACAACTGTGACCGTACCTGTGACCGTACGCCTCCGCGCCGATCCGGGTCGGCCGGCACCGCCGCGCCGCGGTCGGCGCCCGGGGCCCGACGCCTGCAACGGCCGCGATTATCCGCCGTTGACCGGCTGTTCTGTCCGAGGTGCCGAGCCTGGACCGGAGCCCGGCCGGGGCGGCAGACGGTCGCAGCGTGTTAGGCTCGATGACGGTCTTACGACCCTTCACCAGGACGCGAACGTGCAGCCCCCAGCCAGACGTGGGCCGCGAACGTATGGTGAGGCCCAGACGGACGCGACCCCCATGGTCGCTCCAGCCCACGCCGCCCGCCGGTGTCGAGGCCGGTCTCGGCCTACCCGTCCGACACAGCGAGCCACCTCTCAGTCGACCGCCCAGGCGGTCTATTCGGCGTGCTCCGGAGAATCCGTGACCGAAATCATCGCCGTTAAGGCAGAAGCATCCGCCAGTCAGGCGGACCACACAGCAACAGAGGCAGCACCGGGGATCGCCGTCAAGGCCGACAAGCTCTACAAGGCGTTCGGCCGGAAGCCCGCCGACATCGTCAAGAAGCTCCAGGGCGGCGCGAGCCGCGATGAACTCGCGCACCTCGGAACGGCCGCCGTCATCGACGCGTCCTTCGAGGTTCAGCGCGGCGAGATCTTCGTGGTGATGGGCCTGAGCGGCTCGGGCAAGTCCACCCTGATCCGCATGCTCAACGGCCTGCTCGAGGCCACCTCGGGCACCGTCAGCGTCGGCGGCACCAACATCACCGGCATCCCGGCAGCCAAGCTCCGCGACGTCCGACGCCAGAGTATCTCGATGGTGTTCCAGCACTTTGCGCTGCTGCCGCACCGCACCGTGATCGACAACGTCGCCTACGGCCTCGAAGTGCAGGGCATGCCCCGCGAGGAGCGCCTCGCCAAGGCGCGCACCATCATCCGCCTCGTCGGCCTGGACGGCTGGGCGGACAACCTGCCCGCCGAGCTCTCCGGTGGCATGCAGCAGCGCGTCGGCCTCGGCCGCGCGCTGGCCGCCGATACCGATGTGCTCCTGATGGACGAGGCGTTCTCCGCCCTCGACCCGCTGATCCGCCGCGAGATGCAGGAACAGCTGATCGAGTTGCAGGCCGAGCTCGGCAAGACCATCATCTTCATCACCCACGACCTCAATGAGGCCATGTTCCTCGGCGACCGCATCGCCGTGATGCGGGACGGCCGGATCGTGCAGATCGGCACCCCGGAGGAAATCCTCACCGACCCGGCCAACGACTACGTGGCCCAGTTCGTGCAGGATGTCGACCGGGCCCGGGTGCTGACCGCCGGCAGCGTGATGGAGCCGGTGCGTTCGGTCGTCACGGTCTCCGCCGGCCCGCGTGCGGCCCTCCGCACCATGCGCGACCTGCAGACCTCGGCAACCTTCGTGTTGCGCCGCGACCGCAGCTTCGCCGGGGTCGTGCGCGACCGCGACGTGCTCACCCAGGTCAAGGCCGGCGACGGCGACCTGCGCTCGATCATCCTGGAGGCCACCGCGGTGACCGCCGACACCGCCCTGGTCGACCTCGTCGAGCTGGCCGTGGAGAGCGACCTGCCCATCGCCGTCGTCGACGAGCGCAACCGCCTGCTCGGCGTGATTCCGCGCGTCACCCTGCTCGCCGCCCTCGGCAACGTGAGCACCGGCACGGGGGAGCTGCCGGTCATCGAACCGCCGGCCACCATCTCGATGAGCATCATCACCGAAACCCTGCGCGAAACCGCGCCGGAAGGAGTCCAGCCGTGAGCACCGCAGCCCTGATCAACACCGTCATGGTGAACACGTCCGACTTCCGCATTCCGCTGGGCAGCTGGGCCGATTCCTTCATCGACTTCATCACCGACACCTTCGGGTTCTTCTTCGACTTCGTGCGCGCCATCTTCAGCGGCGCCTACGACCTCGTCGACCTGGTGCTGGC
>JBEVDR010000005.1:0-3265 GCA_040513215.1 Microbacteriaceae bacterium | reverse complement strand
TTCGCCGTGCTCGCGCTGCTGTGGCTCGGCTGGCGGCGGGGCGGGGCGACGAACGCGAGCCTTCAGGAACGTCGCGGTCTCAACCGCACCAAGCTCCTCGGCAGTGCGATCGTCGCGGTGGCCGCCATCCTCGTGGCAGCCGTCGCCGGTTCGATCCTCATCCCGCCGCCCGAGTCGCGCTTCGTTCTGCGCGAAGAGGTTGTGCCGCCGTTCGACCCACAGGACTACCCGAGCCCGCTCAGCGGGTTCCGCAAATACACGAAAGACCTGGGCGAGACCGACCTGTTCTCGGTGACGGGCCTGGCGGCATCCGATCGTGTCCGCCTTGCTGTGATGGACAGTTACGACGGCCGGCTCTGGGACGTCTCTGGGGCCGAGCACCAAACCGACGGCTCCGGTTCGTTCCGGCTCGTGGGCGACGAACTCCCGGCACCCGCGTTGCTCGAATCCTCCGGCGCCCGATCGGTGAGCGTGAGCGTCAGCGGATACTCCGGTGTGTGGCTGCCGATCGTCGGCTACCCCGACACGATCTCTCTTCCCACTGAGCCGAGCGATACGTCCCAGGACTTGCGCTACAACGCCGAAACCGCCACCACCGTGATCACGTCCGGCGTCGACACCGGGTACGAGTACAGCTTCACGGCCGAGGTGCAGGATGCGTTCAGCGATCAGGCGCTCTCGAACGTGCCCGTCGCACGGGTGGAGCTGCCGCTCGTCGAGCGTGTTCCGGATGTCGTCGCCGCGAAGGCCGCCGAGTTCGCCGGAGCGGCCACGACCCCGATCGACCAGCTCCGTGCACTCGAGCAGGCCCTGAAAATCAACGGCTTCCTCAGCCACGGCCTTGCCTCTGACAGCGTCCCCTCCCGCGCCGGCCATGGCGCCGACCGCATCGAGGAACTGTTCACCCGTAACCAGATGATCGGCGACGAAGAGCAGTTTGCCGCAGCATTCGCGCTGATGGCCCGGTCACTGGGTCACCCGGCCCGTGTCGTGATGGGGTTCGCGCCGAAGGATGTGAAGGAGGGGGAGACGGTCACGATCACCGGCGACGACGTCACCGCGTGGGTCGAAGTGCCGTTCCAGGGCGTCGGATGGGTCGCTTTCTCTCCCACTCCGGACGAGAAGGAGATCCCGCAGGATCAGAACCCGAAGCCCAAGACGGAGCCTCAGCCGCAGGTCCGGCAACCGCCGCGGGCGGAAAAGCAGGACGACGACCTGCTCACCGAGGTGGACATCAACGACAGCGAAGAGGACGAAAAGAACGACGACGCCTTCGCTGTCCCGCTGTGGGTCTGGATCCTCGGCGGCGCCCTCGGAGCTTCCCTTCTCATCTATCTCGTGCCCCTTCTCGTGATCGCCGCCATCAAGAGACGACGGATGCGCCTCCGCCGCACGGCGGCTACCGCCGACGCACGCGCTGCCGGCGCCTGGGACGAACTACTCGACCGCTACGCCGAGGTCGGTTACGTGCTGCCCGACATCGGAACCCGGCGGATGTTCGCCGCGGACCTGGGCAGCCAGGTCGAAACCCAGGCGGCGCAGGCAAACGGAACAGCCGAGCCGGCGGACCAGCCCGGCGGGGTGGCCACCCTCACCCGCCTCGCGCACGGCACGGACGAAGCCGTGTTCGCCGGGCGGAACCTCCCGGAGAACCGCATCGATGAGCTGTGGCAGACGTCGGTGGAATCTTCGACCGGCGCGGCGTCGGCAGTAGGCTGGTGGCGCCGGCAGCTGAGCCGGTTCCGGGTACACACCGGACGAACGATGACGGACCGCCTCACGGCTCCTGGCCGCGGTACGCGATCCGGGCACAAGGGCCAACGCAAGAAAACGGCGGAGTAGAGAAATGAGCGGCGACGGCGTGAACGAGTGGAACGGCTTCGAGCTTCCGCCCCGCCCGCCGCTGCCCGCGTCGGCGACGGATGGTCCCGTTCGCAAGATCGGGATGCCACCAGGCATGGAACCGGCGCTCGACACGGTGCCCTCCTCTGATCCTGGCATTCCTGTTCCTGTCGCGAGGCCGGAATTCGGCCTCGCCCCCAAGCCATTCGCTCCTCAGTCGATTGCCGCGGACCAGCCCGCCCCGGCCACCGCGCCGACGCCCGTTGCGAAGTCAATCGGGAATCCGCGACTCGAGCTGCCCGACGGCAGCGAGATGCCGCTCGGCGAAGGGCTCATCGTCGGCCGGGATCCCCAGCACCAGGAGGGCTACGGGGTCACCGCGCGGGCCCGCCTGCACGACGTCGAACGCAGCGTCTCCAAGACGCATGCCATTCTCGGGGTCGCCGACGGCCGGATCTGGGTCCTCGACCTCAACTCGACGAACGGCACGGTCCTGATCGCCGCCGATGGCACCGAGACGCTCTGCGCCCCCGAGGTCGCCACGCCACTCCTGGCCAACACAGCCGTGCGGTTCGGTGAGTACCGGGTGCAGGTCGTCTTCGACTGATCCGATGTCGATACCCAACCCCGCAGAGGGCGCGCAGGGCCGGCCCGCATCGTTCCCGTACACTCTCGCGATCTTCGCCACCGTCCTCTACTTCGCCCTCGTCGTCTGCGCGTTCGGTTTCGTGAGCCTCCTCACCGATACCGATGTCGTTCCCCAGGCGGATGCCGGTCCTCTCGTCGGTCCTGTCGCCACCGCATCCGCCGTGGTGACCGTGTTGCTGTACCTGCTGGGAATCGGGCGACGGTATCTGCGTGACCTGCACGATGCGATCGCCGCATCCATCGGTGATCCGGTGAGACTGCCGCTCGGCCGCTCGGTCCTGATCGGGATCGTCAGTTATGTGGTCTACGTCCTCGCCGGCGCGATCGGCTATTCGATCGTGACGGCCGAGGTTTTCACCATCGTCCTCTTCGCCGCCGGGTCCGCCCTCAGCGGGTATGCGATCGCGGTGGGGGTACTCGCCGCTGCGATCTCCGTGGTCTACATGATCGTCCTCGGCAGCGGGGGAGAACATCCGGCGCGTCCGTTATGGCCGTGGGAGCGATAGGGCGAGTACTCTCGGAGTCATGGACCGGTCGCTCGACACGCGAGTGAGCCAGGCAGTCGACGCGTGGCTGCGCTGGCTGCCGCGCTGGCAGCCATCAACGCACCGCGGACGCACGAGGCTGTGCCGTCGCTGTTTCGGCTCGCCGATCATGGCGGCCGTCGGGCTGGACCACGACGTACCCCACGCCGTGCAGCACGGACTCTCCACCCGGGTCAAATCGATCGTCGATGACATCGTCGACGACTACACCCAGCGCAATCTTCCCCTGC
>JBEVDR010000004.1:0-20342 GCA_040513215.1 Microbacteriaceae bacterium | reverse complement strand
GTTGCCCTGGTTGGAGGTGAAGTGGTACTTCACCCAGAAGCGCTCACCGGCGGCGTTGATCCACTGGTAGGTGTGCGAGCCGAAGCCGGGCATGGTGCGCCAGGAGCGCGGCAGGCCGCGGTCGCCCATCAGGTAGGTCACCTGGTGCGCGGACTCCGGCGAGAGGGTCCAGAAGTCCCACTGCATGTCGGCGTCGCGGAGGCCGGAGCCGGGCAGGCGCTTCTGCGAGTGGATGAAGTCGGGGAACTTGATGCCGTCGCGGATGAAGAACACCGGGGTGTTGTTTCCGACGATGTCGTAGTTGCCCTCGGTCGTGTAGAACTTCACCGAGAAGCCGCGCACGTCGCGCCAGGTGTCGGGCGAACCCTGCTCGCCGGCGACGGAGGAGAAGCGCTGCAGCGTCTCGGTGCTGGCGCCCGGCTGGAAGACCGCGGCACTCGTGTAGGCCGAGACGTCGCCGGTGACGACGAAGTCGCCGAACGCGCCGCCGCCCTTGGCGTGCACGACACGCTCCGGGATGCGCTCGCGCGCGAACTGGGCCAGCTTCTCGACGAGGTAACGGTCGTGAAGCGCGGTGACGCCGTCGTTGCCCGCCGTGAGGGAATGGGCGTCGCTCGGAACCGCGGATCCGGTCTGGCTCGTCGTGTACTGGTCGGTCATTGTTCTCCTTGTGTGTGGTGCGTTGTGTTCGTCAGGAAAAGACAGGAAAGTCAGGCGGTCTGGCAGGCGGCGCAGAGACCCCAGAAGGTCACCTCGGCCGAGGCGACGGTGAACCCGGCGGTGTCGGAGGGGCTGAGGCACGGCGCGTGCCCCACGACGCAGTCGACGTCGGCGACGGCGCCGCACGACGTGCAGACGATGTGGTGGTGGTTGTCGTCGACGCGCAATTCGTAGAGCGCGGCCGAGTTGGCCGGTTCGATCTTGCGCAGGATGCCGGCCGCCGTGAGGTCTCCGAGGATGTTGTGCACCGACTGGACCGAGACGCCCGCGTCGTTGGCGAGCAGCGCGCGGTGCAGGCTGCCGGCGTCGCTGTGCGGCGCGTCGCCGAGGGCCGCGAGCAGAGCCACGCGCCCGGCGGTGACGCGCAGGCCGGCCTCGCGCAGCTGGTGTTCCACGGTCGTCATACGACAAGCGTAGACGTTATCGTGAACGACTCAAAATAAGGGTGGCCTTGCTTGAGTGCGCGCTCGAGGGCGGGATGACGCAGCTCAGGCCGCGATCAGCCGCTTGGCCCCGGACTCGAACTCGTCGAGATCGCCCGTGTGCCCCGCGAGAAACGCCTGTCTGCCCTGCACCCACTGGTAGACGAGGAACGCCGCGAGGGCGACGGTGCCGATGCCGATCTTGATCGGCCACGGCCAGTCCTGCCTCGTGACGAAGCCCTCGACGAGACCGGAGAGCAGCAGCGCGAGCGTGAGCCCGACGGCGACGGTGAACAGCGCACGCCCGTCTTCGGCGAGCGCCTGCGCCCGGGTGCGTCCGCCCGGGGCGATCCACGACCAGGAGATGAAGATGCCCGCCGCCCCGGCGACGAAGATCGAATACAGCTCGAGCTGTCCGTGCGGAGAGATATAGAGGAAGAACACGTCGAGGCGGTCGAACTCCGCCATCATCGCGCCGGTGAGCCCCAGGCTCTGCGCGTTGGTGAACATGATGTACGGAGCGAAGAACGGGATGATGCCGAACGCCACCGACTGGGTCGCGATCCAGGCGTTGTTGGTCCAGACGTAGCCGGTGAACGCCGCCTCCGTGTTGTCGGAGTAGTAGTTGACGAAGTCCTCCATCGCGTACTGCTCGCGCGTGCTCGCCGACCCCAGGGTCTCGAGAACGAGCGGGTTCGCGGTGGCCCAGAGCCCGTAGACGACCGCGACGATCACGCTCGCGGCGCTCACCGCCAGCGACAGCCAGCGGATGCGGTACAGCGCAGCGGGCAGCTGCACGGCGAAGAACCGGAGCACCTGCGCGAGCGCGTTACTCGACACCCCGGTGAACGCGAGGCGGGCGCGGGAGAGGTAGAGGGACAGCCGGTCGCCCTGCGCCGACTGCCCGGACGTCGTCGTGATCGCCGACAACTGGCTCGCACCCGACTGGTACCGGTCGATCAGCTCGTCGGCCTCGGCCCCGGTGAACCGCCGCTTCTTGCCCAGCTGGGCAAGCCGGTCCCACTCTTCGCGGTGAGCGGCTGAATAGGCGTCGAGGTCCATCTGCTTAAATGATGTCATGCCGCGCGACTCAGCGATCGACCAATCTTCGTATTCCGTGATCGACGACGCCGTCATCACCGGCGAAGCGGTCGCCCTCGACCTCAGGCCCGCGAGCTTCATCCTGCGGGCGGCGGGCGCGGCGATCGACCTGATCGCCTACCTCGGCCTGTTCGTGCTCACGGTCGTCTTCGTGTTCCCGGTCGTGATCGAGAGCCTGCGGCTGGATGACGCGCTCATCGCCGCGCTCTCGGTGGTGACGCTGGTGCTCGCCATCGTCGGGATCCCGATCGCGGTCGAGACCCTCACCCGCGGCAAGTCGCTCGGGAAACTGGCGATCGGCGCCCGCATCGTGCGCGACGACGGCGGAGCGATCGGGTTCCGCCACTCGTTCATCCGCGCACTGCTCGGCGTGATCGAGATCTTCATGACGTTCGGCGGCATCGCCGTGGCGGTGTCGCTGCTCAACGACCGGTCGAAGCGGCTCGGCGACCTGCTCGCCGGTACCTACAGCCAGTACGAACGCGTCGGCCGCACCGACCGCCCCGTGTTCACCGTCCCTCAGCCGCTCGAGCAGTGGGCGCTCACGGCCGACGTCGCGCGGATGCCCGACCGTCTCTCCCGGCGCATCGCGCAGTTCCTCGCGCAGTCGGGCAAGCTCACCCCGCAGACCCGCGCGCGCATCAGCCGGGAGCTCGCGAACGAGGCCGCGCCCTACGTGTCGCCGCTGCCCGAGATCGACGCCGAGCTGTTCCTCGCCGGGGTCAGCGCGGTACGCCGCGACCGCGAGTACGCGGCGCTGCAGCTCGAGGCCGCCGGACTCGACCGGCTGCGTCCGGCCCTGACCGGGCTGCCGAACGCGTTTCCCGACCGGTAGCTGCCGGCCGCGGCATCCGACCGCCCTGACCGCTACTCGCGGATCAGTGCCAGCACCGCGTCGCGGATCTCCTGCATCTTCTCCGGCGTGCCGGCTTCGACGTTGAGGCGCAGCAGCGGCTCGGTGTTCGAGGGACGCACGTTGAACCACCAGAACGGCTCGCCGCTGCCGGTGACCGTGAGTCCGTCGAACTCGTCGAGCTCGCCGAGCGAGGCGTAGGCGCTCACGATGCGCTCGTAGGCGGCGGGCACGTCGGTGACGGTCGAGTTGATCTCGCCGCTGAGCGCGTACGGGTTGTACTGCGCGGCGAACTCGGAGAGCGGCTTGTCCTGGTGACCGAACTCGGCGAGCAGGTGCATCGCGGCGAGCATGCCGTTGTCGGCGCCCCAGAAGTCGCGGAAGTAGTAGTGCGCGCTGTGCTCGCCGCCGAAGATGGCGCCGGTGGCCTTCATCTCGTCCTTGATGAGCGAGTGGCCCACGTGGGTGCGGATCGCGGTGGCGCCCGCGGCCTCGATCGTCTCGGGCACGATGTTCGAGGTGATGAGGTTGTGCAGCACGACGATGTCGAGGTCGGGCTCGAGGGCACGCACGCGGGTGATCTCGCGCAGCGCGACGATCGCGGCGACGGCCGACGGCGTGACGGCCTCGCCCTTGTCGTCGACGACGAAGCAGCGGTCGGCGTCGCCGTCGAAGGCGAGTCCGAGGTCGGCGCCGTGTTCGACGACGGCCTTCTGCTGGTCGACGATGTTCGCCGGCTCGAGCGGGTTGGCCTCGTGGTTGGGGAACGTGCCGTCGAGCTCGAAGTACATCGGGATGATCTCGATCGGCAGGGCGGCGAGTCCGGCGGCTTCGCCGAGGACGGCGGGGACCGTGAGTCCGCCCATGCCGTTGCCGGCGTCGACGACGACGCGGATCGGTCGGATGCCGCTCAGGTCGACGAGCTTGCGCAGGTAGGCCGCGTAGTCGGCGAGCACGTCGACCTCGCGGAACGCGCCGGTGGTCTCGACCTCGGCGATCCCGTCGGCGAGGTAGACGGTGGCGCGGTCGCGGATCGCGGCGAGGCCGGTGTTCAGGCTGATGCCCTGCGCGCCGGCGCGGCTGAACTTGATGCCGTTGTAACTGGCGGGGTTGTGGCTCGCGGTGAACATGGCCGCCGGCACGCCGAAGCTGCCCGAGGCGTAGTAGTTCTCGTCGGTCGAGCACAGGCCGATGCTGATGACGGTGGCACCGCGGGCTTGCGCGCCGCGGGCGAACGCGTCGGCGAAGCCCGGTGAGGAGTCGCGCATGTCATGGCCGACGACGATCTCGCCCCCGAGGGCGTCGAGTTCATCGACGAACGCGGCGCCGAACGCCTCCACCACCTCATCGGTGAGCTGGCTGCCGACCAGCCCGCGCACATCGTAGGTCTTGACGAACTGGCTCAGATCAGGGGTGCTCACGCCCCAAAACTTACCTCACCACCGAGTACGACGTGCCTGATCACCTGCCAGCCGAGCGGCACGGACAGGCGTTCGGCGTGGCGCCCACAGAGGTCATAGGTGTGCGGTTCCGCCATCAGGCTGAGCGGGCCGAGCACCACCATCGAGTCGGCGTAGTCGTAGGTCAACGTAGCGATGGCCTGCTCTCTGCAGGCCACTTTGCTACACGGTCGGGAACTCATCGTGCTGCCAGCCTAATCCTCACCCCCGACGGTTAGGCTGGTGCCATGCCCCGCACTCGTCATTCCGCTCCCGCGCGCGCGAGCCGGAGGAACCGACACCGCGGTGTGCGCTCCCCCGTGACCGGCCCCTACCTGCCGCAGTTGAACACGCGCCTGGACTTCTTCGACAACGTCGTGGCCTCCACCGCCGAGTACCTCCGTGAGGTCTGGCCGCAGGAGCTCGAGTCGATCAGTTTCGAGGTGGCGGCGCTGCCCGCCGAGCTGTCCAGCGCGGCCGGGGTCGACCGCTGGAAGGTGATCGCGTCGGAGCGGCGGATCATCCTGTACCGCCTGCCGATCCAGCGTCTCACCAAGCTGCATCGCAACGATGAGTGGCACCGACGAGCGGTGATCGAGAGCTGCGTGTTCCGCGCGGTCGCCGAGATGCTCGGCAAGGATCCGTGGGAGCTGGCACCAGGGCGCTTCATGCACTTCTGACGCGTCTGCGCCTACGGGTAGACCGTCACCGGTTTCTCGGCCGCGTGCGGTGAGCGCACCGGGTAGCTGGCGAGCGCGCCGTCGGAGGCGTAACCGATGGCCGCCCGCAGTCCGTTCGTGTCGCCGAGCCGGAAGCTGCTGGCCGCCGAGAGCGGAACGACCGCAGAGGTTCCGGCATCCACGGTGATCACCCGTCCCTCGCCACCGAGCGCGGCCAGGGCCACGTCGACGGTGCTCGCGGTGGGATTGTGCAGATAGAGCTGCGGCGCCGCGCCGTCGGCCACGCTGACCAGCAGGTCGCCGTCGAGCTCTGGCGCTGCGGCGTGCCAGGCGAAGTCAAAGGCGGTCTCCCCCGCGGTCGAGACCCGCATGCCGGCGACCACCGGCACGGTGCTGTCGATGATGACCGTGTAACTGCCGTCAGCTTGCACGTCGATCGGCAGATCGGTGACGCTGCCGGGGCTGAGCTGCACCTCGAACGAGGCGCCGGTGGGCTCGCCGGTATCGGACATGACCCCCACCTGTGCGGTGGCCACCTCGTCGCCAGGCACCAGCACGCGCAGCATGGCCTGCAGGTCGGCGAATCCTTCGCGAGCAATGTTCTGCTGCACCGTGCCGAGCCCGGAGACGACGACTCCGGGGATGACGACGGTCTCGTCCGGGGCGGCAGTGGCGCCCACGACATCCACCCCGCCGGCGTCAAGACCCCGCACCGTCGTCTGCTGCACGGTGGCAGAGATGGCGCCGCCGCGGCTCTGGACGCGCACCACCGGCGCCTCCTCAGCGGGCATGAACCCGGCCAGCGGCAGCACGCGCTGACTGCTCGCCGGCACCACGAGGCCGGTCGAACCGGGCGCGGTGACCCGGCCGGTTACGCCGTACAGGCTGAGATCGACCGTGGAGGACAGTTCGCTGGGGTTGGTGAGAATCAGGATGCTGGTGCGCCCGACCGCGTTGGACCCGCCGACCAGCCACGTGTCATTGCTCGGCTCGGTGCAGTCGCTCGCGGCGAACCCGCCGAGGTCTCCGTCAGCGAGGGACTGCGACTGGGCCGCCGACACCTCGGCCGCCGGGGTGCCGGCCGGGGCGGTGAACAGCGTCGGGCCGCTGCCCTCGGCGTCGCTCTGCACGATCGGCGCGGATGCCAGTTCGCCGCCGGCCTGCACGGTCGGCTCTCCGAGCGACGAGGGCTTCGAGGCATCCTGACCCATCTCGGTACCGAGCCGCAGCAGCGGTCCGGCGCAGACCCGCTGCTGCGCTGCCGACACCGGGGTGATGGACTGCACCGGTGGGGCACTCTGGATGCTCGGCAATGGCAGCAGCGTGGCGCCCGCGATCGCGGCGCCTGCCACGGCGACGCCGAGAATGCCGGTCAGGATGCGGGCTCCGGCAAGTCCGCGGCTCCGGTGCGGTTTCCGGTCACCGTTCTGCTCGGCAGCGCCCATCCACTCGGCGGGCTCGCCCGCGATGCCCGCGGGACCGTCAGCATTCTCGGGCACGGGATTCTCAGACACGGGCGTCCTCCTCTTCGAAGGTCGGCGCGGGTTCGCTGAGCATCCCGTCGCGACGGTACGACCGCCGACGGGCGCGCCCGGTGGGCAGCGCGAGCAACAGGGTGAGCCCGATGACGACGGCCTGGATCAGCGGGGCACCGGTGCCCCAACTGTTCAGCGGCTGGGTCTGCTCGGTGCGTTCCAGATCGGTGTAGCGCCACAGCAAGCCGTTGGCGGTTTGCCCCACCGCCACGAAGTCGCTGTTGGCGTCGAGCGACTGCGCCGCGATTCTGCCTGCACGCTCTCCCTCGGCCGTGTCGGCAGGACGCAGCACGAGGAACGCGACCTGCAAGTCGGCGAGGAGCCCGGACGGGTCGTACCCGCTCGGCACCACCAGGTTGGCGCTGAGTTCGGCGAGCCGCTGATCGTTGACGCTCGGCTCGGGGTCAGTGGCGGCGAACGTGGACTGGGCGTCGAGGGTGGCGCCGAGGCCGCGCTGCAGGTCGACGGCGAACCCGCCGTCCGCGGTCGGGGTGAGGAGCAGGGTCGCCAGGCTCGGGTCGGTCTGCGCCTCCGCCGTGACGTAGGCGGGCAGCATCCGCCCGTCGCTCGCGGTGACCTCGGACGTACCCGCCATCGGCGCGATCAGCAGCGGCACCACCGCGACGATACCGGTGATGCTGACGATCAGCGCCGGAGCGGCGGTGAACCGGCCGAGGGCGCCGAGAGCGAACACCGCGGCGCCGGTGAGTCCGAGCCAGTACAGGCTGAGTGCCGCGCCCGGCCAGATCGGCGTGGAGTCGGCGCCGACGAAGCTGACCGCGACCTGGGCGCAGAGCACGGCGGTGACGAAGCCGAGCAGGGCCACGACCAGGGCAGGGGCGGCCTTGGCCGAGCCGGGGAGGAACAGCGCCAGCAGCGCCAGCAGCGCCAGCGGGGCCAGCAGCACGGCGACGAGCATGCTGGCGGCGATGGTGTCGCCGTAGCCCAGTGACTCGGCGATGACCGTCCAGCCGTGCAGCCCGAGTTCGGGAGCGCCGAGCGCCAATTGCCAGCCGGATGCCGGCACGCCGAGCGTCGGCAAACCGGGTTCCGCGAGCAGCGCCAGCGGGGTGCCGCGCCGCAGCTGGTCAAAGACGAGCGGCGCGAACAGCGCGATGGCGGGGATCGGGATGATCGCCAGCCGGTGTGCCCGTCTCGGTCGGGCGATCATTCCGGCGACCCAGGCCAGCAGTAGGGCCGGGGCCAGGGCCGGGGCACTGCCGATCACCGCGGCGAACAGCAGGGCGGCCGTGGCGGCAGCCGACCAGGAGCGGGCGGCGTTCACCGCGGCGAGCACCAGCCACGGCAGCAGCAGGTGTGCAAGGACCGCGCCGAGGTGCCCCTCGGTCAGCGACGCCAGGAACGGCGGGGCGAAGGCCCAGAGCACACCGGCGACATTCGGACCCCAGGAGTGCGTCGAGAACCGGGCGGCAGCCCACCAGGCGCCGAGCGCGGCGAGCGGCAACGCGACCAGGTACAGCGCGACGACCGCCACCGGCGGCGCCCAGAACACGAGGGAACCGAGCACGGCGAGGATGGCGGAGAACGGGTCGGGTGCGCCGAGGAAGCCGGCGCCGATGTCGCGCCATCCGTATGCGGCGTTCGACCACAGCTCAGTGACGGTGCCACTGAGCGGCAGCAGCCCGCCGCCCTCGAGGGCGGGCGAGCCGGCGAACGGGGTGAAGGCGATCGCGCCGACCACGGCGGCCAGCAGCACGATCCAGGCTCCACCGCCGGAGAAGAAGTCGGGGCGATCCCGCGGCACGTACTCGACGGCGGGCGCGGCGGCGATGGCGCGTTCGTGTGCGCGGTGCTCGCGCAGCTGGTCCCAGGGCATCCGGAGCGGCGCGACGACCGCCCAGCCGAACCGGCGGCTGCGAGCCAGGTTGCGGCGAGCGGCCACGACACGGCCGCCCACGAACGCGGCGGTGAATGCCGTGGCGAACTCCCCGGGAATGGCACCGGGGTGCTTGGCCAGGAGGTGCCAGAGTGAGCGCAGGATAGCGAGCGGCACAAGCGACAGCCAGTGCACCGGCACGGCGGCTGCGGGCGCGTACACGAGCCGACGGTGCAGCTGCGCGGCGCGGGCGATGCGGCGTTCGGCAAGGCTCGTGATGCTGTCGCGACCGAAGAGGGCGGGGCCGCCGGCGCTTATCACCCGGGCGTCGGGGACACCCACCACGCGGTGCCCGGCGAGCCGAGCGCGCACCGAGAAGTCGAGGGCGGCGTCGATCGACGGCAATCCGGGATCGAACCCGCCGAGGGCCTCCCAGACCGACCGACGCACCAGCATCCCATTCGCCGCGACGCCCATCACGTCGCTCTTCAGGTCGTGCTGTGCCTGATCGAGTTCGTCGGTGACGTAGGCCACCGAGGCTCCGAGGGCGGTCAGCGTCTCTCCGTACTCGGCGATGACGACCGGGTCGTCGGCGCGCATCAGCTTGGGCCCGGCAATGGCGACGGTGGGGGCGATCTCCACGGCACCGAGCAGCCGTTCCAGTGCCCGCGGCTCGGGGGCGTTGTCGTGCGTCAGCAGCCAGAGCCACTCGTTGTCGGTTTCCGCAGGCGCCGCGGCGCGCAGGGCGTGGCCGATCGCGGATCCGAAGGTGGGCCGCCCGTCGATGCGGACGATCTGCACGGGGCCAGCCGCTCCCAGCATGGCGCCGGAGCTGTCGTTCGATCCGGCGTCGACGCCGACCACAGAGTCGGGCCGCCGCGTCTGTCGCCCGAGAGCCTCGATCGTGCGTTTCAGGTACCCGGCGCCATCACGGGCAACCAGTATCGCTGTGACTCTCGGATGCATATCGTTATGAGACTAAACGCCCCGGGGCCGCGACTCGGCACCAAACGCCGCGAGTCGGTTACCGGTCAGACCGCGTGCTTGCGCAGTTTGCGGCGTTCGCGCTCGGAGAGGCCACCCCAGATGCCGAAGCGCTCGTCATTCTCGAGCGCGTATTCCAGGCACTGCGAGCGCACTTCGCACGAGGCGCAGATCTTCTTGGCATCGCGGGTCGATCCGCCTTTTTCCGGGAAGAAGGCCTCGGGATCGGTCTGCGCGCAGAGCGAGTCAGCTTGCCAGGCGAGCGGGTTGTCGTCGACGGCCTGCCGAACTCCGGGAACCCCCAGCCGTACCGGGTCGACGAACCAGTCATCGGGAACTGAATTGCTATACCCGCCATGCGCCATTAGTCCGGTCTCCCCTCAACGTGTCGTGCAACCCGTTAGGGATAATTACACCGGTGTAGTTAGGTCTTCGTCAAGTCGCAAATCCTAAAACCCTCAATCGCTTACGGAGGGTTGCGGCGCGCCGGTGTTTTGGTGAGTTCTGAAATCGATGCCATTCCGTGCCTCGCAATGCGCCGGGAGTGACGGCGCGCCACCGCGGAGTCCGAGCACTGCACTGCTATATCCGGCGGCTCGGGTTTGGTGTCGACGGGGGCGTTTTATCGGAGGGCAGCCCGCGCGGTCCAGGCGCTCTCCACCATGTCGCGCAGCGCATGCCGCATCCGCCAGTCCAGGTCGCGCGCGGCGAGCGCGCCGTCCGCGACGATGCGAGCGGGATCGCCGGCGCGGCGCTGGCCGATGTCGGGCGTGAATGGGATGCCGGTGACCTCCGCGACCACCGTCATGATCTGTTTCACGGAGACCCCGTCACCGCTGCCGAGGTTGTACGCGGGTTCGACCGGCAGTCCGGCGTCGAGTCGCTGGGCCGCGGCGACGTGTGAGAGGGCGAGGTCTGCAACGTGGATGTAGTCACGCACGTTGGTGCCGTCGGCGGTGGGGTAGTCGTCGCCGTTGATGCGGGGCGTGCGCCCGTCGGCCAGATGATCGAACACCAACGGGAACAGATTGTGCGGACTGGTGTCGTACACGGCCGCGTGCCCGGAACCGACCACGTTGAAGTAGCGCAGCGACGTGTGCCGCAGCCCGGTCGCGATTTCCTGGTCGCGCAGCAGCCATTCCGCGATCAGTTTGGTTTCACCGTACGGCGATTCCGGCGCGGTGGGCGTCTGTTCGGTGACCAGGTCGGTGTCCGGGGTGCCGTACACGGCGGCGCTGGAGGAGAACACGATGCGATCCACGCCGGCCGATTCCATCGCCGCGAGCAACGCGAGGGTCCCCGAGACGTTCTGCTGGTAGGTATGCAGCGGACGCTGCACGCTCACACCCGCGTATTTGAACCCGGCCACGTGGATGACGCCGGTGATCGAGTGGTCGGCGATGACCTGTGCCACCAGCTCGCCGTCGAGGATCGATCCCCGCACAAACGGCACGTCGCCGGGCACGAACGACTCGTGCCCGGTCGACAGATCGTCGATGACGACGCCGGGGATGCCGGCATCCTGCAATGCCCGCACAACGTGCGCCCCGATGTATCCAGCCCCGCCGGTGACCAACCAATTCATGCCACCAACGCTAGTGGCGTGTGGCCGCGGGCGAGTGCGCGGTGAGGTCAGAGGCGTTCGCGGGTGGGTACCTGGCGGTAGCCGTCGAGCCAGAACTGACGGATGGATGCGGCGATGCTAGCGGCCGCAACAGCAACGATGAGAAGTGATGCAATGACCATGGCAGAAAATCTATGTCTTGCCAGATTCCGCCACGAGTGGCAGTCTTGCCATAGATCGACACATTTCTGCCAAGGAGCATCGTCATGCTGCGCAAGGTCGTTTTACTCGCCCTTCCGGGCGTCGCCCCCTTCGAGTTCGGAGTGGTCTGTGAGGTGTTCGGCGTCGACCGCTCCGACAGCGGCGGCCCGTCGTTCGACTTCACTATCGCGACCGCGGATCCCGGCCCGGTGCACACCAGCATGGGGGTCGACCTCGTCGTTCCGACCGGCCTGGAGGTGGCATCCGATGCCGACCTGATCGCGGTGCCCGCGCACCCGATCGAGGGGGTGGACGCGCGCTATCTCGAGGTGATCCGGCAGGCTGAGGCGCGCGGCGCCTGGGTGCTCAGCGTCTGCAGCGGCGCCTTCGTGCTGGCCCAGGCCGGTGTGCTGCACGGCCGCCGTGCCGCCACGCACTGGTTATACGCCGACCGGCTGGCGGAGGAGTACCCGGAGACCACGGTCGACGCCGACGTGCTGTTCGTCGAAGACCGGCACGTGATTTCCAGCGCCGGCACTGCGGCGGGCATCGACGCCTGCCTGCACCTGGTGCGGAAGGAACTCGGCGCAGCCGCCGCCAACGTGATCGCCCGCCGCATGGTGGTACCGCCGCAACGCGATGGCGGGCAGTCGCAGTACATCGCGACACCGGTGCAGGAATGCACCGATGACTCGCTGTCAGCGGTCGCGGACTGGGCCATCGAGCATCTCGACGAGGATCTCACCGTCGACGACCTGGCCCGGCACGCTCTGATGTCCTCGCGCACCTTCGCGCGCCGGTTCCGGGCCGACATGGGAACGACCCCGGCCGCCTGGCTGAACCGGCAGCGCACGATCCGCGCCCAGCAGCTACTTGAGCAGACCGAGGAGTCGCTGGAGCTGATCGCCCAGCGCACCGGCTTCGGCAGTGCCTCGGTGATGCGGCACCACTTCGTGCGCACGCTGCAGACCACGCCGACGACGTACCGGCGCACGTTTGCGCACGAATCCCGCGGGTAGCCGGAACAAGGGAAACACCGGTCGCCAGCGCAGGGACGAAGGAGTAACTCACTGAGGAAGGAAAACCACTCCTCCCTGACATGCGGATGTCGCAGAACCTCCTCCCTTCCCGTTTGGACCGAACCCATCGGGGTGGGAACCGAGATCCCCAGGGGAACGACGCAGGTAAGGCGGCGCGCGCCAGCCCGGCGGCCTCGAAACCCGCGCCACACCGACTAAACGCTGGGCGACGGCTCCAGTTCCGGCTCGGATTCGGGCAGGTGGGTTGACGCGATGAACAGCTCCCCGCTCCCCTGCATCGACAGCGTTAACTCGTCGGATGACACGTAGAGCGCCTCACCGCGGGACACCGTCTGCTTCGACCGGGCGCCCTTCACGGTGAACGTCCCGTCGGTGACCAGGACGATCGCGGCACCAGGCAGGGGGTACTTCACCGTGCCGGTGACGTGCGCGAGCACGAAGTCGGGCACGTCGGGCTCGTACACAGCGATGTTCTCGTCCGATGTGGTCGGCTCGAGGTACGGCACCGGCACGGGTGAGAAATCCAGCACCGTGAGCAGTTCTGGCACGTCCACGTGCTTGGGGGTCAGGCCCCCGCGCAGCACGTTGTCGGACGCCGCCATCAGCTCCACCCCCAGGCCGTGCAGGTAAGCGTGGATGTTGCCGGCCGGAAGGTAGAGCACCTCGCCGCGCTTCAGCGTGACCCGGTTGAGCAGCAGTGAGATCACGATGCCCGGGTCGCCCGGGTATTCGGTGGCGAGCAACCGCACGGTGGCGAACGCGGGCTCGTCGTCGGTCGTGGCCTGGGCGAGCTCGGCGACCCGCTGCACGACGGCGTCGACCGCTGGGCCGCCACTGAGCAGCCATTCGAACGCCCCTTGCAGGTCAGTCAATTTCGCCAGCAGCTCATCCAGCGGCGATGACTCGTCGGCGTCGATCGCGCGCAGCCGTGCGACCAGCTCGCGACTGTCTTCCACCGCCCGGAACCCGCAGAGGGCATCGAAGGTGTTGCTCAGGGCGAAGATGAGCTCCGGCTTGTGCAGCGAGTCCTTGTAGTTGCGGTACGGCGCATCCAGCGGCACGCCCTCGGCGTTCTCCTTGGCAAATCCGAGCGCAGCCTGCACCAGGGTGGGGTGGGCCTGCAGCGAGAGGGGGGTGTCCGCGGCGAGCAGCTTCAGCAGGAACGGCAGCGTGGTGCGACTGGCGAGCGTCGCGGCATCCGGTGCTCCCGCGATCTTGCTCGGCGAGCCGGGGTGAGTGCCGAGCCAGAGTTCCGCTTCGGGGTTGCCTGATGCCTCGCGCCCCAGCGCCTCGGCGATCGCCGTGTGGGATCCCCACGCGTACGGTCGCGGGTCATTGGTGATGCCTACAAACATCCGACCTTCTCTTTCTCTCGGGACTAGCCCAAAGTACCAATCGCTTCTGACGCGCCGGGGAGCCAGCCCTAGGCTCATGGTGGATTCCGACAAGCAATGGAGCATACCGATGTCCTTTTCCCCCATTCCGAGCGACTTCTACGGGTTCGAGAACCAGCTGACCGAGCGGGAACAGGCGCACCTGATGCGACTGCGGGAGTACCTTGAGCGCGACGTCAAGCCGATCGTGAATGACCACTGGAACCGGGACGCGTTCCCGACCGAGATCATCCAGGGCCTGGCGGACGTGCAGGTGGTGGGCCTCGGCTGGGAGGAAACCCGCCCGTTCGAGAACTCGGCGGTGTTCCGCGGCTGGACCGCGCTCGAGATGGCGCGCATCGACGCGAGCGTCGGCACGTACGTGGGCGTGCAGAACGGCCTCGTGATGGGCACGGTCGGTGTCTGCGGCAGCGCGGAGCAGCGCGCCGAGTGGCTGCCCAGGTTCGCCTCGGGCGAGGTCGTCGGAGCGTTCGGGCTGACCGAGCCGCTGTCCGGCAGCGACTCGGCGCAGGGGTTGCGCACCACGGCGCGTCGGGACGGCGACCAGTGGGTGCTGAACGGCTCGAAGCGCTGGATCGGCAACGCCACCTTCAATAACGTGACCATCATCTGGGCGAAGGATGTCGCGGACAACCAGGTGAAGGGCTTCCTGGTCGACACCCGCAGCGAGGGGTACACGGCGACGAAGATCGAAAACAAGCAGAGCCTGCGGATCGTGCAGAACGCCGACATCATTCTGGAGAACGTGGTGGTTCCTGAGGCGATGCGGCTGCAGAACGCGAACTCGTTCAAGGACACCGCGAAGGTGCTGCGGCTCACCCGTGCCGACGTGGCGTGGGCGGCAGTCGGCAACGCGATGGGAGCCTACGAGGCGGCTGTTCGCTACGCCCGCGACCGGGAACAGTTCGGGCAGCCGATCGGCGGCCACCAGCTGGTGCAGGACCTGCTGGTGAAGAGCCTCGGCAACATCACCGCGTCACTCGCGCTCGTGGTGCAGGTCTCCCGGATGCTCGACGAGGGTACTCAGCGCGATGAGCACTCGGCGCTGGCCAAGGCGTTCACGACAGCGCGGATGCGCGAGACCGTGGCCTGGTGCCGCGAGATCTTCGGCGGCAACGGCATCGTCACCGATTACGACGTGATCCGGCATTTCGCGGATGCCGAGTCGCTCTACTCCTACGAGGGAACCCGCGAGATGAACACCCTGATCGTCGGCCGGGCGATCACCGGCCAGGCCGCCTTCGTCTAGCCGCCACTCCGTCCATAAACTCGCTGGTCGAGGAGCGCCCGACGGCCGCGTCACGAAACCCACTCTTGCCGCGGCGGCCATCGAGGCGCATCATGGAAAAGACGACACGGACAGGTCGACCTCGTAGTCCAGCCAAGCGCTGATGACAGTACGAATGGCGAACCTGTCCGTGCCTTCGTTAACGAGCGTGCCTGACGTCACCGGCCCAGCCAGTACGCTCGTAACCATGACCGAGGCCCGCGACATCCGTGTTGTCGCCGCCGGTTTTCTGCTCTTCGTCGGCATCGGCGGCGCGGGAATCCGCAACGCACTCGGCTGGTGGGGCTGGGGTCTCGCCGTGGCCGCCGCGGTCGCGATCTCCATCGTCTGGATTGCGCGCGAACGCGCGAAGCCGCGGATGCCGTATTCGCTGATCGCCTGGCTCGGCCTATCGCTGCTCAGCCTGATCTGGTCGGCCTACCCGGCCTCCACGCTGCTGGGACTCGGCGCGCAGTGGCTGGCCGTGCTGTTCGCCATTCCGATGGCGGCGACCCTCACCCGGGTTCAGTTGCGCGATGCCCTCGGCGCCACCCTGCGGTGGATCCTCGGACTCTCCATCCTGTTCGAGTTGATCGTGTCGTGGTTCGTGCGGCATCCGGTCGCCCCGGTCTGGCTCGGGATCGGCTGGGAAGACGCCTTCAAACAGCAGCAGTGGTCGCGCAACGCGCTGTTCGTCGACGGCAAGATCCAGGGCATCCTCGGCAACTCGACCGCGCTGGCCACCGTTGCCGCGGTCGCCGTGATCGTGATCGCGGTGCAGCTGGCCGACCAGTGGGGCGGGCGCGGCCGGCGCACCTGGAACATCGGATGGCTGCTGGTCGCCGGTGGCGTCATGGCGATGACCCGCTCGGCAGGCGTGATCGTGGCCCTCGTCGCGGCCGCCGCGGTGCTGGTGCTGGTGCTCGCGGTGCGAAACGCCTCGACCCGGCGTGCGCACATCGTCATCGCCAGCGTTGCGAGTGCCGCCGTGGTGGTGGCACTCATCGGCATCACCTTCTTCTCCGAACAGCTGCTCGGCCTACTCGGCAAGGACTCCACCCTCACCAACCGCACCGACATCTGGCAGACCGTGCTCTCGGTCGCCGATGACCGGCCGGTGCTCGGCTGGGGCTGGGTGAGCTATTGGACGCCGTGGACCGAACCCTTCACCGGCTTGGTCACCATCAACGGGGTCGTGCAGACCCACGCGCACAACGCGTGGCTCGACATCTTCCTGCAACTCGGCGTGATCGGCCTGATCGTGTTCGGCGTCTTCGTCATCCGCACCCTGATCCGCGCCTGGACCTCCGCGATCGACCGGCGTCGACTCTCGCGCACGGTTACGGCGCCCTACGACGCGACATCCATGCTGCCGCTGCTGGTGATCGTGCTGCTGCTGGTGCAGACCGCTTCCGAGAGCCATCTGCTGGTCGAAGGCTGGTGGCTGGTGCTGGTGGTCTTCGCGATCAAGCTGAAGACCGACGCGCTGCGCGACCCCGCGCGACTCTAGAATCACGCCATGGCATTCACACTGCGATTGAACCCGACGCAGGACCGAGCCCTGGAGGGGCTGGCGAAGCGATTGAAGGTGAGCAAGAACGAGGCCGCCAAGCAGGCGATCATGCTGGCGGCCGAGGACGGCACCAGCCATCCGCGGCTGGTGAAGGCCGCCGCCCTGCGCGTGATCGAGCGGGACGGCAGCCTGCTGCAGCGGCTGGCCGAGGCGTGACCGTTTATCTCAGCGCGGCGGATGTCGCGCAGATCGTCGAGCACGTGTTAGGCGAGCCGCTGGACTCCTCGCTGAACGACGTCGGCCTGCTCGCGGGCGCCGTCGCCCGGCCGCGGGCGGTTCGCGACCACGTCGACGTGTACCAGGGGCTGGCGCTCAAGGGAGCAGCCCTGCTGGAGTCGCTGGCCCGCAGCAACGCCCTGGTCGACGGCAACAAGCGCACCGCCTGGGTGGCGATGAACGTGTTTCTCGAGCTGAACCACCACCGCACCACGTTCACCGAGAACGAGGCCTTCATCCTCGTTCAGGAGGTCGCGCACGGCCATGTGAAGCTGCCGGGCGCGGCGGAGCGGATCGCCGCCCGGCTCGAGAAGTACTAGGCCGCCTTCTTCGCCACGCCCAGATGTGCCGCCGGCCGAACGGCAGAATTTCGACGGACACCTCGGATGTCGCATGCGCGAGCAGCGCGCGCTCCGGCACCCGTGGCCCCCCCAGGCGCGGTCAAGCGTGCGGCGGCCTTTCGCCAGGTGCACGACGTGCCCGACCCAGTCGTGCAGCCGCGGAACGAAACCTGAGCGGCGGAACTTGATCAGCACCCATCCTCCCGGCGCCAGGACGCGCACGGCCGATGCGAAGTATGCCTGCTGCGCCGCCGCTGTCGGCACGTGTTGCATGGTGATGTAACTGAACACCGCGCTAGCCGATCCATCGGCGAGCGGCAGGTCGCCCTCCCCCGACAGTTCGACGAACTCGACGGAGTCGAGGTCATCGAGGTTGGCCTGGGCGAGCCGCAGCATCGCGCCGCTGACGTCCGTGGCGATCACGCTTCCGGCTCGGTCGGCCAGGCGGCGCGTCATCCGACCGGCTCCGCAGCCGATCTCGCCGATGGTGTCAGACTGTCGGAGTTCCACCCCCGCGAAGGCGAGGAACTCGTCGACCTCTCGAGTGCCCGAGGCGAAGAACGCCGGGCTCTCGCTGATGAAGCTCGTGGCGATGTACCACGCCGCATTCTCGCGCGCCGCGCTGTTCCAGAACCGCTTCGACGCGCGTATCTCCTGAATTTGTCAATCTTGACAGACCGCCAAGCACGGTTACGACGGGGTGAGGCCACTGTTCCGTTGGCCGCTCAGGCTACGGCTAGTTCTGCTACTCCTTGACCGTGGCGCAGTCGAGCACGCCCTCGGTCACGGTCGTCGGATTGATCATCGGGGTGATTTCGGCTGCGAGGTCCTTCTCGCCAGCCTCGGGCGCGATCATCTCGACGGTCACCGTTGTCGAAGCCTGCGGTGGCGTTGTCACGACGAAGCGCGCAGCCGGATATTCCTCGTCATGCCAGCCTTCGAGCGGAATTTCCGCGCCGTCCACGGTAGCCCGCACGATCTCAGCGCCGGGGGGCGCGAGGACGAAGATCATGTTGCGCTGCACGCCCGGCTCGAGGCCCGATCGCTTGAACGTTCCGAGGATCGACGGACTGATTGTCCGAGCGGCGTTGGTTGGCAGGGCGTTCGAGAGATCGACGCTCACTCGGTAAGTCTGCCGCCCGTCATCGCGGCAGCTTGCCTTTTCCAGGGTGGCGGCAGTGTGCAGGTAGTAGCTCATTTTCGAGCCCACATCATCCTGGAAGTACACGCCGACCCGATCAGTCTGGTTATCGCTCATCGGCATGGCGCCGTCCACGCCGAGTGTGCCGAAGGCTGCCTGCTCCGCCTCATTCGCACTCCACAACAACAGCCGGCGCTCAGTGGCGGCCTGCCCAAGGCCGGCGAGAAGTGCGGTCGGCTCAAACTGACCAGTCGTGATCCGCTCGCTCACCGCTCCCACGACTTCGGCGTACACGAGGTCTTGCATCACGTTGTCATGGCCGACGTTGCCCGACCAGTAACGCTGATACACCTCGTTCAGCAGCAGCGGAACCACCGTCTCGCTAGTAACCAGGTCGCCGGTGGAAATTTGCACGGGCTCGAGGCCCTCCATCGCATAGCTCAGAGCCGTTGGGTCGATCCCAATGACGGCGTCGACTTCGCCGCCGATATTTTCAGTCCACATCTTGCTGACGATCTCACCGGCGGTTGCGAAGTCGGGGCGCATCGTGGCGTTAGGGATGAACGTGCCAAAGGTGCCGTGCTGGTAGAGCGCCTCGGCTCCGTCGGGAATTGGAACAACCTGGCCGGGCAGGTACTCGGGGAAATTGCCGAACCCCGCTGGCACCGCTTGGCCAATACTGAGCCTTCCGCCGTCGGCGGTGAGTGCGGTGAACGACAGTCCTGTTCCGCCGAGCGCCCGCACTTCGGCGCTGTTCATGAACATCAACACGTAGGTGCGAGGCCCGCTCGCCCCGAGCAGGTCCGGCACAAGGGGAAGAATGGATGCCGCGCTCTCAAGCTGCGGTGCAACCTCGTCAAGCAGTCCAGTTAGCGTCGTTTTCGCGTCCGACAATTGTTCGAACGTCGTGCGCACATCAACGGTCTCAATACGGGCAAGCAGGGATTGCATCGCGGCGTTTGCTTCGACGACGGCAGTGGTGCCGTTCTCAATCTGAGCGAGATCCAACGCCCCGTCCACCGGACTGAGATTTGCCGGATCAATCGCGACACCTGCCTCAATTAGAGGGGCGACGACCGTCTTCAGTACGCCGTCTGTCACGTCCGTTAGTTCTCTCATTGCCGTCAGATTGGCGCCGAGAACAGGAATGGGTTCGAACGCACGCCACACGAAGTCGCTCGTTAGTTCCTTTGCACGTTCGGTGTGCGCGTTGGCTTGCCCCAGAGTGTCGCTCGCCGCGTCGAGATCTTGCGCAATCACTTGCGCTTTGAGCTCACCCGCAAGAGGCATGGCCGCTTCTAGTTCACTCTTCGCTTCAAGGGCTCGGATACCCACCCACGCTGCACCCGCCGTGCCCAACAGAAAGACGGCGATGATCACCCCCATCCACCACCGCGCCACCAGCCGTTTCGGGGGTCGGCGCCGACCTAGTGGGCGTACCTCACGGCGAAGGATATCTGGAGCAGTCACATCGATCCACTCTACGAGGCGGAACGGATGTCGTCCGCCAGCAGCCGCCCGTTTCGCGTTTCCATCAGTCTTCGTGTCTGCCAGGCGGCCTTCGACGGAATGAATCTCGTGTGCGCCGCCGGCCCGGCCCAGGCGATGACGTTGGCGGTGACCGACCAGCGGCTGTGCCTTCTCAGACACTTCGGCAAACGCGAGGTTGAAGGTCACCGCAATGGTGGCCGGGGCCGGTCGTTCGACAACATGGCCGTCCTCCGGCACGGCGAGATGAAGAAGCCGTTCACCGGCCAAGGCAAACAAATCCTCGATCATAAGGATTGTTTTCCTGTCGCGCTTACGCAGACGGCTATATGATCAGACCCAAATTTCGTCGCACCCGACGACGCGGAACTCAGCCAGCGGTGGTCGATCAGCTGGCGGATGCCCGGATGCCATGACATGCGCCTACATCTTCTACCCGAGGAGGCAAAATGTTTGGACACCACCACGACGCGCAAGGCGTGTGGACTCGGCGAATGGTCTTGAGCGGCTCTGTCGCCGGCCTGATCGCCGTTCCGCTCACCTCAA
>JBEVDR010000003.1:0-7576 GCA_040513215.1 Microbacteriaceae bacterium | reverse complement strand
GGTTCGGCAGCACGGCGCGTTCGGTCGTCGCAAAGTCGTGCAGCACGTAGTCGGCAGGCGACTGGCGTCCGGGCGGGCGGCCGATGCCGACTCGCACCCGGGTGAAATCGGGGGTGCCGACGGCCTTGATGATGTCACGCAGGCCGTTCTGGCCACCGTGACCGCCGCCGGCCTTGAGGCGCAGCTGGTCGAACGGGATGTCGAGATCGTCGTGCACCACGATGAGGTGCGACGCATCAAGCTTGTAGAAGCGCAGCAATGCTGCGACCGGGCCGCCCGACACGTTCATGTAGGTGTTGGGCTTGGCCAGGGTGAATTTCGGGCCACCCGCAATGATGCGGCCCTCGGCGACCTGGGCGTTGGTCTTCTGCGACTTGAAGGGTGCCGACATCCGACTGGCCAGTTCATTGACGACCATCTGGCCGACATTGTGCCGATTACCGGCGTAGTCGGGCCCGGGGTTACCGAGCCCGACTATCAGCCAGTTATTGCTGTCCATCGGGGCAGCTTTCCTGAAAAGAGGAATGGTTACTCAGCAGACGCTTCGGCGGGAGCAGCCTCGGTCTCGCTGGCGGCAGCGGCCGACGGAACCATGATCGAGACGATCAGCAGATCGGCCTCGTCCGCAAGGCTCGCGCCGGACGGCAGCGTGAGGTCCTTGGCGTGAATCTGGGTGCCCTCTTCGAGGCCCTGGATCGAGACCACGACGCTCTCGGGGATGTGAGTCGCCTCGACCTCGAGCTTCACGGTGTTGAGGCTCGACACGTGGATCGTGCCGGGGTAGGACTCGCCCTCGATGTGCACGGGGACCTCAACCGAGACCTTCTCGCCCTTCTTGACCACGATGAGGTCAAGGTGCTCGATGATCTGGCGAACCGGGTCCTTCTGCACGTCCTTGACGAGCGCAAGTTCCTGCTTGCCTTCGATGTCGAGCTCGAGCACGGCGTTGGCCTTGCGGATCAGCAGCATGGTCTCGTGGCCCGGCAGGGTCACGTGCTGCGGCTCGGTGCCGTGGCCGTAGATCACGGCGGGAATCTTTTTCAGAGCGCGGATCTTGCGGGCAGCGCCCTTGCCGAATGCAGTGCGCAGTTCAGCGGACAGCTTCATGTCGTCAGCCATTGTTTTCTCTCCCTTGCGGGCCGATGGGCCCGGTTCATTTGTTTTCAACTCGAACGCATGTCAGCGTGAGGAAAGACCGAAGCCCGCTCGCCGCGTCGATTACGGATACGGATGCGCATCCCTCGCCGAAGTTCAGTTGGACAGTCTAGCGCACTGCCGCCGGGCGCGGACTTCCGGGTGCGCTACCGCGCGCTGGGGCAAGGGGAATCGCGCAGCGATTCTGCGACGCCAGCGCCCAGCGAGCTATGCTCGCTCGGGTCAGCGGGGGCCGATCGGCATCCGAAATCCTCTGGGGAAGGTCATCGTGAGCGTCACCAAAGTTCTGCTGCCGAACAACATCGCGCTGAATGTCGAGCCGGTCCAGGGCGCCGAGTTCGTCAGCTACGACCCGGTCGAAGCGGTGCCGGAGGAACACGCGGATGCCGCAGTGCTGGTCGGCTGGGGGAACCCGCGCCGGCACCTGCGGGATGCCGCCACCCGGCTGACCGGGCTGCGCCTGGTGCAGATGCTCTCCGCCGGCACCGACACGGCCGAGGAATCGGGCTTCGCGGCCGATGTGACGATCGCGTCCGGCCGGTCACTGCACGATCGCCCGGTCGCGGAGCATACCCTCGCGCTGGTGCTGGCCGCCGCCCGCCGACTGCACACCACCACACGCGCGCAGATCGGTCACCGCTGGGCCGGTGAGATCGGCGGGGTGCAGCAGGAGCCGAGTCCCGGCCTGTTCAGCACGCTGCGCGGCGCCCGGGTACTGATCTGGGGGTTCGGCAGCATCGGCACCACGCTCGCCCCCTACCTGACCATGCTCGGCGCCACCGTCACCGGTGTCGCCCGGTCGGCGGGCACCCGTGACGGGTACCGGGTGATCACCGAGGAGCAGCTCACCGAGGAGCTGCCGCAGACGGACGTGCTGATCGACATCCTGCCGTCGACGGATGCCACGTACCAGGCCGTGAACGCCGACATCCTGTCGCTGCTGCCCCGGCACGCCTGGCTGGTGAATGTGGGACGTGGTGCCACCGTCGACGAGCAGGCGCTGCTTGCGGCGATCCGCTCGGGGAGCCTGGCCGGCGCGGCACTGGATGTCACCGCGAAGGAACCACTGCCCGCAAACTCCCCGCTCTGGGACGAGGCGAACATCATCCTCACCCCGCACGCGGCGGGCGGGCGACCGCTCGGCGCGGCGGAGCTGATCCGCGACAACGTGAGCGCGTTGCTCGCCGGTGCCCCGCTGCGGAACACGGTCGAACGCGCGTAGGCGCTCTTGGGCGGGCCCGCGCAGAACGACAGTATTCCGCGGCAACAGGCCGTCTGCAGGCGCTGTTCCTCGGCGTGTCGTACACAATCGCTGCCCTACCGCGCGCGCGAGCCGCGCCAGCGGCGAGAGGCTCGGGCCCGCGACATCCGTCACTCCACAAAAAATGCCCACGCGCGTGAGCATGGGCATTCTCTGCGGAACCGTACGCGGCTAGTTCTTGCCGCGGTTTCTGATCGCCGCACCTGCGGTGGCGATGATCTCGGCGACCGGCGGGGTGATGTCGACCACGATGCCCGGCTCGTCGGGCTGCAGCTCTTCCAGCGTGGCGAGCTGCGAATCGAGCAGGCTCGTCGGCATGAAGTGGCCGCTGCGTCCCTCGGTGCGCGAGGCGAGCACCTCACGGCTGCCGTGCAGGTGCACGAATGCCGTCTCGGGTGCCTCGACGAGGATCGCGTCGCGGTAGCCGCGCTTCAACGCCGAACAGGCCATCACCAGTCCGGTGCCGGCTTCACCGGCGAGGGCGAGTTCGTGGCCGACCTTCGCCAGCCAGGGCCAGCGGTCGTCGTCGGTCAACGGCGTTCCCGAGGCCATTTTCTCGACGTTCTCGATCGGATGCAGCGAGTCAGCGTCGAGGAAGGGGACGTCGAGCTCGCGAGCGAGCAGGGCGCCGATGGTGGATTTTCCCGCGCCGGAGACGCCCATGACGATGATCAGGGGCGCTCTGGCGGGGGTGGATGACGTAGACAGCTCAGATCACCAGTCGTGCATCGTGCCGTCGGCGAGGCGGTTGTATGGCAGGTAGGCGGTCTCGTACGGGTACTTGCCCGCCTCGTCGACGTCGAGCTCGACACCGAGGCCCGGGTTGTTGCCCGGGTGCAGGTAGCCGTCTTCGAAGGTCATTGACTGCGCGAACGTGGCGTTGGTCTTGTCGCCGTGCTGCATGTACTCCTGGATGCCGTAGTTGTGGATCGCCAGACCCACGTGCAGCTGCGCGGCGAAACCGACCGGCGAGATGTCGGTCGGGCCGTGGAAGCCCGACTTGATCTGGTACAGCGCGGCATAGTCCATGACCTTCTTCAGCGGGCTGATGCCACCGAAGTGAGTGGATGCTGCGCGCACGTAGTCGATCAGCTGTTCTTTGATGAGGTTCTGGAAGTCCCACACCGTGTTGAAGATCTCACCGATCGCCAGCGGCGTGGTGGTGTGCTGACGTACCAGGCGCAGCGCCTCCTGGTTCTCGGCCGGGGTGCAGTCCTCGAGCCAGAACAGGTCGTACGGTTCGAGCGACTTACCGAGCTTCGCAGCCTGCAGCGGCGTCATCCGGTGGTGGCCGTCGTGCAGCAGCGGCAGCTCGGGGCCGAACTCGTTGCGCACCGCCTCGAACACGGTCGGCAGGTGGCGCAGGTAGGAGCGGGTGTCCCAGTCCTCCTGCGACGGCAGTGCACCGCGCTGGGCGGGCTCGTGGTCGTAGCGCACGCCCTCGTTGCCCGGCAGGCCCTTGTTCGACGCGATGCCGTAGATCGACTCCAGGCCGGGAACGCCGGTCTGCACGCGGATCGAGCGGTAGCCGAGCTCCTGGTGGTGACGGATGCTCTCGAAGAGCTCGGGCAGTTCCTTCCCCGAGGCGTGGCCGTAGGCCATCATCCGCTGGCGGCTGGCGCCACCGAGCAGCTGGTACACCGGCATGCCGGCGGCCTTGCCCTTGATGTCCCACAGCGCCATGTCGACAGCGGCCAGGGAGGCCATCGTCACCGGTCCGCGGCGCCAGTATGCGCTGCGGTACAGGAACTGCCAGGTGTCTTCGATCATCGACGCGTCGCGGCCGATCAGCAGCGGCACGACGTGTTCCTTGAGGTAGGCGACGACCGACAGCTCACGGCCGTTTAGCGTGCCATCACCCAGGCCTGTAATGCCCTCGTCTGTCGTCAGTTTCAGCGTGACGAAGTTGCGGTCGGGGCTGGTGACAATTACCTCAGCCTTTTCGATGATCACTTGTTGTCTCCATTACTACGGGGGAAGATACCGGAGCGTGGCACCTGCATTGCTGCGGTGGACAGTTCGGTGGGGGTACGGCGGCCTATCGGTTCGCCTGCTGCTCGCCGCTCGGCGATTTCGGCGACGATCTCGGCGTGGCGCTTATCCGTCAAAGGATAAATAAGCATGATCAGGATGGCGAGGAGTGCAAACACGGCCGGGATGCCACCGGTTGCCGCGCGGATGCCCCACTCTGCCGACTCGGACTGCTGAGCCGCGCCCGCCTGGTATCCGCCGATAGCGATCGCGTAGGCAGCAAGCGCACCACCCACGGCCTGGCCGGTCTTGCGGGTGAAGGAGAACAGGGCGTAGGTGATGCCCTCGGTGCGGATACCGGTCTGCCACTCGCCGTACTCGACCGTGTCAGCCTCTAGCGCCCAGACCAGCATGTTGACGAGCATGATGCCGAGCAGGCCAAGGATCATTCCGGAGAAGGCCAGAGGGACGTTGGACGGCGGGGTGAGCAGAACAATCAGACCACCGATGACCATCAGGGCAGCGCCCGCGATGTACGACGGCTTCTTGCCGAACTTCCGCACGAGCGTCGGAATCAGCGCGGCGAGGCCGAAGGTACCGACCAGCTGGATGACGGAGAGCACCGGGTACAGCTGAATGGTGCCGAGCACATCGCGCAGGTAGTACAGCTGAACCGTCTGCATCGCCAGCATGCCGGTGAGGAACAGGAACGAGCTGAGGCAGAGCAGCAGCAGCGGCTTGTTGTGTTTCAACGTCTCGACACTCTGCTTCATCGTGACCTTGGGAACATCGCGCTTCACCGTCTCCTTCGCGGTGAACACCGTGAAGAAGTAGAAGATCGTGCCGACGACCACGAACGACAGCGTCATGGTGCTGAAGGTCGCCTGCAGGTCAGCGCCAGGCACGATCAGCGGGGCGATGAAGATGCCGAGGAAGGCACCAACCGTGACCGCACCGATGGTACGTGCGGCGGCGAGCTTCGAGCGCTCCCCCGCGTTCTGGGTCATCGCGCCGGCGAGCGAGCCGTACGGGATGTTGACCAGGCTGTAGGCGAGGCCCAGCGCCGCGTAGGTCAGGTAGGCGTAGAGCAGCATGCCGGTCTCGCCGATCTGCGGCACGGAGAACACCGCGACGCTCAGCAGCAGCAGCGGCACGGAGCCGAACATGATGAACGGGCGGAACTTGCCGAAACGCTTGCTGTACGTCCGGTCGACCATGCGGCCGGCGAACACGTCGGCGAATGCGTCGAAGACGCGCACCACGAGCAGCAGTGTTCCCGCGGCAGCGGCGGAGATTCCTGCGACATCCGTGTAATACACCAGCAGGAACATGGTGGCGGTGGTGAACGCGAGGTTGTTGGCCGCGTCACCCGCGCCGTATCCGACAATGCTGAGTTTGCTCAGCTTTTCGGGGGTCTTCGTCATTGAATTCATTGCTGGGCTCCTTCACCCTGCCGCTGGCGCGACTTACTTCTCGAGGTTTGTCCAGCGGGCGCGCAGCGTGTGGGCTGCGGCTTTCGGGCGCCGGTCACGGGTGAAAACACCCTTCTTGTTGCCGTCGACCCGGAAGACTCCGTTCGACGTCTGGAAGTCCGCGAAGTTCCACACCTGCTCGCCGATGAATGCGTCGATGCGGTCGAACACGCGGTGGTTCATGTCGAGGTACGCGCTCTGGTATTCCTCGGTCCACGGGGAATCGAAGATGGAGTGCATCCCTGGCACGGTGTCTGCCCCGTACTCGGTCATGATGATCGGCTTACCGAACTTCTCTTCCCACCCGCGGAGCTCCTTCTCCAGGTGGATCTCCGCGCTCTGCAGGTCTCCGGTGTCTGCGTACCAGCCGTAGTAGCGGTTGAGGCACATCACGTCGAACAGGTCGGCGATCAGGTCCTGCTCGTGGTTCGCGAACATCACGTTGACGAAGGTCACCGGGCGAGTCGGGTCGAGTTCACGGGTGAGCTTCACCAGCGGCTCGAAGTACTCCCGAGCGCCCGGCTCGCCGGAGGAGGGCTCGTTGGCGATCGACCACATCACGACACTGGCGTGGTTCTTGTCGCGGGCGATGAGCTCGCGGATCGCCTGCGCGTGGGTCTCGCGGGTCTGGTCGTTGATCGTCTCGGGTGAGAAGGTGGCCTGCTTGATACCGCCGAAGATGCCGCCGCCCATGGCAAGGTTCAGCCCGACCGCGGCGGTCTCGTCGATGACGACGATGCCGTGCCGGTCGGCGAACTCCATGACCTCTTCGGCGTATGGGTAGTGCGAGGTGCGGAACGAGTTGGCGCCTATCCAGTCCATCAGCTGGAAGTCGTGCACCAGGTAGGCGTTGTCGTGGCCCTTTCCGCGCACCGGGCTGTCCTCGTGCTTGCCGAAGCCGGTGAAGTAGAACGGCGTGCCGTTGATCAGGAACTCGGCCCCACGCACCTCGACGGTGCGCACGCCGATCGGCAGCAGGTAGCTGTCGATGACGGTTCCATCGCTGACGACCTCGGCAACGAGGTCGTACAGGTAGGCGGCACCAGGCTGCCACAGGGTCACATCGTTGATGCGGACCGAGCCGGATGCTCCGGATGCTCCGGCAACCTGGGCTCCGGCGGCGTCGAGTACGCGCACGCGCACCTCAGCGCTGGCATCCGTGCCGGTGTCGGTGGTGCGGATGTCATAGCTGACGACGCCGGTGGAGCCCTCGACATCCGTCGTCACGGTGAGGTCGTCGACGCGCATGGCCGGCGCGCTGTACAGCCAGACCGAGCGGGCGAGCCCGGCGTAGTTGTAGAAGTCGTGCAGGTATTTCTGCTGACGGCGTCCATCTTCGGTGACCGTGATCGTTCCCGGCGGGATGGTCGTGTTCGTGAGTTCGTTGTTCACGGCGATGGTCAGCCGAAATTCGGCGCCGGCTTCGACAAGGTCGGTCACATCGGCTTCGAATGGCGTGTAACCCCCGACGTGCTCGGCAACGAGCGTGTCGTTCACGAAAACCTTGCCCTCGTGAGTGGCGGCGTCGACGCGCACGAAGACGCGCTCATCGGCCCAGCCGCGCGGCACTCGCACGGTGCGCTGGTACCAGACCCAGCCGACGTGGTCGCGGATGCTGCTGTCGGTGAACAGGTCGTTGTAGCTGGAGGGAACAGCGATCTCGAGCGGGTCCGCGAGGGGGGCTTTCCAGCGCTCCTGGCGGTCTGCGCTGTCGATG
>JBEVDR010000002.1:0-6732 GCA_040513215.1 Microbacteriaceae bacterium | reverse complement strand
TCACGGAACGTCATCCGCTCTCCGAGTACACATACGTGCACATGGCACGGAAGGTGGTCGGCGTCGGCAGCGTGGGCACGCGCGCCTGGATCCTGCTGCTGACCGGTCGAGACGACGCCGATCCACTCCTGCTGCAGGCGAAGGAAGCACAGGCCTCAGTGCTGGAGCGCTTCCTCGAGCCGAGTCCATACAAGAGCCATGGTGAGCGCGTCGTACGCGGTCAGCGGATCATGCAAGCCTCGAGTGACATCTTCCTGGGGTGGCAGGGCGCTACTGAAGACGGTGCGGTGGAGCGCGACTTCTATCTCCGGCAACTCCACGACTGGAAAGGGTCGCTCGACCCCGAGGTGATGGTGCCCACCGGCGCGATGCTTTACGCCCGTATCTGCGGCGAGACACTCGCGCGGGCGCACGCACGATCCGGTGACCGGGTCGCACTAGCCGCGTACCTCGGCAAGTCCCACGACTTTGACGAGGCCATCGCCGACTTCTCCGAGGCCTACGCCGATCAGAACGACGCCGATTATCGGGCCTTCACGGAAGCCATCAGCTCAGGACGCCTCGAGGCAGCCGAACTGATTTGAGCGAGCTAACGATCGTCCTAACGCAACCAAACGACAAACCGCAATGCACGCAGGCACTTTGAGTGGGTGGCTCCCGATCCCTTGCAATGTCTGGGATGCCGTGTAAACCAGGTTGCATGGCGCGAAGCAGGTTTACGAAGCCAAAGGCCCGCCGCGAAGAAGCGTATCGCCGGCAGCGAGAAGCTAACGATGCAGCTGCGGCGAAGGCACGTGAGCGAGCAAAGATCTTGGCGGAGGCGGATGTAGTTTCTCGAGCTGGCGTGAGATGTCGCGAAGCCTGAGCCGCCAAGCGCTCAGCAAGCGACGGAATTCGACCCGACCATCGTCCAAAGAGGGACGTCAAGGCTTGCCCCAGTAGAGGCACGGTGACACCGCAAGTGCGGGGCACCAGAGACGGTACCAACAGCTGGACGTCTCACTGTTGGTATCGGTTCGTTGTAACTACACTTCGCATCAGCCTGCCCACCACGAGTTCCGTGGGGAGGGGTCGGGTATTACCAACACTTAGCAACAGAAGTGTTGGTACAATAGATCTATGCCCACACCTCACGCCGCCGCGGGCATTCCCATCGAGGCAGTCTCGCACGAGACATACGACTGGAAGCCGCAGGCGCCCGAGATGCATTCGCGCGCCGAGCTACTGCGTCAGACCGGCCCGTATGACGCCACCGTCACGGCACCGATCCTGGACTGGAATCCCCACATCCCCGGTGATGTCTCCGCCAACGTAGAGGATGCGACACGAGAGCTCGTGACGTTCGACAAGCACGCAAAGAGCCGGCTGGGTAACGACAACCCGGCGCTCGGGCCGATGACCGCGATCCTGCTGCGCACAGAGTCGGCGTCCAGTTCGCAGATCGAGCAATTGACGACGTCGGCGAAGCAGCTTGCCCTCGCGGAGATCGACGAGGGCGACAAGACAAACGCGCTCACCGTCATCGGCAACGTGCGCGCCATGGAAGCAGCACTGCAACTATCGGACGACATCAGCGAGGACTCGATCCTCGCGATGCACAAGGCGCTCATGCTCCACCAACGCGGATTCGAGCAGGACGCTGGTCGCTACCGCTCCGAGCAAGTGTGGATCGGTCCTGGTGAGGCTGGCCCCCGGCTCGCAGCGTTCGTAGCTCCCCACCATGACCGCATATCCGGCGCAATCGCGGACCTGGTGGGTTTCGTCAAGCGCCAGGACATCTCTGTGCTGGTCCAGGTCGCCGTCGCACACGCCCAATTCGAGACCATCCACCCCTTTCCCGATGGCAACGGCCGCACGGGGCGCGCGCTCGCCCAGTCGATCCTCCGCAACAAGGGACTCGTCAGGTCCACTGCCGTACCGATATCGGCTGGCCTCCTCGTCGACACCGAGCGCTACTTCGCGGCGCTGACCGCGTTCCGCGCTGGAGATGCCGAGCCGATCGTCAGTGCATTCGCCTCGGCCAGCCGGATCGCCACCACCACAGGGACCCAACTCCTCGACGACCTCGTCGCCGAACTCGAGGACTCCCGCCAGAAGTTGAAGGGTCTGCGTTCAGATGCTGCGGCGTGGAGGATACTTCCCGCTCTCGTCGGTCAACCCGCAGTGAACACGAAGTACCTCATCAGCACCCTCGGCTTGGGCGAGATGGGCGCCCTTCGCGCGTTGCACACTCTCACTGATCGCGGTGTCCTCACCGAGACCACGGGGAAAAGCCGCAACCGCGTGTGGCAGCACCGTGGGATCTTCGACGTGCTCGACGACTACTCCGAGAAGATCAGGCGACTGTCGTTGCGCTGAGTTTCGTCAGGTTGTGCTCCGACGGCGCCTTGCTGGAAGCCAGGCAAGCCGATTCACATCAAGGGTTTGGGGCGAGCATGGAGGTCCAGCGACCCACTCGCCGCCTTCGCCCTGTCCCCACCAATGAGGCGCACGCGCTGATAGACAGCTTGCCGCTCGATGACACGTCGATCCTCTCCCGATCGCAGGACTGGGAGAGGATCTCCGCCCTATTCGAGTCCCACGCCGATAAATCGGCTACGTGACTCGGGTCGGGTGCTGGTCACCGTGCGCTCCTTGGAGTTGGTGACGATCGTGTCCGGTCGTCCTAGGCGAGTGATGCCGAGGCGTCCGCCGGTTCGCCAGATGAGCACCACGGCCGCGAGGAGGTACAGGGCGGCCATCAGCCACCACACGAGGCTGAAGCCGGGTTCGCCGACAAGGGGTTCCAGCAGCATCCGGCCGGCGGTGTTAGCCGCGGTGTGGAACACGACCGCGATGAGGACGCTGCCGCGGCTGGTGTTATACACCCAGGCGATCAGGACGGCCTGCGCGAGAATCCAGGCGGTGAAGGGTAGCGGCGGCCGCTGACCCGTCGGGTCGGTGACCAGTAGCGGGAGGTGCCAGATCACCCAGACCGTGCCGACGACCATGCTGGCCCGCACCGCGGAGTGGCGTCGCTGAAGCTCGGGCTGGAAGAAACCGCGCCAGCCGACCTCCTCGAAGAGCGGTCCGCCCAGCAGCGCCGTGGTAATCATGAGCACCACAACGTTCAGCAGAGTCGACCACCCGCCCGATTGGTAAGTGTCGACCGATTCGATGATCCCGAGTGCGTACGCTGCCGCCCCGGTCAGGACGGCCAGCCCGAAGGGTCCTAGTGCGGCGAATGCCCACGTGGACCAGGGAGCCCGCCATCGGATGATCGATCGCGCCAGCGCCCACAGCGCGTCGCGTCCTTGCGCCAGGGCAGTCACCAGTACGGCCGCGAGCAGTGGCCCAAACGACACCATCGGCACGCTGTCGGGCTCGACCAGTGCCAGCGGCCAGGGCCACCAGGACAGCCCGAAAGCCAGCACGAGAAAGGCGCCGAGCCGGTGCCGGTGTATCCAGTTTCTGTGGTGGTTCATCTCCAGCTCCTCTCAAGACCGTGCGCACCCGCGCTGCGGACTCTTCGAGATTCTCAGCCAGGGGCGTAGCGGGGCATCTGTGGTTCCACCAGTCCGGCACGGAACGCGGGATTCCTGGAACCCGATCGGCCGCGGGCTACGCATCCTCCGACGCCGCGCGAGCGCCTCTCAGCCGGAATGGTTCGCGACGAGGTGGGCGAGCTCGGTACGTGAACCCACAGACAGCTTGGTGAAGATCTTGTGCAGGTGATACTCCACTGTTCGCGGGCTGAGGTAGAGGACGGTGGCCGCGTCACGGTTGGACGCCCCCTCGCCGACGAGCCGCGAGATGGCGAGCTCCTGCGGAGTGAGCGAGGCCAGGCTGTGCGAGCGGGTGGATGCCATCGTCTCTCCGGTCGCTCTGAGCTCTTCGCGTGCTCGGGCAGCCAGCGGCTCGGAACCCAGGCGCTCGAAGGTTTCACATGCAGCCCGGAGGTGTTCGCGCGCCTCGATGCGTTTGCGTCCCCGGCGGAGCCACTGTCCGAAGAGCAGTTGGGTGCGGGCGCGTTCCAGCGGGGCCTCACCCTCCGGGTGCAGCGCAAGCGACTCAGAGAACAGTTGCCCCGGGTCGCCGTCGCCGAGCAGTGCTCGGCAGCGCAGGGCCATCGACTTCGCGCCCAGGCTCGCCGTCGAGTCCGCCCACTGCTGCAACCGAGCGACCCCGTCCTTCGCGAGGTCGATCTCCCCGGTGCGCACGGCCGCCTCGATCCGGTCACCAAGGGCGAACATCTGCGACGACGGGGTGGCATCGGCGGTGCTCATCGAGTCCAGGGCGATCAACCGTCGCAATGCAGGCCCGTAGCGGGCCTGCATCATGTCGGAATGGGCCAGCGCCTGTGCCGCGGCGACCTCGACCAGGACCAGACCTCGGGGCGCCGCCAGCTCTTCCGCTTGCCGGGCGGCCGCCTGACAGCCGGCGTCATCGCCCAGGATGGCTGCCGTGGCCGCCGACCATGCGAGCGCCGCGGCCAGGACGCTGGTCTGTCCCGTCTCCCGAGCCAGGTCCGTGCTCTGGGACGCGAACCCGGCTGCGGCGGCGTAGCGTCCCAATGCATGATCGGCCAGTGCGCACATGTGCAGTGCCTGCGGCAGGTGACTGATCGAGCCCAGATTGCGCGCCGCATCGACGGCCTCGCGCGCGATGGTCCCGGCATCCGCGAACCGTCCGAGCGCCATTGCGGTCTCGGCTGCGAGGATGAGCCACTCGGGGTCGTCGCGCCGACCGGCAGCCTCGGTGACCAGGCTGTGCAGACTCTCGCGTGGCGCGTGGTCGCCTCCGGTGAACAGCGAGGCCAGCCCGATGTCGATGTCCCGGAGGAGCTGGGCGTCCCGGTCGTCCCCCGGGTCCACGTCCTCAGCAAGTGCGCCACATCTGCCCACTCCGGCCAGGTTCCCGGTCCACAGAGCTGCCTCGGCGGCGCGGAAGATCATCCGCAGGGCGGTGAGCGGCCGATGCTTCGCCACCACCGGTGCCCACTGCACCAGCAGTCGGTGCGCCGCGGAGGCGTCTCCCTGGTAAAGCTCGATGTGCGCCCTCACCTCCGCCACCTCGGCCATCAGTAACGGGTCTGCCGTGGCCGCCGCGGCTGCATCGAGCGCACGGTTGGCCGGTGCGGCTTGCCCGGCCAGCCAACCCTCTCGGGCGGCAGCCAGGTACCGGCTGGCAGCGACTCGTTGGTCCATGGTGAGTTCGGCGGAGCGTTTCAGGGCCGTGGCAGCGGCCGAATGCGCGGTCCGTAGCCCGGCGCGGTGGGCCGCCTGCTCCAGTCGGTCGGCGATCGCATCGTCTGCCCCCACGACACACTCCGCGGCATGCCAAACGCGCCGCTCTTCATCCGCCGGATCCGTCAGCACCGCAGCGAGTGTCGAGTGGACCAGTCGTCGCTGCGTCGCACCCGCGGCTGCGACCACGACCGACCGCACGAGCGGGTGGCGGAATGCGATCGTCCCGGAGCCGAGGTCGAGTAGCCCGCTCTCCTCAGCGTCCGTCACCGCCCCCGGACCAACGCCGAGCATCTCGGCTGCGTTATGCAGCACTGCCACCCTGCCGGTGCTATCGAGCGCGGCGACCAGAAGGACGAGCTGCGCAGCGGACGGCAGCCGCTGCGCCTGCTCCAGAAAGGCCTGCTCGATGCCGGCGGTGACAGGCAGCGGGTCGGGGAGCGGAGCCAGACCGGTCAGGACGTCAGGGCTCAGCGCCCCCGCAAGCTCCCGGAGGGCGAGCGGATGACCAGCCGTCAGCTCGAACAGCCGGGCCGCGACCACTTCGCTCGGCTCAACGGGTACGCAGGCCCGCAACAGCTCGCGGCTGGCGGCTGGGGTCAGGTTCTCGACCTCGAGCACTGTGATCTCGGGCGGAAGCTCCCGGCCGGACTGGCTCCGATCCGCGAACAGCAACACGATGCCCTCGGCCGAAAGTCGCCGGGCGATGAACATGAGCGCATCGACCGATGCGCGATCGGCCCAGTGCAGGTCGTCCACCACGCACAGGACGCCGCTGGCTGCGCCTGCCTCACCCAACAGCGACAGCACGGCTGAGGCGACTAGGAGCCGATCCAGATGGCGGGCAGCGGCGAATCCCAGAGCGGCGTTCAAGGCGTCGGCCTGCGCCTCGGGTAGCGCGCCGGTAAGCCCGGCCACCGGGCGCAGCAACTGGTTCAATGTCGCAAAGGGAATCTCCGCCTCCGCCTGGACGCCGGTTGCCCATAGCACCGTCAGGCCGACAGCCTGGCCTTCCGCGTACCGCAGCAGAGCGGTCTTGCCCACGCCGGCCGCTCCCCTGACAAGCACGGATCCGCTTCTACGCTCACGCGCGTCCGCGACGAGCGCGTCGAGAACCGCGATCTCGCCTCCGCGGCCGCACAACATGAACAAAGAGTAGAGCCGGCATCCTGGCACCGACAGACTGACGGTGTGCGGCGGAGTGCACCCACTATCGACGTCGGCGAAACTCTGACCTCGTATCGTCGTCCGAGATTGGACCTCTTGACGTAGCCAGCTCTGTTCACGCCAACCCTGCGAACCCCACAACGCATTCGATCTTGAGGCAGATTGCAGGCGGGCGGCTCAGGCGATGGCGTGGTTGTGGTCGGCTTACTCAACCGCGCGGCGGGATGTTGTTGTTCATCCGGAACAGATTGCCGGGATCGTACGTCGTCTTGGCCGCCACCAGCCGGTCGTAATTCGCACCGTACGAGGCGCGCACGAGCGCCTCCTTCTCTTCGCCGAA
>JBEVDR010000001.1:0-3258 GCA_040513215.1 Microbacteriaceae bacterium | reverse complement strand
CCACCGTGAGGTCGCGCGGGCGGGGGATACGAACATCGACGACGGTCTTTACTCTGGCCGGTCGCGTGCTCATCACCTGCGTATTCCGATGAATTTGAACGGCGGTTCCAATCGATCGTGAACGCCGGTTCCGATGATTTTGAACGGGCTGGCGTCCGCCGCTGGTGGTGGTTTTCCTTTCATTTCGGTTCGGTTCGGTCAAGAGGAGGTCGTCCCCGTAGTCCATAAGGAGGGACCCGCGCGACGCGCGCTGATCATGGCGCTGGCGGCGCGGCGCGCGGGAGGATGCCTTGTTGACCCACGGGGGCGGAGGCTGGGCCGGCGTGGCCGTGCTTCGGCGCCATCAGCTTGCGCATGGACTCGCCCTTGAGATCGAGGCGGTAGGCGGTGTGCACCAGCCGATCGAGGATCGCGTCGGCGATGGTGGGATCTCCCAGCATCTCGTGCCAGCGTTCGACGGGAAGCTGGCTGACGACGATGGTGGCGGTGCGTCCGTAGCGGTCCTCCAGGATCTCCAACAGATCGTGCCGTGCCTGTGCGGTCAATGGCGCGAGGGCGAAGTCGTCGAGGATGAGCAGCTTGGTCTTGGCCAGGTTCTTGAGCATCCGAGCATGGCGGCCGTCGCCGTGGGCCAGGGCCAGCTCTTCGAACAGCCGGGCGGCACGGTGATAGATGACGGCGCTGTCGTTGCGGCAGGCGCGGTGTGCGAGGGCACAGGCAATCCAACTTTTGCCGACGCCGGTGGGGCCGGTGATGATGACGCTGCGAGCGCTGTTGATCCAGTCGGGGGCGCTTAAGGCGGCGATCAGGGTGCGATCGAGCCCGCGCGGCGTCCGGTAGTCGATGTCTTCGGGGCAGGCCTGAGGGTGTCGGAGGCGGGCGAAGCGGAGCCGCGTTTGCAGACGCCGGTCCATCCGTCGGGTTGCCTCGCGGTCGAGCAGCAGGCCGAGCCAGGCGGCGTGATCCAGCTCGGCGGCCTCGGGATCGGCGAGAAGCTCGGCGAAAGCGGCGGCGGCGCCAAGCAGGCCGAGTTCGGCCAGCCGCTCATGGGTGGGGTGATGCAGCATGAAATGACCTCGTCAGTGGTAGTAGCGGGGGCCGCGGATGTTGTCGTGCAGGATCACCGGCCCGTCCGCGGCGGTGCGGGTTCGGTGACGGTCGAGCCCGGTCCTCAGGATCGAGGCGAGACTGGTGTAGCTGAGCGCGCCGATAGCGATCGCCCGAGTGGCAGCCGCTTCCATTCGTTCGGATTCGTAGGAGCGCGCCAGGCGCAGGATGCCGAGCGCCGCGCGGGCTCCTTGTTCGGGATGGCGTCCTCGGGCGAGCACGGCTTCGATCAGCGTCGCCGTGTTGGGGCCAATCCTGGCGGCGTCGCCGCGCAAGCGCTCCGGCGTCCACTCGGCAAAACGGCGGTGGGCGGGAGGCAAGTGCTCGGGCGTGGTGCTGTGGCCGCGCTGGGAGCGGCGGATGTGGCTGGCGACCCGCTTTCCCTTACGGAAGATTTCGACGGTGGTGGCGGTGATGCGCGCGTCGAGCTCGGTCCTGGCGAGCGCGAACGGCACGCTATAGCCGTGGTCGTCGATCCGGACATGGTAATCGAGACCAGGACGACAGCGCCGCCACTCGGCAAAGACGTAAGCTTCCGCCGGCAGGGGCTTGAGCGCCGGGCGGTCCACCTGGTCGAACAGCTGCTGCCGGGTGGCGCCCAGGTGGCGCATGATCTTGGCCCGGTTCAACCGCTCGAGTTCCTCGGCGATCGCCGTGTTCAGCTCGGCGAGCGAGAAGAAGCGGCGGTTTCTCAGCCGTGCCAGGATCCACCGCTCGACGATCAGCACGCCGGCCTCCACCTTCGCCTTGTCACGCGGCTTGGCAGGCCGGGCCGGGAGAATGGCCGTGCCGTAGTGAGCGGCCATGTCGGCGAACGTCTGAGCGGCGGCCGGCTCGTAAAGACAGGCCCGCACGATCGCCGCCTTGAGGTTGTCCGGCACGACGACGTGCGGCACGCCACTCAGAAACTCGAATGCCCGGACGTGCGCGCCGATCCGGTCGGCGAGGCTCCGGGTCCAGGTCGCCTCGGCGTAGGTGAAGTTGGACGCCCCCATGACGGCGACGAAGATCTGCGCCTCCCGCGTCGTGGCGGTGGCCGGATCGATGACCGCAACGGTCTGGCCGGCGTAGTCGACGAACAGCTTCTCGCCCGCCAGATGATGCTGGCGCATGGTTACCGGCAGCTTGCCTTCCCAAGCCCGGTAGAGTTGGCAGAAGCGGGAGTAGCCGTAGCCGTCGGGATGCGCCGCCCGGTATTCCTCCCACACCAGCAACAGCATCACCCTGGGGCGCTTGAGCTCCCGGTGGATCGCTGGCCAATCCGGCTCGGGACGGCGCACCCGGCTGTGCGGCGGGGGTGGGTAGACCAACCGCTCCAACGCCGCGTCATCCAGCTCCGGCGGCAGCGGCCATGTCAGACCCGCCGCGTTCAACCGCGTCGCATATGTCCATGCGGTGCCGGCGGCAATGCCGAGGCTGCGGGCGATCTCCGCCACCGTTAGCCCGCTTTCCCGCAGCCGCAATACTTCCCTGATCTTGCGCATCGACGTCCTCACGCCCGGCATCGCTCCCTCCGTACGGAAAGGGAGCGACGCTATCGGTTGATGAAGTCGCCAACGGCAAGCCGCCGGCCGTTCAGACCCAATCGGAACCGGCGTTCAGATTGGATCGGAATCCGCGTTCAAATTGGATTGGAACCGACGTTCAACTTCGATCGTAATGGCCGTTCAATTTGCGTCGGTACACGCACCGCCCACTGTGCGAAAAAAGCCGAGGCCTTGCACAGCACCTCCACCTCCTCCTTCAGACGTTTGTTGTCCTGGCGCAGTCGCGCCAGTTCGCCCGCCTCGGCCTGCTGCCGCTCTATCGCCGAGGCTGAGCCCACGGCCTCCAACTCAAGCCGCCATGTCTTCAGCTGCGTCGGCGTTACCCCAAGCTCAGCCGCAACACTCGCCTGCGTCGCCCCCGGCGCCAGAAGGCGCGCAACCGCCTGCTCCTTGTACTCCGGCGAAAACCGCCGCCGCGTCTGCCTCGTCATCACATCCCTCCAGATCGGTCGGTACTTTACCGACCGGTCCGGGATCCGGGAGCAACGTCAAACTTCAGCGACAAGAACCTCACGCCTGGTGGCGCGCTCGGCTCTTGTGGGGGCCGCCCGCCGCCAGGCATGAAACCAGCTGCGCGACACGCCGAGAACCCGGCACATCAGAC